>JBEPYA010000124.1:0-11460 GCA_041641615.1 Salinigranum sp. | reverse complement strand
CGACCATTCCAACGACTACGAATCGAGTCGTCAGTTAGGTTCGGCGTCTACTGTTCAGGCCGGGAGGGAATCCGACAACTGCTGAACTACTACTCTTCGTCGCTCGGTTGGGACTCCAACGTGCGTTGCGCCTTCAGTAACATCCCCTTCCACGTAAACCCATAGTGGTTTTTCGTCTCTTTCAACGACTCGTACTGCTCCTCGTTATCGAACTCGATTTTCACGTACTTCGTCATACTCAATGTTACGTATTAGTTACATTTAAGTGTGCATGATTCGTACAGGTTACTGTGTCTGCAACCGCGAACAAGACGCTGGAAGCCACGCTCGCACCACCCACACGGTGCAAAGAGCAACGCCTCCAGCAAATCCTCACCGAGTACCGAGAGGCACTCCACGAGGCGTTCGATAACGGTTGCACGACGATGAGCGCCACGAACGACGTGGTGACACCGTACAACCTACCGTACCAAGCGAAAGATGCCCTCAAGTCCTACGTCCCAAAACTCCACAATACGTACAACGCGAAAGAGTTGGACGACGAACACCCGCTCCGGTTCGTGAACCGGGCGGGGAAGTTCGACCGCGACTCCTCGCGTGAGTACGAGATCTGTTGGAACGTTCCCCAACCCGGTCGCGGAACCAACTTCTGGATACCACTCCGACTGAACCCCGAACAAGAGGAACTGTGGGCTGAGATGCTCGATGACGAGTCGGGTACCAAAGTGGGCGAACTTCGCTTGCAGAGACACCGAAAGACGTGGACGCTCCACGTCACCGTCGAATACGAAATCGAGGACACCTCCGAAATCCCTGAGAATCCGACTCGGATTGGATTCGATATGGGCGAGTCGATGTTGGTCACGGGCTGTGCCCTCCAACACGACACTCCCACGAAACCACTTCTCATCAACGGGAAAGAAGCCAAGCGAGTCCACAAGGAGATGTTCACGACACTCAAGCGACTCCAAGAGCGAGACGCTTCTGAGTGGCGTATCGAGGAGCGGTTCTCGTACCACCAGAACCGACTCACAGACATTATCGAGAAGGCGTCTCGTCAGTCTGTGGAGTATGCTCGTCAGTTCGAGAACCCTGTCATCGTGATGGAGGACTTGGCGTACATCCGTGAGTCACTGGACTACAGGAAACATATGAACCGACGCTTGCACTCATGGGCCTTCGCTCGGTTGCAGGGACGTATCGAGGACAAGGCGAAGGACGCCGGTATTCCAGTCCAGTACGTTCACCCGCAGTACACCTCGAAGACGTGTCACTCGTGCAAACACGTCGGGTATCGGCCCCGGCAAGCAGAGTTCAAGTGCAAGAACTCAGAGTGCCACGTTTCAACGTTCCAAGCGGATATTAACGCGAGTGCGAATATCGCACGTCGCGTAGACCCGTGGGGAGAGAGCCTGCCAATGAAACAGGCAGACGATGACTCGCCACAGGACGGGAGCGGTTGTGACACCGCCACAGTCCCCCGTGAGACGAGCGCACCAGCGCAAATGACCCTCACGACGTATCAGGACTGAAACCTTCGGGCGCTCGGCCTGAGTCCCCGTGTCGGGGAAGCCCCGTCGTTTACGACGGGGAGGATGTCACAGTCGGGCGCGACTGCCGTCAATCATTACCGTACGCGATACCTGCCTTCCATCACTCATGCGCACGCCTCACTCGCCACCGGGCCCCCCTGTCGTCGGCAACGCCCTCCGGTTCGCCGAGTCGCCGTTCGACTTCCTCGACACGCTCGACGCCGCCTACACCGACGGCGTCGTCCACCTCTCGGGAATGGTCGGTCCCGGTATCTACGTGGTGCTCGATCCCGCGCTCGTCACCCCCGTCCTCGTCGACGAGCACGCCCGGTACGAGAAGCCGAAGCTCCGTCCCGAACTCACTGACCCGCTCGTGGGGGAGGGGGTGCTGACGAGCGAGGGTGACCTCTGGCGACGTCAGCGGACGACGCTCCAGCCCGCGTTCTCCACCTCCCGTCTCCGAGGGTTCGGCGACACCATCGTCGACTTCACCCGTGCCACGACGGACGGCTGGCGCGACGGGGACGAGTTCGACGTCGACCGGGAACTCGACGTCCTCACCGTTCGCGTCATCGCACGACTCCTCCTCGGTGTCGACCTCCCGCGGGCGGACGCGGTCGACGTCAGCGAGGCGATGGACGCTGTCGGTGAGGGGATCGCCGTCTCCCCGAGCGGCGCCGTCCGGCCGCCGTGGCTCCAGCTCCCGCCCCCACGGGCGTACCGACGAGCTATCCGCGAACTCGACGACGTGGCCGCACGGATCGTGGCGATGCACGAACCCGACGGCGACGACGTGCTCTCGCTCCTCCGGCGTGCGATCGCCGACGACCCCGACGCCTTCCCCGACGACGAACTCCGGGACCAGGTGATGACGATGCTGCTGGCCGGGCACGAGACGACGGCGCTCACGCTCACGTACGCGCTGTTTCTCCTCTCGCAAACCCCGGAGGCGCGAGCCAGCCTCCGCGAGGAGGTCGACAGGGTGGTCGATCCGGTGCCGGGCTGGGCTGACCTCGCGTCGCTCGACTACACCGAGCGGGTCGTTCACGAGACGCTGCGACTGTTACCACCGGTGTGGGCGATATTCCGCCAGCCGACGGTCGACGTCCGGCTCGGCGACTACCGTATCCCGGCGGGAGCGCCGGTGATGCTCCCGCTGTGGGTGATGCACCGGAGCGCCCGACACTGGGACGCCCCACGCGAGTTCGTCCCCGACCGCTGGCTCGAGACGAAGCCCGCCGCGGAGCCGGCGTACTTTCCGTTCGGTGCGGGGCCGCGAGCGTGCATCGGCCGCCAGCTCTCGCTCGTCGAGGCGAAGCTCATTCTCGCAACCGTGTTCGCCGAGTGGGACGTCGAGGTCCTCGCCGACGAACTGCCCCGGCGGGCGGGCATCACGATGCAGCCGTCCGAACCAGTTCCGGCCGTGGTTCGTCGGCGCTAGCCGGCGTCGAGCCGGCGGCTCCGCCCCGGTCACTCACCGGGATCGACGCGGAGCGTGAAGACGAGGTCCGCCCCCGTTTGGAGCGCGGCGACCATCTCGCGGCTGAATCCGGCGGCGGCGTGGTCGGCGTCGACCAGTACGGTCCGGTCGTCGACGTAGTCGCTCGTGCGCCCGACGGCCGAGCGGTCGCTCTCGAACGTCAGGTCGGGGTGACCGCGCCCCTCGACGACGTGGACGTGCTCACCGACCCTGGCCTCGCAGGCGACGCGTGCGTCGTGGTTTCGACACGCCGCGACGAACGCGGGGTCGAAGTCCGCGGGTGCTCGGTCGGCGTCGATAGCGAGAATACAGTCGCCGGCGGGCGTGAGCCAGTCGTCGGTCGTCACCTCGAACGTGCTCGCGTGTTCAGCCCGGACGGCGTCGTGACCGCGGGCGTGAATGACCTCTCTCATATCTCTGCTGGCGGGGCGACGGACAAGTCGGCGTCGGTTCGCGACTCCCGAATCGGGCGTTCCTGTCGCTGTATCGTCTCTTTCCGTCGAACAGGCTCCCGAGGAGTTTATATACTCCGTGGAATATGTGAGAACGACCCACACGGGCGTTTCGAGCGGTATGACAGTGGTTTTCACACGTTCATCCACCGAAGTACTTATATGCGAATAGCCTGTACCGGTAGGTACCTGAACGCCACCGGCGTTCCGGCGGCACCGCACGCAGAATGATCGGGAGTTCTCTTACACGGCCGGTCGCACTCAACCGCGCAGCCGCCGCGCTCGGCAGGGTGATGGTACAGAGGTTCGATTACGCATGGTAACAAAACAAGAAGTCCTCGAAGAATTCGACGTTAGCGAACTCGAAACAGCAAACAACGTCGAGCTCTCGGATGAGAAGCTCGAAAACGGTTCCAAAGGTCAGCTTATCAAGCTCGCAGGGCAGCTGCGAGACCGACGGAACGAGCTGAACCAGATGGCCTCCGAACGCGCCTCCAAGCGCGACGACCTGAACGCGAAGACGCGTGAGAAGGTCGACGAGGCCCAGAAACACCGCGAGAAGCGCGACGAGCTCAACGAACAGGTCCAAGAGCACAAGCAGAACCGCAACGAGCTCAACGCACAGGCCAACGAGCTGTTCGACCAGGTCGAGCAGATGAAGAGCGACCTGGAGCTCGACGACGGCACGGACATCGAAGAGCTCGAAGAGGAGATCGAGCAGCTCGAGTTCCGCCAGCAGACCGAGGTCCTCTCGACCGAGGACGAGCGCGAACTCATCGAGAAGATCGAGAACAAGCGCAAGGAGCTCAAACAGCGCAAGGAGAAGGTCGAAGACTCCGGCGAACTCGAGGAACTCATCGAGGAGGCCGAGTCCGTCCGTTCCGACGCCTCTCAGCACCACCAGAAGGTGACCGAGCTCGCCGACGAGGCCCAGGAACACCACAACCAGATGATCGAGGCCTACCGCGCGGCCGACGAAATCCGCGACAAGGCCGACGAGATGCACGAGCTCTTCGTCGAGGCCCAGGAGGCCGCCGACCGTCACCACGAGGACTTCGTCCGCGTCCAGAAACGCCTGCGCGAACTGGACAAGGAAGAGGAAGAAGAGCGCAAGGACGAGCGCGCCGAACAGCGCGAGAAGGCGAAGGAAGAGGCCGAGGAGATCTACCAGCAGTTCAAGGAGGGCGAGACGCTGGACACCGAGGACCTCATGAAGCTGCAGAAGGCCGGCCTGCTCTAAGTCGCGGTCGAGTCTCACTCTCTCTCTCTCACGGTCTTTTTATTCGGCGCGTCCCGACGGAGTCGGTATGAGCGAACGCACACGGACAGTCGTCACCCTCGTGGTGGGCCTCGTCGCCGCCGCCGTCGCCGCCGTCGTCGGCTGGGCGCTCCTCGTTCGGTTCCCGACCGACCTCGCCGACCTCCTCGGCGTCCTTCTGGTCGTCGTGCTCGTCGTGTTCGCGCTCCGCTTCGTCGCGCGAGCGGTGCGCGCGCGCTACCCCGCGTACGACGTGGCCGAAGTCGCCGTCACCGGTCCCATCTCCCGCGACGGCGGCCCCGGCCCGCTCCCCACGAGTCCGCGGGGCACCCCGGCCGACGACATCGTCGAGCAGATCGAACGCGCCGACGAGGACGACGCGGTGGAGGGGCTCCTCGTCAAACTGAACACGCCCGGCGGAGAGGTCGTCCCGAGTGACGACATCCGCCGTTCCATCGTCGAGTTCGACGGCCCGACGCTCGCGTACGCGACTGACACCTGCGCCAGCGGCGGCTACTGGATCGCCAGCGGCTGTGACGAACTGTGGGCGCGTGACGCTTCCATCGTGGGGAGCATCGGCGTCATCGGCTCGCGGGTGAACGTCTCGGACCTCGCCGAGCGACTGGGCGTCTCCTACGAGCGCTTCGCCGCCGGCGAGTACAAGGACGCCGGCATCGCGCTGAAGGAGATCGACGACGACGAGCGGGCCTATCTGCAAGGGATCATCGACGACTTCTACGACCACTTCGTCGAGCGGGTCGCCGAGGGGCGCGACATGGACGAGGCGGCCATCCGCGACACCGAGGCGCGGGTGTTCGTCGGACGGGAGGCCCACGAGCGCGGCCTCGTCGACGACCTCGGCGCGCGCGACGACGTGGAAGAGCGGTTCGCCGCCCTCCTCGACCGCGACGAGGTCGATGTCGAGGAGTTCACCCCCCAGAAGTCGCTCGCGACTCGGCTACGCGGCGGTGCCGAATCGGTCGCGTACGCGCTCGGTGCCGGCGTCGCCGGTCGAGTCGTGGGGGAGCGCGACGAACCGCTGAAACTCCGGTTCTGACCGTTCACCCCCCTCGTTCACCCTCGCTGGCGCTCCCGACGACCGCTTCCGCTTCGACCTCCACGAGCAGGTCGGGGTCGATGAGCCGTGAGACCTCGACCATGGACGTGACCGGGCGAACGTCGCCGAACACCTCGGCGTGGGCGTCTCCGACCGCTTCCCAGTCGTCGATGTCGACGACGTACATGCGGGTGCGGACGACGTCACCCACCGCTCCCCCGGCATCCTCGACGGCCGAGACGACGTTCTCCATCGCCCGCATCGCCTGGCCGTAGGGGTCGCCGACGGCGACGACGTCGCCCTCGTCGTCCGTGGCCGTCGTCCCGGAGACGCAGATTCGGTCGCCGACGCGCACCGCCCGGGAGTAGCCGACGCGCGGTTCCCACTCGGTGCCGCTCGTGACGGTTCGTCGGTTCATGGCTGTCGAAGAGGGGGGCGAGTGACCTGACTGTTGTTCTCCGTGGGTTCGCCGTGAGGTGGCTCGTGACGCCGGCGGTGTGCCTGTGTCGCGGTGGTCGGGTGTCGACCCGACGACGACACCGGTCGACCCAGTGGGGAGACCACGCGACACACGGGCGCGACGTGGTCTCGCCCACTCCACCCGGCTCCCTCTCTCGCTCCTCTCAGTCGCCTCTCGCGCGCGAGGGCTGGCGAGACCTGCGGTCTCGCGGCCTCCCGCCCGTTTCACTCGTGGAAGCGGCCACAGAGGCCGCGCCCTCACGCGCTACCGCTCTCATCCGTGTTTGGCGGTCGGCGCGCGAGGAGCGACCGAACAGTATCACGACCGTCGTCTCGTTCCGTCTCGTCGAACGACCGAATCGACCCGTCACTCACTGGTCCCGGTCTCGTGTTCGATGGCCTCCATCAGTCCCGCGATGGTCGCCGACTCGTCCATGTCGTCGCCGTGGACGCCCATGGCGAAGACGACGTCCTCGCCGTGTTCGACGGCCATGAGGTGAACGAGGAGCGTTCGGGTCGTCTCGGTGTCGGTGTCGGCGGTGAACGCCTCTCTCTCCGTCGACGTCTCGGCTCCCGTCGCCGCCGCAGTGTCGATCCGAACCGTCGCGGCGAACGTTACGACCTCGACCGTCTGCCCGAGGACGGTCCGGTTCTGGACGCTCTGCTCTTCGAGCCGCGCCACCTCGGTCACGTTGGCGCTCGCGCCGTCGATGACGCCACCCGTGGCGCTGTCCGCCTCGGCGACCACCTCGAACAGTTCCGAGACGACGCCGCGGTTCGAAAGCTGGGTGAAGGGGTTGACCGACTGACCCTCCACCTTCCGGTTGGGCGAACTCACGACGAGCAGCGCGGCGGTGTCGTTCGCACCCGACTCGTCGGTGACGGTTCGCGAGTAGCCCGAGACCCAGACGTAGACGCTGACGTCGCGGGAGATGGGACCAACCCCGACCGGGTAGGTGAGCGGCACCTCGGTGGTGTTCCCGTGGACGTACTCGACGGGAGCCAGCGCCGCGTCGGGAATCGTCGCCTGGCCCGAGCGCACCTCGACGAGCGTTCCCGTACAGCCGGCGACGACGACGAGGAGGGCGACGAGAGGGAGGAGACGGCCACGCATAGCTCCCACCAGTACGTCGTCCGAGAACATCACCGTTTCCGTCCAGTCGAGTTCCGGCGCGTCGGCCGACGGCGTGCGCCGAATCCGTGTCCCGGGGCGTCACCCGGTCGGCTCGCTCGACCGGGTCACTCCACCGGCTCGACCTGGAGCCGGTAGCGGGTCCCACAGTCGAGACACCGGGCGTCGTCGAATTCGAGGAGCGCCGTGACGAGGACCTCCCCGAACTCGCAGTTCGGGCAGTCGTAGACGAGCGAGTCGCCCGCGATACGGTGTGCGACGGCGTTGGTGTTGTGCGCGGAGAGTTCGACCATGTGAGCCACCCGTGTCAATCGACATCACATACCACAATAGCTCTGTCGCTACGCCGGACGAGAGCGGGAGAGTCGGCTCGCGTCGAGAGGGAGGCGTGAGGCGCCCGGTCGATCGCGGGCGGTCCGGTCAGTTCCGGAAGCGCTCTTCGGCCAGTCGCTTCACGAGCGAGGCGTCCTTGAGGTGCAGGAGCTTCACCAGCGACCGCAGGTTCCCTCTGTTCGCCTCGTTCAGCGTCTCGGGCGGGGCCCGGTTCAGGTCGCGCATCAGCGTGTCGTAGCGCTCGTTGGGTGCGAGATACAGCAGTTCCGTCATCAGGAGGCGCGTCCGCATCTTCGGGGCGACCTCCGTGTGCCAGAGGTGGTCGTACAGCTCCATCTGCTCGGCGGAGGTGTCCTGCTCACGTGGGGTGAGACAGCTGTCGACGGTGATAGCGGCGGCGCGCGCGGACTTCATGCCCTTGTGGATGCCCTCACCCCACAGCGGGTCGATGGTCGGCACCGTGTCGCCGATGGCCACGAAGTTGTCCGTACTGAGACTGGTGGGCATCTGAATGTGCGCCGAGCCGCGGTGCTGTTTTCCCTCCAGTCGCGTCGCGTCGGCGAAGCGCGGATCCGTCTCGAGCCAGTAGTCGAGGTAGCCGTCGATGGTCATTCCGTCCTGTCCGTACTCGCGGTGGCTCTCGTTCTGGATGTAACAGAGGCCGACCTTCGCGGTGTCGTCGCCGGTGTGGAAGATCCACGAGTAGCCGCCCGGGGCGAGGTCGTGGTCGAGTCTGAGCATCATCGCGTCGTGGAGGTCGGCGTAGTCGGGGTGGTCGAGGTCGATCCCCTCGAACTCGTACTCGACGCCGATCGCCTGCTTCTCGCGCTGGAGGTCGACGACGTCCAGCGCGCGCGCGAGCGGGGCGGCCGGACCGGTCGCGTCGACGACGACGTCGGCGTACACCTCTTCGTCGCCGTCGTACCGCACTCCGACCACCTCGCCGTTCTCGACGATGGGGCCGGAGACGCGCGCGTCGAACCGGTACTGTGCGCCCTGTTCCTGTCCGTCCCGGACGAGAAAGCGCTTGAAGTCGGCGAACTCTAAGACGGCCCCGGTCTGCGGTCGACTGTAGGAGCCGTTCGGCGACTCCAGGACGATGCTGTCGGTGAACTGCATCACGACGTCGTCCGGCACGTTGAACGACGTCAGCATCGAGGGGAACGTTCCCCCCGTCGACTTGTTGCTCTGCTTGGGGAACTCCGCCTCGGCTTCGGTCTCCAGAACGAGCACGTCGTAGTCTCTCGTGGCAAGGTCTCGTGCACACTGTGCGCCCGCCGGCCCGGCGCCGGCGATTACCACGTTGAAACGCTCGTCCATATCCCACGCTGTTGCCTCCGAGTAATCAGTGTTCCTTTCTCTTCTGTCGGGACGGCATCGGTGTACACGGCCGTTTCGACGGTCCGAACGCGGCACGACTGGTGGGTTTCACAACTCGTTTCGGTCTACTCCTCTTCCCTTCGAGCGATGCCACGAACGACTGACAGCGACGTCGCCCCGCTCGCGAACGGCATGCCCATGCTCGGCCTCGGCACCTGGCAGAACACCGATTCCGACGAGTGCCGGACCGCCGTCGAGGAGGCCCTGGAGATGGGCTACCGCCACATCGACACCGCCCAGGCGTACGACAACGAGAGCGAGGTCGGCGACGGCATCGCTGCCGCCGACGTCCCCCGCGAGGACGTCTTCCTCGCGACGAAGGTGTGGGCCGACAACCTCGCGTACGACGACGTCCTCTCCTCCGCGCAGGAGTCGCTCGACCGCCTCGGCGTCGACGCGGTCGACCTGCTGTACGTCCACTGGCCCTCCCACGAGTACGACCCCGAGGAGACGCTCGCGGCGTTCGACGAACTCCACGACGAGGGGAAGATCGACCGCGTCGGCGTCTCGAACTTCCAGTCGGAGCAGGTCGAGGAGGCCATCGACGTCCTCGACGCGCCCGTCTTCGCCAACCAGGTCGAACTCCACCCGCTCCTCCCGCAGGAGGAGCTCCGAGAGGCGTGCACCGAACACGACGTCGAGGTCGTCGCGTACTCCCCCCTCGCGAGGGGCAAGGTGTTCGACGTCCCCCTGCTCGAAGAGCTGGCCGACGACTACGACACCAGTCCGGCGGGCGTCTCACTCGCGTGGCTCCGCGCGAAGGGCGTGACCGCCATCCCGAAGGCGACCTCCACGGAACACATCCGCGACAACTGGGAGTCGCTTACCGTGGCTCTCGACGACGAGGACGTCGCGCGCATCGACGACCTCGACACGCGGGACCGCCGCGTCGACCCCGACTGGGCACCCTGGAACTGACCCGAACCGCACGAGAAGCGTCGTGTCGTGGAGTACCTGACCGACGTCGGCTCCGACCGCTCCCGTCCGGGAGCGATTCTCGCACGAACACCGGTCGCCCGATGCCGTAACGGCTTAGTCTCACACGTCCCGAACCCCAGTATGGAGTTCGACCTCGGAAAGACCGTGCTGGTGTTCACCGTCCTCGTCGCCGTCGGGACGGGCGCGCTCGTCGCCGCACCCGTGATGACCCCGTCGACGGTGTTGATGATGGTGACGCCCTCGATGATCGTTTTCGGGGCGATCTGTCTGGCGCTCGGCGTGAAACACGGCGAGTACCGGAGTCGGGGCACGCAGTAGAATCGGTGACCGACGCGAGGGTGAATCAGGCCTCCGCGTCCTCTCCGCCGCCCGCGTCGACAGCGTCGATCCCGTCCCCGTCGTCCGTCACCCGGACGGCGACGCGGACGCCGACGAGCGAGACGACGATGCCGGCGACGATGAACAGCGCGAGCCGTTGCGTCGCGGTGAGGAGGATGCGGTCGAACAGGATCAGGTTGGGGAGGACCCCCTCCCGTTCGAGGAAGTAGCCCGCGAAGCCTCGGACGACGAGGCCGAGCGCGACCACCCCGAACGGGAGGTTCAGATACGGCGTCCGGACGCCTTCGGCGCTGATGAGTTCGTCGAGGAGCCGACCCGCGCTGGCGGTGAGCGCCGCGAGCGCGAGCCAGGGCACGGCGGCGTAGGTGAACTGCATCGCCGGGAGGAGCGCCGTCTCGCCGACGGGTGCGTTCGACACCGACAGCGCGCCGAGGAACACCCCGACGAGCGTGAGCCCCGCGCTCACGACGTACGTTACGACCGACACCTGTCCGGAGTACATCGCCGCTCGGACCCGGTCGGGGACGTCCGCGAGAAGTTCGTCGATCGCGAGGCCCTTGTACAGGAGCACCGCCCCCAGGAGGGAAGCCAGCCCCGCCAGGGCGATGGTCGGTGAGAACTGCGTCAGGAGGATCGGGAGCAAGAGGAGCCCGATGCCCGTCGGCACCAAGAGCGTCGTCCGGAGTTCCTCGTCGGCGAGGAACTGCTTCAGGAGGTAGTACGTGGATTCGAGGTCGTGCGCCTGTCGGACGACGACGCGGTCGACGGCGTCGACGGGCAGGCGGGATTCGACGACGGGGACCAGCCGCTCGTCCTGGACGCTGTCGATGACGACCACCGCGGAGTCGGGCGCGTACTCCTCGACGAGGCGGTCGAGTTGGGCGGCGACCGAGCGGTCCGCGCCGACGATGGAGTCGCCGCCGCCGGCGACGACCGCGACGACCGCCTCGTCGTCGTCGTCGCGGAGTTCGCGGGCGACGCGCAGCGTTTCGAGCAGGCAGTTGACGCTCGAGTCCTCGGGGTCGGCGAGGCCGACCTCCGTGACGAGCGACTGCACGGCTTCCCAGCCGATCACGGGCATCGTGAGCCCCGTCTTCCG
>JBEPYA010000123.1:0-11479 GCA_041641615.1 Salinigranum sp. | reverse complement strand
AGCCGATCTCGACTGAGCCCCGGTCGGGCGTTCGGTGGACGGACGACTCGAACGAGGGGGCACGCGACCGAACGGACGTCGAGACACGCAAAAAGCGAGAGAGTGAGAGCGACCGCGCGGTACACGGGCGCGGTGTAGGCCTCCTCCTCCCCAGCCGACTCGCTCCTTCGCTTCGCTCGGTCGCTCGTCCCTCACGCGTGAGTCACGCGACGGGACCGCGTGACGTCACGCGCCACCGCACCGTATTGGCCGTCGGGGCGTCGTGAGCGAGTGACCAACAGGTGCGCGCGACCGGCCGGGACGGCTTTCGTCAGCGCAACGAACGAACGGCACGGGGTAACTCTGTCGCTCCGGTGGGTGCGGTTGCGGTTCACCGTGTACGCGTACCGCACGGCCCCGCTGTTGGACCGAGTCGTTCCGTCGATCTCACCGACACTCACTTGCTGACACGTACCCCCCACCGCACCCGTCGTCTCCACCCCGAAGGACCTCCTCGTCACCGACCGTCCAACTCGGCCTTCGCCTCCCGAAAGAGCCCGTCCAGAATCTCCGGTGTCGTCGGGTGGTACGCCCGGTCGGGAATCTCGCGGACGTCCAGCCCCATCTCCACCGCGAGCTGCATCGTCTTCGCCATCACGTCCGCGTGGTAGTGCAGCCCCTGGTACCCCAGGACGGTCCCGTCCGTCCCCACGACGAGGCTCGCCAGGCCCCGCGGGGTGGCCTTCGTCTTGAACACCCCGTCGTTGCTGGCACGCCGGGTGACCGCGACGTGGTCGAGCCCTTCCTCGGTGACCGAGGCCGTCGAGTGGCCGACCCGGGCGTAGGGGTAGACGCCCCCCGCCGAGAAGACGACGTGGTGGTGGACGTTCTCGTACTCCGCCAGCTCCCCACCCGCCGCGTGCGCGAGGATGTTGTCGGCGGCGACGAACCCCTGCTCCTTGGCGACGTGGAGGATGGGCTCCTTCCCGTTCACGTCGCCGACGACGAACACGCGCTCGTCGTCGCGGGCCTGCATCGTGTCGCGGACCCACTCGCCCTCGGTGTCGAGAGCGGTGTTCTCCAGGCCGAGCCCCGCGAGGTCCGGGCGTCGCCCCGTGAACAGAAAGAGCGCCTCGGCCTCTCTCGTCGTCTCCTCCCCGTCGTGGTCGAGGTGTATCCGGACTCCCTCCCCGGTCGATTCGACCTGCTGTTCGTACGTGTTGGTGAGGACCTCGACGTCGAACTCCTCGCGGTAGAGGTCGAGGAGTTCGTCGCCGAAGTCCGGGTCGGCCTCGTCCAGCGGACGCGCGTCGTGTTCGACCACCGTGAGGTCGACGCCCGCCTCCGCGAGATACGGCACGAGTTCGAGGCCGACGTAGCCGAAGCCCATCACGACTCCGGACTCGGGGAGGTCGGTCGCGTCGAGGACGTCCGCGCTCGTGACCGGCTCGACCGCATCGATTCCTGGGAGATCCGGAACGTTCACCACCGAGCCGGTGGCGACGACGACGTAGTCGGCCGTGAGCTCGTCGCCGCTCGGGTCGAGTCTCAGGGTGCGGTCGTCGACGAACGTCGCCCGCTCGTGGCGGAACTCCGCGCCCTCGCGCTCGGCCATATCGTGGACCGCCGCCCGGCGGTGGCGCGCGAAGTTCTCGATGTGGCCGTCCTTCGTCTCGATCACTCGATCGAGATCCATCTCGGGCGTGCCGACCAGTCGGTCGTCGTGACGGGTCTGGTAGCGGTGGCCCGCTGCCGAGATGACCTCCTTCGACGGCATACACCCCCGGAGGATGCAGAGCCCGCCGCCGGGCTCGCCGTCGTCGATGAGCGTCAGCTGCGTGACTTCCTCCCCGAGATGCTCGACGAGGCGACCGGCGACGGCGGTTCCGGCACTCCCGTACGCACCGATGAGCGCGACGTGCATACCCGGGCTCCTCCGGGGAAGACGAAAGCGGTTACGGCGGTCGTGCGTCTCGTTCACACCCGCTCGTCCCGTCCGTTCGTCGCGTCCGCCGGCCGCGAACCGTCGTTACCGCGAGATTCCAGCGCCCTCTTCGGCGATGACGGCTTCGACCTCCGCGGGCGTCACCACCGCGATGTCGCCGTCGATAGTCCGCTTGAGTGAGGCCGTCGCCGACCCGTAGGCGAGACACCGCTCGACGTCACCGCCGTCGGTACGGGCGGTGAGGAAGCCGCCGACGAACGCATCGCCCGTCCCGACGGCGTCGAAGGTGTCGGCCTCGAACACCGGCCGCTCGAACACCTCGCCGCCGCGGATGCCCACCGCGCCCTTGTCGCCGCGGGTGAGAACCACGGTGTCGGAGTCGAAGTCGGTCGCCAGTCCGTGGGCGAGCTGGACCGCGTCGCCGTCGCGGCCGAGCACCTCGCGGACGTCGCGCTCGGCGGCGAACAGGACGTCGACGTGGGGCAAGAGCGCCTCGTACGTCTCTCTCGCCTCGGCGGGCGACCACAGCTTCGACCGGTAGTTCAGGTCGAACGCCGTCGTCGTCCCGCTCCCTTTCGCGACCTCGAACAGCGCGCCCGTCGTCTTCCGGACGGTCTCCGAGAGCGCCGGGGTGATGCCGCTCGTGTAGAACGTGTCGGCGTCCCCGACGACCCCCGTCGCCAGTTCCTCGGGCGTGACGGTCGTCACGGACGAGTCGGCCCGGTCGTAGACGACCTCGGTCCCGCGCGGCGTACCGCCGTGTTCGAGGTAGTACGTGCCGAGGCGTTTCTCCTCGGACTGGTCCCACGCGACGCCCGTCCGGACGCCGTGTCCGCGGAGTTCGCGGACGATCCGCCGGCCGAGCGGGGAGTCGGGGAGCTTCGAGAGCCACACGGCGTCGAGGCCGAGGAGGGAGGCGGCAACGGCGACGTTGCTCTCGGCCCCGCCCGCCTGCACGTCGAACGAACGGGTCCGCTCGAGCCGGTCGCCACGTGGTGGCGAGAGCCGGAGCATCGTCTCGCCGAAGGTCACGAGGTCTGTCATACCTCCGGATTCGACGCTCCCGTACAAAAATTCGGGCGATTACAGTCCGGACCGTTCCGGTTCGGTTCGCCCCGGCTCGCTCCCGCTCAGTCGTTGGCCTCCGCCCTGTCGAACTGCCGCGGCGGGAGCCGAAGCTCGTCGAGGCCGGGGAGGTGCTTGACGTTGAAGACGACCTTCGCTTCGTCGGTGGTCGGCGCGCTGATACACGACAGCCGGATGCCCTGATCGATGAACTCCGGTGTCAGAATCTGTCCCGCCGGCATCTCCATCTCCCCCTCGACGACCGCGACGGCGCAGTTCGCGCAGGCCCCGCCGCGACACGAGTACGGCCACGTGAAGCCGCGCTCTTCGGCCGCTTCGAGCAGTGATTCCCGGGGCTTGACCAAGACGCGCCCGTAGTCCTCGGGCGCGAGGTCTGCCTCCGAGGCCTTCTCGAAGAGGTCGTCGTCGTCGAGCGACCAGCCGTGGTCCGAGAGGACGTCGTAGTTGAGGAACTCGACCCGTTTGCTGTCGACCCCCACCTCGGACTCGTCGGGCCCGTCGCTGTCGTCACCCTCTTCGTCGCCGTCGTCAGCCGTGTCGTCGGTCCCCGCCTTCGACTGTCCGTTCGTGGCCGCCTCCGGGTCGGGCGTCGACGACTCCCACTCGTCTTCGAGCATCGCGCGCTTCTCGCCCGATTTGAGCCGTTCGTACGCTCTCCTGACGCGCTGGAACTCCTCGGCGGACCCGCCCTGGTCCGGGTGGGTCTCCAGCACTCGTCGCCGATACGCTCTGTCGATCACCTCGTCGCTCGCGTCCGGATCGACCTGGAGAACGTCGAAGGGGGTGTCCACACGCGCTCTAGCGAACTGGGAGGCTTAACTGTTCAGATGCCAGAGGTCCTTACCTCACCGTGTCACGCCGTGGCGCTCGCGTCCCTCGCCTCGCTCCGCTCGGTTCGCGCTCTTCGTTCCGCCTCGGAGGTCGCTGGCTCCGTTCGTCTCGTCTCTGAGACCGCCGGCTCCCTTCGTTTCGTCCCGTTTCTCCTCTCAGCCCTCGGGGCTCGTGCCGCCGCTACTCCTCGCGCCGCCGGCCGGTGTGCCCCGGATAGTCCCGCTCGAACCGGTCTTCGATCTCGTCGCGGTCGACTCTGATGACCGTCGGTCGGCCGTGCGGACAGGCGTAGGGGTTGTCACAGGCGTCGAGCGCCTCTAAGAGCTCGAAGACGCTCCCCTCGGTGAGTGAGGTGTTGCCGGTGACCGAGGGGTAACACGCGAGGTCGGCGATGAGTTCTTCGGCGGCCGCGTCGACTGTCTCGCGTCCCCCGTCGCCCTCGTCGGTCACGAACCCGGTGAGCGCGTCTCGAAGCCGGTCGGGGTCCAGCGTCGCATCGAAGACCGCGGGCACCGTCCGCACCTCCACCACCCGCTCGTCGACGCGCCCGGCGTGGAAGCCGACTCGCGCGAGCGCCTCCTGGTACCGGTCGAACAGCGCCGCCTCCCGCGCGGTGAGTTCGAGTTCGACCGGCGACGCCAGCGCCTGGGTCGGCGTCTCCCCCTCCAACTCGGCCGTCAGGCGTTCGTAGTTCACCCGCTCGTCCGCCGCGTGCTGGTCGACGAGCACGAGTCCCTCCTCGCTCGCGGCGACGATGTACGTCTCGTGCAACTGGCCGAGGACCCGCAGACGCGGGAGCCGGTCGAACGTCCGGTCCAGCTCGACGGCGTCGCCCGCGAGCGTCCGCTGGGCCGCGGAGCCGACGACGGTCCCGGCGCGTGAGTCCGCCGGTGGCGTCGCCGCTCCCCCGTCGCTGTTGTTGCTGCTGTCGACGCCGTCCGCTGCGTCCCCGGTCGACGTCGCCGTCGAGGGGACAGACACGGACTGGTCGGTCTGCGACTCGGGCTGGTCGGTCTGCGACGCGGACAGGTCCGTCTGTGCTGTCTCGTCCGTCGCGCCCGTCGTCGCCTCCGCGTCGTGCGGCGCGTGCGGGTCGGTCACTGGTTCCCGTCGGTGCCACGCTCCCGCACTCGACCCTCCCTCGCTCTCGTCGACCCTTCCCTCGCTCTCGTCGACACCGTCGCTCTCGTCGACCCTTCCCTCGCTCTCGTCGACCCCTCCCTCACTCTCGTCGACACCGTCGCTCGGCCGTTCGTCGATGTCGTCGACGCGTCCGGTTTCGGGTCCGCCAGCGACGCCGTCGCTGTCGCCGTCGTCATCGTCACTGTCGTCGGTGTCCCTGGGCGTCCCACGGTCCCCGTCGCGCTCCACGCCGACCGCCTCTCCACCTGCCGATTCGGCTTCGGCTCCTGCCGCACGACGCGGACGGCGGCCGTCCGTCCGTCCGCCGCGGCGTTCGGGCTCTCCGACCGCCTCTGAGTCGGGAGGCTCGGGCCTGACTTCGGCCTCTGCAGCCCTCGACCGGCCGCGCGGTGCCGCAGAGCGAATCAGCCCCGACTCGATGAGCGCGGACTCGACGCCCTCGCGGACGGCGCGCCGCACGCCCTGTTCGTCGTCGAACCGCACCTCCATCTTCCGGGGGTGGACGTTCACGTCGACCGCGTCGGGTGGAACCTCGACGAACAGCACCGCGAAGGGGTAGCGGTCCGGAGCCAGCTGCCCGCCGTAGGCGTCCAACACCGCCTCTCTGAGGACCGAGCTCGTCACGTACCGCCCGTTGACGAACGTCGAGAGGTACTCCCGCGTGCTTCGCGTGGTCTCAGGCTCGGAGACGAGCCCCTCGACGCTCACCCGGTCGGTCCCGCCGTCGACGCGGGTCATCGACTCGGCGACTTCCCGCCCGTACACCGAGAGCACCGCCGCCTCGCGGCTCCCCCGCCCCTCGGTGGCGAACACCTCGCGGTCGTCGTGTTCGAGCGCGACCGCCACGTCCGGGTTGGCGAGCGCGTACTGGGTGACGACGGTGTTCACGTGGTCGAACTCGGTCGCCTCGGTCTTCAGGAACTTGCGCCGGGCGGGCGTGTTGAAGAAGAGGTCCCGCACCTCGACGACCGTTCCCTCGGGGCAGCCGGCGGGGCTCACCGACTCCACTTCGCCGCCCTCGTAGACGAGTTCCGTTCCCCGGCTGCCCCCGCGCGGCTTCGAGCGGATGGTCATCCGCGAGACGGCGCCGATGGTGTGCAGCGCCTCGCCGCGGAAGCCGAGCGTCCCGACGCCGGCTTCGAGGTCGTCGATGTCCCGTATCTTGGAGGTCGTGTGTTCCTCCACTGCCGTGCGGAGCGCCGACTCCGTCATCCCGACGCCGTCGTCTCTGACTCGCAGTTCACGCGTTCCGTCGCCCTCGACGGCGACCGAGACGCGCGAGGCGTCGGCGTCGAGGCTGTTCTCGACGAGTTCCTTCACGACCGACGCGGGCCGCTCGACGACTTCGCCGGCGGCGATGCGCTGGACCGTCCCCGCGTCGAGCGCGCGGATGTCGTGGTCGGGCGCGTTCTCACTCCCGCCGGCGTCGCCTGTGTCACTCATCGCTTCCTCCGTCCGACTCTCCGTCGCTCGCGCTCCCCCCGTTCGTTAGCGATTCGCCGGTCGGATCGAACCCAGCCGCGCGGACGGCCCTCCGCTCCCACTGGGGTTCGTCGACCGACTCCGCGAGCACCCGGCGGAGGCTCCGGTACTCGTCGACCTGCTTGAGGGTCGTCGCCCCGACCTCCGAGAAATCCCGCCACGCGAACGCCACGTGTTCGTCGCTGAGCTCGACCTCCCTGCCCTCGAACGAACACCGGTAGACGACGGCGAACTTGCCGCGCTTCTTCTTCGGCTTCATCTTGCGAACCGCGGTATCCACCGGGTCGGCCGCCGTGACGGACAGCCCGGTCTCCTCGCGGACTTCCCGTTCGAGACTCTCCAGCGCGCTCTCTCCGTGTTCGACTTTCCCCCCTGGAAGCTCCCACGTTCCGTCCGGATTGCGGAGGACGAGCGCCTCCTGACGCTCGTCATCGTCCCGTGTCCGCGTGAGGATGCCCCGCTGGACGACTCTCGCCCACATGTTCCCGCCCATCATCGACCCTCCCGGGTTCGTAGGGATCGCACCGCCGACCGGGACCGGGAGGGCGGAGATTGGAGCCGGAACGAAGACCGAGTCGTGTTCATTGCCCGATGAGACGGGCGAATCACGTATCAATCCAGTGGCTCTCATTGCGCCCTTGGACCCGTCTCTCAGTTCTTCCGGCACGGAGTCGTTCGCTCCGTCCCGAGGCGCGTCGCCTGTGGCTTCTCCCGTCGGATGCTCAGCTCGCCGAGCAGTTGTTGGGGCCGAGCTCCAGTTCCTCGGCCTCTTCGGTGAGGGGTTCCTCCCCCCAGTTTATCGCCTTGATGTCCTCGTAGTTCGAGGGGGTGGAGCCGAGGCTCCCGACGATGGCGTCGACGAACTCGCTCTCGTCGTCGATGGCGACGACTTCGGTGTTCCGGACGAGCCCGTAGAGGGTCGTCGCGAGCGGTCGGAGCTCCTCGTCGCTCATGTGTCCGGGCAGGACGAGCGTGTCGTCGTTGAGTTCTCGGAGGCGCTGGACGCTCTCGTAGAGCTGACGCGCGGCGTCGCGGACGGCGTCCTCGTCGTCGCCCTCGAGGTCCGGCCGACCGACGCTGCGGAGGAAGAGGGTGTCGCCCGACAGCAACGTGTCGCCGACGTGGAGCGAGACGCTCCCCGGCGTGTGGCCGGGCGTGTGGAGCACTTCGAGGTCGCGGCCGCCGACGGACACCGTTTCGCCGTCGGCCAAGGGCGTGTAGTCGGTCAGTTCGCCGCTGTCGGCTTCGTGGAGGTAGTAGGGGACGTCGAGACGGTCGGCGAGGACGGGTCCGCCGCTTACGTGGTCCGCGTGGGCGTGCGTGTCGATTGCACCGACGATCTCGACGTCCAGGTCGTCGGCCAGGTCGACGTACTCGTCGGTGTAGAGGCTGGGGTCGACCGCGACCGCCTCGCCTCGGTCGTGGACCAGGTAGGAGACACACCCCGTCCCCGGCCGGATCAGCTGTGTGACGCCATCGGCACCGTCGACGTCGAATCGGCGGTGAACCGAACCCCACCCCTCCATTCCGTCCGTCAGCGTCCGCGCCTCGTAGCCGTGGTCGCGGAGGAACTGCGCTGCTCGGGCCGACGTGATGCCGGCGACGCAGACGACGGCGAACTCCTCGTCCATCGGCAGTTCGTCCGTCGCGTCGGCCAGCTCCGCGAACTCCTCGTCCAGGAGTTCGTCGTAGATGGGAACGTTGTGACTGCCGTCCATCGACCACTCCTCGTACTCGTCCTCGTTCCGGACGTCGAGGACGAACAGGTCGTCCTGACGCTCAGCGACGGTTTCCGGGCTGATTTTGGCCGGCGCATCGACAGTGTTGTTGTCCGACATACACAATTCTACGAACATCCCTCAAAAAGAGCTTCGGCCTGCAATGGCAACACGTCGGTCATCCGGTGTCTCCCGTCGCTCTCTCTGCCGTCACCGCGTCGAGAAGACGGTTTCCACTGGAACAAGACGAGCACGACGACGGCGAGGGTGGTCGGCGTTCGCTGGGGTGTTCCGACCGTCGACGTGACGCCCCCGTCGAGGGACGACCGACCTTCGCGGGTTTCTCGACTGACGCGGATCTCATACTCAGAGCCGCAATCGAGTGTCTACTTGCAAAAACAACCCCAGCATTCTAACGCGCCGAGCGAGAACGGGTGATGTCGACAATCGATGAATCCAGTAGAGATTAGTTTGCGTCTCGTCGCTGGCGTCGGGCTCATTCTGGCGAACGGCTTCTTCGTCGCTATCGAGTTCGCATTGACGCGCGCCCGGCAGTTCACCGAGGACGAGTTCGTGGACGGCAACCCCAAACTCGAGCGCGCGTGGGAGATGACACAGGAACTGGAGCTCTACCTCACGACCTGTCAGGTCGGCATCACCGCATCGAGTATCGCGGTGGGTATCGTCGCCGAGCCGGCGCTGGCGGCGCTCTTCGAGCCTTTCTTCGCCGGAACGACGTTGGCGACGATCGGTGCCGGTGCCCTCATCGCGTACATAATCATCAATCTCATCCATCTCACCCACGGCGAGCAGACCCCGACCTATCTGGGTGTCGAGCGCTCGCGAATGGTGTGTCGGTACGGCGCCGCACCGCTCTACTGGTTCTACGTCGTCATCTCACCGCTCATCACGTTCGGTGACTGGGTGGCGAAGTGGACGCTCCAGCTGTTCGGCATCGAGATGACCGGGGCGTGGCTCGAAGCCGAGGAAGACGTCATCGAGTCGCGGGCCCAACTCCGTAACCGCCTGAGCTCTCTGCTGGAGCGGGGAGAGGTCTCCGGCGAGCGCCACGACGAGGTGGTGAGCGCACTCGAAGCCGGAACCACCGAAGTCCGAGAGGTGATGGTCGACGAGGAAAGCGTCGTCTTCCTCTCGACGGAGCTGTCCATCGAAGAGAACCTCCAGCGCATCTCACAGACGCCTCACACTCGCTATCCGCTCGTCGGCTCGGACCTCGAGGAGGTGAAGGGAATCGTCTACATCCCGAGCGTCGTCAACCGGACCGAAGAGCTGAAATCCGGGGAAGTGACGCTCGAAGAGCTCGCAGCGCCGCCGATGACGGTCTCGGCGGATACGACGATCAGCGACGTGATCGACCGGTTCCAGGCCGAACGACAGGAGCTGGCGATGGTCCTCGCCGAGGGAGATGTCGTCGGGCTCCTCACGGCGACCGACGCCTTCGAGGTGGTGATGGGTGATCTGGAGGACCCGCTCGACAGCCAGGGTGACCCCGACCGGACCGCCGGTGGCCAGCCGTCGCCCACGTGAGCACGCCGACGAGCGTCGACTGTCGGCCGAACCGGGAAGCCGACGTCACTCGGCGTCGAGCCGCCGCTGCCACTCCTGTACTCTCCCCATGAGCTCCAGCGGCGACGTGTCGTTCACGTCGGCCTCGCGCAATTCGTCGAGCACGGCCTCGATCTCGGGGTCGAGCCCCCCGCCGTCGCTGGCGGCTTCTCCCGTCGTCGTCTTCGCCGAATCGCCGCCCGCCGCGAACTGGCCGCTCCCGAGGTCGAAGACGGCTTGCACCGGCTCTGAACTTCCTCCTCCCTTCGCCTCGATGGCCTTCTCCTCGCGCAGGTGGTCGAGCACCTCCGACGCCCGCGAGACCACCGGTTGCGGCACGCCCGCGAGGTCGGCCACGTGGATGCCGTAGGAGCGGTCGGTCGCACCCTCTTCGACGGTTCGGAGGAAGGTCACGTCGCCGTCGCGCTCTTCGGCGGCGACGTGGACGTTCGCCACACGGGGGAGGTGCTCGGCCAGGCTCGTCAACTCGTGGTAGTGCGTCGCGAACAGTGTTTTACACCCGATATTGTTGTGGAGGTACTCGGTGGCGGCCCACGCGATGGAGATGCCGTCGTACGTCGCCGTTCCCCTCCCGACCTCGTCGAGGATGACGAGCGACTCCTCCGTCGCGGAGTGGAGGATGTTCGACAGCTCCTGCATCTCCACCATGAACGTCGACCGTCCCTGTGCGAGTTCGTCGAGCGCGCCCACGCGAGTGAAGATACCGTCGACGACACCGACCGCTGCCGAGCGGGCCGGGACGAAGCTCCCGATCTGTGCGAGTAGCGTGATGAGCGCCGCCTGCCGCATGTACGTCGACTTGCCCGACATGTTGGGCCCGGTCACGATGAGGAAGCTCCGCTCTTCGTCCACGAACAGGTCGTTCGGGACGAACTCCGTCGTCTGCTCGACGACCGGGTGCCGACCCGCCTCGATTCTGAGCGGCCCCGGCTCCGTCAGCGTCGGCCGCGTCCAGTCCCGCCCGGCGGCGTGCGTCGCCAGCGAGGCGAGGGCGTCTACCTCCGCCAGCACGCGCCCGACGTCCTGTAGCAGTTCGGCCCGCTCGCCGACGCGGGTTCGAAGCTCACAGAACAGTTCGTACTCGAGGTCGGCGCGGGCCTCCTCGATTCGAAGGACCTCCCGCTCTTTCTCCTCGAGCTCGTCGGTGACGAACCGCTTCGAGTTCTTCAGCGTCTTGATCTCACGGTAGTGCTCGGGGACCCGGTCGGCCACCGACTTCCCGACCTGGATGTAGTAGCCGTCGGTGCGGTTCCGGTCGACGGTGACGTGGCTGAGGCCGTGGTCGCGTTTCTCCCGGGCGGCGAGCGAGTCGAGCCACTCGTCGAGACCTGAGTGCCGCTCGATGAGGTCGTCCAGTTCGTCGTCGTACCCTCTCCGGAGGAGCCCACCCTGCGTCACCGTCTTCGGGGGGTCGTCCGCGAGCGCACTCTCCAGTTCCGCGTGGAGGTCACGGGCGGCCTCGCGGTCGGGCCGCTCGACGACCGCGGCGAGCGGGGAGTCCGCCAGCGCCGATTCCTCGATGGCCTCCGCGAGCGAGGGCAGCAACGCGAGCGTGTCACGGATCGAGAGCAGGTCCGACGCGTCCGCTCGTCCGCCCGCGGCGCGGGAGGCCAGCCGTTCGAGGTCGTACGCCCCGTCGAGCGCGTCGCGCAGACGCTCGCGGGCCAGCGCGTGGGTGGCGAGCGCCTCGACACAGTCCAGGCGTCGC
>JBEPYA010000122.1:0-11499 GCA_041641615.1 Salinigranum sp. | reverse complement strand
ACGACGCGACGGCCTCGCGTTCGAGTTCGGTTCGCTCGTCGACGTACCGGTCGACGAGGTCCGGATACGCCGCGTTCAGCCGCGCAGACAGAAGCGACCGCACCGCGTCCGACGTCGAGTCGAACTCCCCGGTCCGGACGAGATACGAGACGATGGCCCGCAGCTCCTCCGAGCGCGCGTTCAGCAGGTCCGACTCCTCTCTGGCCTCCGCGATACACCGCCTGAGGAGGTCGGCGTCGACCGTCTCACCGGCGGTTCCGTCGTGCTCACTCACACCCGCTCCCTCGCTCTCGGTTCCGTTCTCGCTCTCGATGATCTCGATGTACCACTGCTCTTCGATGTTCTCGTGGGGTCCCTTGACGACCGTCAGCGGGGCCGGCGAGGCGAGGTCGTCGGGGCTGCGGGCGACGCGTGCTCTGGTCTGAAAGATTTCGCGCGACTCCGTGTCGGTCACCTGCAGCGTGACCTCGCCGTCGGTGTCGTCGGGGAGATACTCCTCTGAGGTGGTGTACGCGGCACACATTGGTCTTGGCCTGGGTCGACCATCTATGGCCGCTGGTCTATAATAAACGTTCGCACAGGAATCGACTCGAAACCGGCGCGTGGCCGTTTCTCCTCTTCGAATACCAGTTCGTTTACAGATCAGACATCGCGTCCTGTTTACTGTTCGGCCGTGTGCGGAATCTGCCGGAGGCGACGGTACATTCATCTCCGACGGGCGGGAGGTCACCGCATGGCCTACGAGACGCTCGACCTCTCACTGGCGGAGGGGATCGCGACGGTCCACCTCCGCAACCCGCCGGTCAACGCCATCGACCAGTCCGCACGGAGCGAACTCGCCGACCTGCTCGACCGCCTCCGTGAGGACGACGTGCGGGTCGTCGTCTTCGAAGGAGAGCCCGACGTCTTCTCCGTGGGTGCCGACATCTCCCTGTTCGAGACGGCGCTCGACTGGACGACCCAGGAGTTCCGGCGGAACTCCCGCGTCCTCGGTCGGGTGTTCGACGGCCTCGAAGACCTGGAGAAACCCGTCGTCGCGGCCGTCGAGGGCACCTGTGTCGGCGGCGGCCTCGAACTCGCCCTCGCCTGTGACGTCCGCATCGCCGCCCCCGATGCGACGTTCGGTTTCCCCGAGCACAACATCGGCCTCATCCCCGGTCTCGGCGGCTGTTCGCGGTTCGTCCACCTCGTCGGTCCGGGGAAAGCGAAGGACCTCGTCTTCACCGGCGACCTGTTCGACGGGGCGACCGCACACGACCTCGGCGTGGTCGAGCGGCTGGAGGACGACCCGAACGCGGCGGCGGCCGACTACGCCCGCGACCTCCTCGACCAGCCGCCGCAGGCGCTCGGTCTCGCGAAGCGCGTCGTGAACGCCTCGCGTGACGCCGACCGTGCGACCGCCGGCCTGTTGGAGTCGCTCGCCCAGAGCACGCTCCTCGAAACGGCCGACCACCGCGAGGGGCTGGAAGCGTTCCGCGAGAAGCGTGACCCGGAGTTTTCGGGGGAGTGATCCGGAGTCAGGGGCGCCGGCCGATGATGTTCGTCGCCTCCCAGGAGATGACGTCGTCGCCCTCCTGATTCTCCCCCACGAGGCGGTTCTTCACGTACCCGCGGTCCTCCCTGCTCTCGGAGGGGCGCGTGTCGAGTATCTCGACCGACGCCGAGAGGGTGTCGCCCGGGCGGACCGGGGCGAGCCACCGGAGTTCGTCGAGGCCGGGCGACCCCATGCTCGCCGTCTCGTTGAGGAAGCCCTCGCTGAGGAGGCGCATGCAGACCGCGGCCGTGTGCCAGCCGCTCGCGATGAGGCCGCCGTACACCGACTCCGCGGCCGCCGCCTCGTCGACGTGGATCGGCTGGGGATCGTACTGCTCCGCGAACTCGCGTATCTCCGCTTTGGTCACCGTGTAACTGCCCAGTTCGACCCGTTCGCCGACCGCGATGTCCTCGTAGTAACGCATCGTCTCGGGCGAACCGATTCTCCCGGAGATGATAAACGCTCGTGTCCCCCGCTCGGCGGTCGACGGCGTCGTTTCAGTCCTCGTACTGCTCGCGTTCGCGCTCGCGGAGCTTCACACGCTGGATCTTCCCCGTCTCGGTCCGCGGGAGTTCGGCGACGAACTCGACCGCCCGCGGGTACTTGTACGGGGCGAGGGTGTTCTTGACGTGCGTCTGTATCTCGTCGACCAGGTCGTCGCTCTCCTCGACGCCCTCGGCGAGCACCACGAACGCCTTGACGACCTGGCCGCGCTCCTCGTCGGGGGAGCCGACGACGGCGACCTCGGAGACGCTGTCGAGTTCCTGGACGACGTTCTCCACCTCGGGACCGGGGATGTTGTACCCCGACGAGACGATGAGGTCGTCCGCGCGGGACTTGTACTCCAGTCGCCCGTCCTCGCGGTGGACGAAGATGTCGCCGGGGTAGCTCCAGCCGTCGACGACCGACTCCGCCTGCTTGTCGGGACGACCCCAGTAGGTGATGCCCGTCGGGCCGCGGACGGCGAGCAGCCCCGCTTCCCCCCTGTCGACTTCTTCGTGAGTTTCGGGGTCGACGACCCGGCACTCGTACCCCGGGACCGGAAAGCCCGTCGCCGACGGGTCGACCTCGTCGGTGTGGCGGTGGCTGACGAAGATGTGGAGCATCTCGGTCGTCCCGATGCCGTCGAGGAGTTTGATGCCGTAGGCGTCCTCGACGGCGTCGTACGTGCTGGGCGCGAGGGGTTCGCCGGCGCTCATCCCGACCCGAAGCGAGGAGAGGTCGTACTCGTCGGGGGCGTCGGGGTGCTTCGAGAGCATCTGGTTGAACGCCGTCGGGATCGAACAGAGGACGGTGATGCCGTGGGCCTCGACCGCTTCGAGCAGGTCACCGGGCGTGGCGTCCTCGACGAGGCTCGTCGACGCGCCGAACCGGAAGGGGAATGTGACGAGGTCGCCGTAGCCGTACGCGAAGGGGAGCGGTGGGTTCCCGCCGAAGACGTCCTCGCGCGTCGGTTCGAGACAGTAGCGGGCGTAGCTGTCCGCCGACGCGAGGAGCTGTCTGTGGGTGTGGATGGCTCCCTTCGGCCGGCCGGTCGTCCCGCTGGTGTACAGCATCAGCGCCAGGTCCGTGCGCTCGGTGTCGTACGCCTCTAGGGTCGGATCTCCCGACTCGACCAGTGCGTCGTAGTCGTGGTACGCGTGGTCGACCCCCGCACCGCGGTCGACGACGATCACCTCCTCCAGTGTGTCGAGGTTCGCCATCGCCCCCTCCACCTCGTCGAGCAGGTCGTCGTAGACGACGCAGTGAGTCGCGCCCGCGTCGTTGAAGATGTACTCCAGTTCCTTGGCCCGGAGGAGCTTCATCGACGGGAGCGCGACCCCACCCAGTTTCTGGACGGCCAGACACGCGACGACGGCCTCCGGTCTGTTCGGGAACCGGACCACGACGCGACTCCCCGCCTCGACACCCATCTCCGACAGCGCGTTCCCGAACTGATTTACTCGGGCCTGCAGGTCCGCGTAGGTGATCCCCTCGTCCTCGAAGTAGATGGCGACGTCGTCCCCGCGGCCCTCCTCCACGTGTCGGTCGACCAGTTCCGTGGCGGCGTTGATTCGTTTCGGATAGTGCGCCTCCGGGAGCGTGAAGAGCAAGTCCGGCATCGAATCCGCGTCCGGGAGCTTCCCCTCCGGAACCTGTGGCTGCATGACAGGGGAGAGTGTTTCGGCGGGGAATATAGTAGTTCCTACTAGTCGTTCGGGATAGATACCCGGAACGCGCCTCCACCGAACCGGGAGCCGAGACGGGAGCGGTCGTCGGAGGACCGTCAGCGCGTCCAGAAGCCGTCGGGGTCGAACGTCCGGATGAGGTCGAGCTCCTCCGCGGTGGGTTCGGGGGTGGTCTCGACCGGCCCGCCCGCGTCGCCAGCGAGGTCCGCTTTCGTTCGAAGGTTCCACGGGAAGTCGGCGCGCACCTCGTCGAGGCCCACGCCGGGGTGACAGCTCTTCACGTACAGCTCGCCGTCGTCGAACCCGAACGACGCCTTCGTCGTGACGAGCGCGCTCGGCCCACCACCGGGCAGCTCCTCGCGCTCGCGCCAGTCGCCGCCGTCGCCGTGGCCGGGGCTGGTGACGTACTCGACACGCTCGACGAAGCGGCGCGGTTCGTGCGCCATCAGGATCACCGTCCGGTCGGCCATGCAGGCGATGTCGCAGGCGCCACCGCTTCCAGGGAGTCGAATCTCCCGGTCGCCGGCGTGGACGCGCGTCGTGTTGAGGTTCCCGTATCGGTCTATCTCCGCGCCGCCGAGGAAGCCGACGTCGATGTCGCCGCGGGCGAGCCGACCCATCACGTCGAGCATGCCCGTCGTCGACACCGCCCGGTTGAGGTTCGGGAGGTCACACATCGTGTGAATGAAGCCCTCCGCGGCGTCGCCCCGGACGACGCCGCTCTCGAACACCGACGTGGCGTTCGGCGCGTGCGTGCTGACCGCGACCTGGAAGGCGATGAGCGGCAGCCGCATCCCGACGAACGCCACGTCCCCGTCCGCAATCTCGCGAGCGGCCGCGCTCACCATCAGTTCCCGCGCCGTGTACGCCTCGTCTCCACCCACGCCCTCACTGGCCATACGCCACCTCCGCGGCGACGGTCGGCTCCTCGATGGAGAGGTCGCGGTCGACCTTCTCCATGTAGGCGGCGCGGTCGTCGACGCCGAACACCCACTCGTCGAGCCACGCCTTCGCCTCATCGGGGTCGCGGGTCGCCTCGGCGTATTGAAGATAGAAGTCGTTGTCGCGGTGGTACCGTCCGGCGAGCGGCGAGGGGTGCGCGCCGAAGGGGACCTCGACGACGGCGTCGACCTGCTCGCGGGTGATGCGGGTCCGACTCGGGTCGCTCGTGATGACCGACTCGTCGACGATCTCCTCGGCGGTGACGATGACGCGGTCGGCCGCCCGGACGCCCTCGTAGGTGACGCCGGTGTTCCCCCAGAGGTGGGCGTCTCCCGCGGGCGAGGCGCGCTGGACGTGGACGAGCGTCCAGTCGGGGCTGATCGCCGGCACCTGGACGACCCGCTCGCCCTCGAAGGGGTCTTCGGTGACGCGCACGTGCGGCTCCGCGGCGATGTCGCTCCCGAGCAGCGAGTGCGTCGGGAGGTAGGGGACGCCCAGCTCCGCCGCGTGGAGTGCGAGCGCGACCGAGAAGTTCGAGTGGTTCTCGACGGCGATCTCCCCGCCTTCGACCGCCCGGCGGTAGTTGTAGCCGCTGCCGGCGCTGACGTTCCCGATCCACGCCGCACGCACCCGCGAGACGAGGCCCGCACCCACGAGCTGGTCGAAGAGGATGTCACTGATGGGGCCGACGAGCGTCAGGTCCTCGACTCCCTGTCTGATGAGCTCGTGTCCGGCGGCGGAGGGAATGGCGTGTTCAAGCGCCAGCCCGGCGGCGACGGTGCTCCCCCGGTCGATCCGGCCGATGGCCTCGGCCATGCTGGTCGTCTTGTCTGCCGACATGGCTCAGAGGCCGCGGGCAGTCCTCATAAATCCACGCCCGTCGGCAGCGGGCGCTCGGTCGTCGCCGTTCCCGGCGATGTGGTCGCGCTGCCGTTCCGATCTCGATTCTGTTCCCCCAGTGCGTGATAGTGCATGGCTCGGAGCCATCCTGCAAAGATATAAACCCACAGAAAAATAGTGACACTCATGAAGGACAGGGTGTACTTCGCGAGACGCACGTTCCTGAAAGCGGCTGGTGGCACCGCCGGTATCGGACTCCTGGCAGGGTGTTCGGGCGGCGGTGGGGAGAGCGGCGGGGGCGGCGGCGAAACCGAGAGCAGTGGCGGAAGCGACGGGGGTGGCAGTGACGGTGGCAACGGCGACAGCGAAAGCAACGAGAGCGGAAGCGACACCGAGAGCACCAGCAGTGGCGACGGGGGGTCCGGCGACCCCCTCGTCATCGGCGCGCTCCAGCCGCTCTCGGGGCCGTTTACCCCGTGGGGCAACGCGCACAAGGCCGGACTCGCGTTCGCCGTCGAGGAGATCAACGCCGACGGCGGCGTCATGGGACGCGAACTGACGGTCGTCGAAACCGACACCGGCAGCGACGCCGCGGCGGCCGATTCAAGCTTCCGTCGGTTCGTCGAACAGGAGAGCGCCGTGGCGGTGACCGGTCCCGTCTCCTCCGACGTCGGTATCCGGACCGCACGCACCGCGCAGGACCTGGAGGTCCCGCTCTTCCTCCACATGTCCGGGTCGAACGAGGCCATCACCCCGGAGACGACCTACACGTTCCGGGTCGGACTGCTCCCGGCTGCGACGACGATGCAGGCGCAGGCGGCGTTCGTCGAGGACGCCGGCTACACGAAGGTCGGTGCCATCATCGGCGACTACGCGTGGGGGCGCTCGGTCGAATCCGGCATCCAGGAGAACTTCGGCGTCGACGTCGACATCCGGGCCGCGCCGGTTGGGGCGAGCGACTTCAAGTCGTTCATTCGCCAGTACCCACAGGACCTCGAAATGATGGTCGCGACCGGACACCCGCCCGGCTCGCTCACCATCGCGACCCAGATGAACGAACTCGGCTACAGCCCAGAGGTCATCACCGGGCCGAGCTTCCCGCCGGGCGTCATTGCCGGCGCGCTCGGCGACCTCGCGTTCGAGGGGGGGTTCACGCACGTCCACAACACCGACGTCTACTCCGACGAGTTCGCCGAGGTAGCGCAGCGGTTCGGCGAGTCGCGGGACGCGCAGTTCGACACCCACACCGCCTACGGCTACGTCACCGGGCAGCTGATCGCGGCGGCCATCGAGGACGCGGGCTCGGCCGACCCGACAGCCATCGCCGACGCCACCCGGAACATCGAGTTCGACACGCTGTTCGCCAACCCCATCCAGTACTCCGACCACGGCGAACTGGCGAACCAGGTGCAGATCTACAGCCAGCTCACGCCCGAGGCGCCGCCGTACTACCCCGACGGGGACTTCGGCTTCGAAGAGCAGTTCCGTACCGACGCGCTTCCCGCGCTCGCCCCCGACATGTGAGCTGAATCGGGACGCGGCGGTATCGCGGGACCGAGCGGCTTCGGGTGTGGAACCAGGCCGTCGCATCCCTCTCGCCGCAGCCGTTACGCAGCCTCGGCGACATGCACCATCACGGTCGACCGTTGGGAATTCCGAAAGGTATACGTCACTCACCGCATCTGGTATGAGCAACTCATGGTAACGGTCAGCACACTGCTGGGTGTCGCGGTCGACGGCCTCGCGTTCGGGGTGTTCCTCGCCCTGCTCGGCGTCGGCATCACGCTCGTCTTCGGCCTCGGCGAGGTGCTCAATCTCGCTATCGGCGCGTTCGCCGTCCTCACGGTTCTCGTCGCCACGGTGGTCGTCAACGCGGGACAGGGACTCGTCGTCGCGGCCGTCGTCGCGCTCGTCGCCGTCACGGCGTTCGGACTCGTCGTCGACCGGACGCTCCTCTCGCTCGTTTACCGCTCGGAAGGGGAAGAGCGCATCCTCCTGGGTATCTTCACCACGCTCGGCCTCACCGTGCTGCTCGACGGCGTCCTCATCAACTTCTTCCCCTCGCGGTACACGCTCCCCCTCGACGTCGGCACCGTCTCGTTCGGCGGGGCGATCCTCACCGGCAGTTCGCTCGCCGTCATCACCATCGGCGTGGTCGTCCTCGGTGCCCTGTTCGCCTTCCTTCGAGGGACCTTCCTCGGAAAGGCCACCCGGACGGTGTTTCAGGACGAACGCGGGGCCCGACTCGTGGGGGTGAACCCCCGGAAGATACGCACGCTCATCTTCGTGCTCTCGGCGGCCGTTGCGGGCCTCGGCGGCCTCGTCTTCGCCGTCGGCTCGGCTGTGTCGGTCGCCAGCGGCTTCCAGTTCACCACGTTCGCGCTCATCATCTCCATCGTCGGCGGGGTGCGGAGCCTTGTCGGCGCCGTCGCCGCCGGCGTCCTCCTCGGCCTCGTCAACCAGTTCGCGAACTTCTTCGTCGGCTCGTACATCGCGACGATTATCCTCTTTACCGCCGCGATCGTCGTCCTCCTGGTCCGCCCGGAGGCGATCTCATGAGCGACCGCCCGTCCTTCGGCGTCGAGGCACGGAACGTCCTCCTCGTCGCCGCGGTATTCGCCCTCGCGCCGCTCCCGGTGCTCGGGAGCAGCTACTACGAGAGCGTGCTCGCGCACCTGGTCCTCATCGCCCTCCTGGCGGTGGCGCTCAACATCGTCTTCGGCCACACCGACCAGCTCTTCCTGTTCGTCGGCGGCCTCGCCGGCCTCGGCGCGTACGCGACGGGTCTGACAGCGGACGCGCTCGGCGTCTCCGCGTGGCTCACGCTCCTGCCGGCGGCCGTCCTCTGTGGCCTCGTCGGCCTCGCCGTCAGTTGGGTCGCCGCCAAGCGGAACTTCACCGTCGTGCTCATCTCCATCCTCACGCTGAACCTCCAGCTCGTCTTCACCGAGGTGTTCGTCGGCGCGCGCGACATCACAGGCGGCTCCACCGGCTTCCCCTTCGAGTACTTCGGGCTCGAAGTGGTCGCCGACGCCGTCGGCGTCGGGGAGAAGCTCGTCCTCTACTACCTCGTCGTGCTCCTCTTGGTCCTGACGCTGTTTCTCTACCTCCGCCTGGTCCACTCCAAGTACGGCGTGGCGTTCGACGCGATCCGCGAGGACGAGATCGCCGCCGAGTCCATCGGCATCGACGTCGTCCGGTACAAGACCATCGCGGGCTTCGTCGGCGCGTTCCTCATCGGCCTCATCGGGGCCTTCTTCGCCCGGGAGTCCGCGTACATCCTCCCCGGGAGCTTCACGTTCCTCGCGGTGGACGTCATCGTCCTCATCGTCCTCGTCGTCGGCGGCCTCCGCACCACGCTGGGCCCGGTCGTCGGCGCGACGATCGTCGTCGCCGTCGAGGAGTTCCTCTCCTCGGCACAGAGCCTCCAGTCGTGGCGGACGGCCATCTTCGGCGCGCTCCTCATCGTCCTCTTCCTGTACTTCCGCCGGGGCGTGGTCCGTTCGGTGCGCGAGACGCTCGTCGACCTCGGTGTGACGGACAAAAAGCGCGAAGGAGGCGGGGGCGACCCGACGACCGACGGCGGGCGGTAGCCACTCGCCCCACCCCGCTGTTCCCGCGGACTGAGAACCGGGACTCCGTTCTATTCCCGTCGCCGCCGAACCTCCGCTCATGTCCAGTGACGACCTGGCAGAGGCCCGTGGCACTCAGATGACCGACGAGGCGACGGACGAGTTCCTCCGCGAGCAGGGGTTCGGCGCGCTCGCGCTCTCGGACGGCGGTCGGTCGTACGCCGTCCCCGTCTCGTTCGGCTACGACGCCGAGCGGGAGCGGTGTTACCTCTCGCTCGTCCGGTTCGGCGAGGACAGCGAGAAACTCGATTTCGTCGAGACGACGACGTCGGCCGCGCTCCTCTGTTACGCCGTGGAGTCGCGGTTCGAGTGGCGAAGCGTCGTCGTCCGCGGTCCGATCGAATCGGTCCCGGACGACGATCGCGACCACGTCGAGGCGGTGATGGACGACAATGCGTGGTTCCCCAGCCTCTTCCCGCCGACGGAGCCGATCACTGCCGTGGAGCGAGTCGCGCTCGTGATGGACGACGTGTCCGGTCGGCGCTCGGGCTGAACGCGAGTCAGAGGTAGGCCTCCTTGATGTGCTCGGATTCGAGGAGCGCCTTACCCGTGTCCTCGGTGACCATCTCGCCGTTCTCGAGGAGGTACGCGCGCTCGGCCAGCCCGAGCGCCTTGTGGACGTGCTGTTCGACGAGCAGCACGGTGACCTCGTCGCTGATCGCCTCGATCTTCTCGAACACTCGGGTCGTGATCTGCGGGGCGAGCCCCTCGCTGGGCTCGTCGAGCGCGAGGATCTTCGGGCGGGCCATCAGCCCGCGACCGATGGCGAGCATCTGCTGTTGGCCGCCGCTCATCGAGCCAGCCCGCTGTTCTTGGCGCTCTTCGAGGATGGGGAACAGCTCGAACACCTCCCGCATAGTCTCGCGGAGCTCCGCACGCTTCGTGTACGCGCCCATCTCGAGGTTCTCGCGGACGGTCATGTCGCCGAAGAGGTTCCGCTCCTCGGAGACGTGGACGAACCCGCGCTTGACGATCTCGGAGGGGTCCATCCCGGCGACGTCCTCCCCCCAGGCGGTGACGCGCCCGTCGTCGACCGGATGGAGGCCGGACATCACCCGCAGCAGCGTCGACTTCCCCGCGCCGTTGGGGCCGACGATGGCGACGACGTTGTCCTCCTCCGATACTCGAAAGGAGAGGTCCCACAGCACCTGGATGTTCCCGTAGGAGACGTCGATCTCCTCGACCTCGATCACGCTTCGTCCCCCAGGTACGCCTCGATGACCGTCTCGTTCGCGCGGATCTGCTCGGGGGTGCCCTCCGCGATCTTCGCGCCGGAGTTCAGGACGATGATTCGGTCGGCGACGCCCATGATGGCGTCCATGATGTGTTCGATCCAGAAGACCGAGACGCCGCGTTCGTCACGGAGTCGGCGGATGGTGTCGGTGAGCCCCGCGATTTCGCCCGGGGTGAGGCCGCTCGCGATCTCGTCGAGGAGGAGCAGTCGCGGCCCCGAGGCGAGCGCCCGCGCGAGTTCGAGTTGCTTCTTCTGGGCGATTGGGAGGTTGCTGGCGAGGGTATCGGCCTTCTCGTCGAGGCCGATGAATTCGAGCGCCTCCCGCCCTCGCTCTCTGGCCTCCTCGGTCGAGGGCGAGGAGTCGGAGCCGAACAGCGCGCCGGCCGCCGCGTTCTCCAGGACGGTCATCTCGTCGAACACGCGGACGATCTGGAACGTCCGGACGAGCCCCCGACGGGCGATGAGGTGGGTGTCGAGGCCGACGATGTCGCGTCCGTCGAACTCGATGTTCGCACCCGGTTCGGGCTCGTGGACGTTCGTGATGGTGTTGAAAAGCGTCGTCTTGCCGGCACCGTTGGGGCCGATGAGGCCGACGATCTCCCCGTCGCCGATCTCGAAGCTGACGTCGTCGACCGCGACCAGCCCCCCGAACTCCTTGCGGAGGTCGGTCACTGATAACATGATACTCACAGTCCACGCCAGCACTATAACGCTTTCTCGACGCTGGCTCCGCCCTGGCAGCGCGAGAGCGGGGGACCCAGCGCCGCTCGTCCACCGTTCGTCGTCGCTCGTCGCGGTCCACACGCTTTTCTACACCGGCCGCGACGGGAGAAACACGATGGGCGATGCGTACCTCATCGGGGCCGGGCAGTCGCCGTTCGGGTCGTTCCCGGACGAGACGTACCGGTCCCTCTTCGACACCGCGTTCGACCGCTGTCTGGCGAGCGTCGACGGCGACGTCGACCCCGCAGGGATAGAAGAGGCGTTCGTCGGGACGCTCGGCGTCGGCGGCCGCCAGATCGGTCTCAGCGGTCCCGCAGTCACCGAACACCTGGGCCTCCACGGGATTCCGACGACACGCGTCGAGAACGCGTGCGCCTCCAGCGGCTACGCGCTCCGGAACGCCGTCGCCGCGGTGCGAGCGGGGAT
>JBEPYA010000121.1:0-11630 GCA_041641615.1 Salinigranum sp. | reverse complement strand
CCTGACGCTCCAGGCCGGCCACGACCTCGCGTGGTTCCCCTGCGAACAGCGCCCCGCCATCGACGGCCGTGAGGACCAGCTCCGTCACGGCGACGACGACTGACGGTGTCGCGGTCGTCACGCTTCCCCGAGTGGACCCGCCACTCGCTCCGTGGTCATCACCCGCTCGACGTCGCCGCCGTCGTCCTCGCGGTGGCCGTCGGCACGGTCGTCTTCGTCATCGCGACGGACCTGTTCGCGTACCACTCGGTGAACGACGACGAGGGGGTCTACCTCCTGCAGGCGGCGATGCTCCTCGACGGGAAGCTCTTCCTCGCCCCCGCGCCGGAACTCGCAGACCTCGTCCATCCGTGGTTCTTCGTCGAGACGTCGACGCCGACGGGACCGCTCATGTACCCCAAGTACGCGCCCGTTCCGGCGGCGATGTTCGCCATCGGCCTCGCGCTGGGTGAGCCACGACTCACGCTCGCGGGTGTCGCTGCGGGGTCGAGCCTCCTCCTGTACCTGCTCGGTCGCGACGTCGCGGACCGTCCGACGGGTCTCGTCGCCGTCTGTCTCCTCGCGACGGCACCGCTGTTCCTGCTCTCGTCGTCGGTGTTCCTGCCGTACGCCGCCACGACGCTGTGGAATCTCGCGTTCGCCGTCGCGTACCTCCGGGCCGTTCGCCGGGGCTCGCGCCGGGCCGCTGCCGTCGCGGGCGTCGCCATCGGCATCGCCTTCTTCGCTCGTCCCTTCACCGCGGTGGTGTTCGCCGCGCCGTTCGTCGCGCACACGCTCTGGCGACTGTGGCGCGGTCGCCGGTCCGGGGACGTGCGCGAACCGCTCGAGCTGGCTGCCGCGACGGCACTGCCAGGGGTCTGTTTCGTCGCGCTCACCCTCGGGTACAACGCCGTCGTCACCGGGTCGGCGACGACGTTCCCGTACGAGGCGTTCGCCCCGCGCGACGGCCTCGGCTTCGGCGAGCGGGAGATTCTGGGCTACACCGAGACGTACACGCCCGCACTCGCGTTCGAGTACACGGTCGAGGCGCTATCGCTCTTCGTCACCACGTTCGCGCCGCTGGGCGTGATCGGCGGCCTGCTCGCCCTCGCGGGCGTGTGGGTCGCGTTCCGCTCGGAGTCGATCGACCGCGAGGCGAGCGTCCTCTTCGTCGGTCTCGCCGTCTCGGTGGTGCTCGGCAACGGCTACTTCTGGGGGACGATGAACGGCCTCCGGAACGGCCTCATCGACCTCCTCGGACCGTTCTACCACTTCGACCTGCTCGTCCCCGTGTCGCTGTTCGCCGCCGTCGGCCTCGTCACGCTCGCTCGCCGCCTCCATTCGACGGTCACCGCCCGGTTCTCGCCTCTCTCGGCGCGTGTCGTGCTCGCCGTCCTCCTCGTCTGTGCCACCCCCGTCGTCGTGAGTGCGGAGCAGGCGGCGCTGTCGGAACCCTGGGAGGAGAACCGCCAGCGCACCGAGAGCCTCGCGGCGACGTACGAGCCGTTCCGGACGCACCAGTTCGAGGGCGCCCTCGTCTACACCCCCGACCCCTACGGCGACTGGCAGCAACACCCCTTCCAGTACCTCCGCAACGACCCCGGCTTCGACGGAAGCGCGCTCTACGTCCTCGATGAGGGGCCCGACGCCGACGTTCGCGCGCTCGACGCGACGAACCGGACGCCGTACCGCTTCACCTACCGGGGAGAGTGGACCGGCGCCGTCACTCCCGTCGAGCCGGCCCTGAAGCGGCTTCGAGTCCTGGAGGGCGAGCGTGTGGTGGCCGTCTCGCGCTTGGGAGCGCCAGACGGCGCGTCGGCCGCCTCGATCCGAATCGAGACCGAGGAGGGAGCCACCCGCTACCGCGTCGCGTCTGTGGGCGACGAGGTACGGGTCGAGTGGGACCTCACCCCCGAGGGCGCTGCGGTGACGAACCATCCGCGGGCGGCGGGACCGTCGCGGGTTCCCGTGCCGCAGGGGGCGAGCGAGGTCGACCTCGTCGTCCGCTTCGCGACGGTGGGTGGGGCGTCCGTCACCTACCGACAGGAGGCGACCGTCGACTCGGAGGGTACCCTCCGCGTCCTCTGGCCGCCCGAAACGCGGGTGTGTCGACTCCGTCCGGAGTGCGGGACGGAGGGGACGTGGGTCGGTCCGGACGGCGAATACCTTCCCGGCGTCTCCGTCGAGACGGAGGCGCGGGTGGTCGAGACGGCGTCCTGAGGGGAGCGCGACCGGACACCCCGAAACGTGTGTGAGTGTGTCAGACGAGAGCAAACCACATAACGGGGGGTGGCGTAGGGCTCGCATGCACATCCACCCGGTTCGGACGGGGACAGTCCGGATGAAGCGCCGGTACGTCACCGCGCGGTGGCGACGCCGACGACTTCGACACCTCGACACTGTCCTGGACCGCCGGTGGACCGAAGCGCTCCCCATCTACGCCTGGCTCGTCGACCACCCCGAGGGCCCGCTCGTCGTCGACGCGGGAGCGACGGTGGCCTGTTACGACCGGACGCGGCGCGGTCGGTTCGCACGGCTGTTCGACCGGAGGACCGAGTGGTTCGACGTCGCGCCCGAGGAGGAGATCGGCCCGCAACTCCGGTCGATGGGCGTCGACCCCGACGACGTCCGCTGGGTGGTCCAGACCCACCTGGCGCCCGACCACGCCGACGGCGTGCCGTACTTCCGCAACGCCGAGGTCGTCGTCGCGCGGCGCGAGTGGGAGGCGGTCGACGAGCCCGTCGTGTGGCCCACGTGGGTCCGTCGCCACCTCGTCGACTACGACGGTCCCTTCGGAGCGTTCCCCGAGAGCTACGTCCTCACGGAGGGGATCGTCGTCGTCGCGACGCCGGGTCCGACGCTCGGTCACCAGTCGGTCATCTGCCTCAACGACGAGTGCGCGGCGTTCCTCGCCGGCGACGCGACGTTCACACAGGCGGGGCTGCTGACGGGAACGATCGGCGGGGGCGTCTCCGACTACGAGGCGGCCGAGACGACCGTCGAGCGCATCCGCGCGTTCGCCGCCGAGACGCCGACGGTCTACCTCCCCTCGCACGACCCCGAGGCGCCACACCGCCTCCGTCGGCGCGAACCGATTCCACTCGGGCCACCTGGCGACACCCCGACGGACGCGCCCCCTGCGTGACCCGCGGCGACCACAACGACTACCTCGCGCGCCTCGAAGGGAGAGCCGTGACCGAGTACGTCTGTGAACACTGCGGCGAGTCCGCGAGCTTCGAACGGCAGTCCGTGACGGTCTGGGAGGGCGAGATGGCCGTCGGTAACGCGCTCGTACTGACCTGCTCCGAATGCAGCGTCCTCCAGGAGGTGCTGTCGGCACCGACCGGGAACTGATGGCGAGTCGGAGTGAGTCTGTGCAGAGAGAGACGTTTGCAGTCGGCGTGCGAGAGCGAGCGCAAGCGAGTGAACGCGCGAGGGCAGACTCACGCTTCATGCGCGAGCCACCGGCGGACTCGTCCGCCGAGCCATCCACTCGCTCCCTCCGGTCGCTCGTGGAGAGACCGGATGGAGAAGTCTTCGTGAGGGAACCGAACGAAGGCTCGGCGCAACTCTGTTACTCCGGTGTTTGCACGAGTGAAACGCGTGCAGGTTCAGAGCACTGGAGGTGCTCTGGTGGGTCAGGAGGCTGCGGGTCACCGCGCCCGTGTGTCGTGCGGTCGTCTTCCCTCGACCGCTGTAGCAGCACTACGAGAAGCACACCCGACCGCCGCGTCGTTCACCTGCACTCACCCTCGCCCGACCAGCGGGGAGATCGGACGATACTGAACGAGGGACGGGTCCGACGGTCGCTGATCAGGGTTCGCGCCGCCAGACGACGCCCTGTGCGTTGTCGAGTTCGACCTCGTCCTCCTCCTGGACGCCGGGTGCCGAGAGCGCGACCTCCCAGCCGTCCGTGGGGATGTCGGGCATCTCCTCGCGCAGCGTCTCGGGTGAGACCGTCACGGGAACGCCCTCCATGTTCGCCGCGAAGAGCAACTGTTCGTCGCCGTCGGGCGCGACGCGGAAACCGTAGTACAGCACTGTCCCCTCGGTGGGATGGCGGTAGCCGTAGTACTCCTCGCCCTCGAAGTCGACATCTCCTCGAAGCCACGGGCGCTCCTGACGGAACTCTCTCACGCGCAGGTCGAACGCGGTGCGCTCGTCGTCCTGGGCGTCGTGCCAGTGGGCGAGGTTGGCGAAGTCGTGGACGTCCTGCATCCACGCGTAGGCGTACCGTTCGAGGTCCTCGGCCGAGAGGTCGTCCCCGAGCGGCTGGTCCATCGCCGACAGCATGTCGGCCATCACGTCGAGGTCGTAGTCGGTCGGTTTGACCGCCGCCGAGAGCGCGTTCATGAAGGTCAGGAGCTCCTCCCGACTCTCGAAGCCGAGTTCCTTCACGCGTTGGAAGTGCGCCTCCGACTCGAACTGCTCCTCGCGCACCTGCCAGTAGAGGAACTTCGACTCGTCGGAGACGACCTTCACGTTCCAGACCGAGTCGGTGTCGCGGACGAAGCCCCACGGGGCGCGCATGTTGGCGTGGATGAAGTCCATCGGCACCCCCGGGGCGAAGCAGTAGAAGAACATCGACGATGCAGGGTTGTTGTACGCCCTGTCCAGGGTTTCGGAGTAGTCGTCTCCCAGATAGGGGTTGACCGGCGACTGGTTGAACTCGACCGTGGGATCGATCTGCGTCCCCCGCCTGATGGTGTCGTGGTTCGCAACGCCCGTCAGCCACTGGCTGCCGAACTCACACACCTCCTTGACGCGCCACCACTTCGTCGCCCAGAACGTCAAGAGCGCGGGCGTGTTGTGCGCGAAGGTGATCGGCGACCACTGGAAGGAGTGGGGGTGCTGGTCGATCAGCGCCCGGTAGGAGGAGGCGAGCTCCCAGTCCTCGCGGGGCCACGGCCGACCGTCCTCGTAGATCATCCACGGGCGGTACTCGGTGCCCGCCACCTCCTGCGTCACCTGATCCATCTCCGCGAGGAACTCGTCGTCGTGGACGTTCTCTTCGAGTTCGAGGTCGTAGTAGGTGAAGTCCTGCGCGCCGTCGACGCGGATGCCGTCGGCTCCGTAGTCCATCCGGCGGCGCTGCAGTTCGAGCAGGATGGCGCGGACGGTGGGGTGTTTGTAGTGGAGGTGCTTGCCGTACATCCCCGGCCCCTCGAAGAAGTAGTCGTTCAGGAGTTCGGCACCGCGGTTGTCGGCGTGGCCGAGCGCGACGTCGAACACGACCTTGATCGGCTCGGGGAGGTTGTGGCACGCGGCGATGAAGTCGACGAGTTCGTCGGGGCGTCCCGTTTCGAGGATCGCGGGGTTCGTCGCCGAGTAGGCCGAGACGACGATGTCGTACCCCCAGTTTATCATGTCGGGGCGGTCGAGCTCCACGGCGAGACGGTCGTCGTCTCCCCCTTGCTCGCGCCAGTAGTCCTCGAACTCCCTGTTTTCGGTGAGCGGCTCGACCGGCATCAGCTGGATGCCGTCGTAGCCGACGAAGTTGCGTTCGGCGGGCGTGAGTTCCTCGTCCGAGTCGAGTTTGTCGCCGATCGTCTCGTACTGGCGGGCCAGCCCGCCGAGCGTTCCGTCCCTCGTGGCCGTCCCCGGGTGGATCTCGACCATCGCGTTCGCGGGGTCGACGCGGGGGAGGCCGTCGTCCTCGCTCGTCGAGACGCGCTCCTCTTCGGTTCCCAGCCGCTCGAAGTACTCGCGGTCCGCGCGCGAGGCGTCGAGTGACTCCCAGTCGTACAGCTCGGGGGGTGAGAACGCGCCGAACGGTGTGGAGTACGCGAGCGGGTCGGTGAGCGTCTCTTCCCCCTGGTCGGTCTCGTAGATGAGACGGTAGAACGCGCCGAATCGGTCGCGGGTGCCCGCGCGGACGTTCTCGACGGCGACCCAGTGGTACTCGCCGGTCCGTTCGACGGGCAGGCGGTCGCGGTGGAAGTCGACTTCGAGCCCACCCTCGTCGGCGGCCTCGTAGTCGATCTCCTCCGTCGGTGTCAACAGTTCGAGGGCGACGTCCTCCGCGGGGACGCCCTCGTCGAGGAGTTCTGGCGTCCAGAAGCCGAACTCCGCGACGCCAGTGTCGGAGTCGTAGTGGGCACCCAGCCGCGTGACGAGCTCCTTCGCGGCCTCGAAGTCGTCGTCGTGAGCAGCGACGCATGCCTCGTACCACTCGACGAGCTCGTCCGTCGCCGCGTCGTCGAGGGTGGGTTGGGTGTACGTGCCCTGGCTCATCGCTCCTCCAGCACCGCGACACTCTCGACCTCGACCGTGCCCTCGTCGACGACGTTCTTCCCGCTGATGAGGTTCGTCCCGTCGACGTCGGCGTCGACCTCGACGTACTCCGGCGCGTCACCGAAGTTGAGGACGACGACGACCGACTGGCCCTTCGACTCGCGGCGGAATGCCGTCACCCGGTCGGAGTCGGCCTCGTAGTCGATGCGGTCGAGACCCCCTCTGAAGTCGAGCGCCGGCGTCTCCGAGCGCATCTCGATGAGGTGTCTGTAGTGTTCCTGAATCTCCTCGCGCGCGTGATCCCACGCGAGCGCGTCGCGGCGGCCGCGCTGACCGAGTTCCTGCCCCCCGTACAGCATCGGCACGCCGGGTAAGGTGAAGAGCGCGCCCGCGCTCGCGAAGGCGGCCTCGTCGCCGCACTCGACGATGTAGCGCGTCTCGTCGTGGTTCTCCTGGTAGAGCATGAACGACGCGTGGTCGGGGAAGCCCACCTGCGTCCGCTGCTCGATGGCGTCGAGGATGGCGTCGGCGGACTGGTGGCCGTTGCCCACCTGTCTGAGCGTGAAGTACAGCGTCGTGTCGAAGTGCATGTCGAACATCCCCTCGTGGAAGTCCGCGATGTAGGGGATGGTTTCGTCGAGGAGGAGGAAGTCGGGGTCCTGTGACTTGACGCGGTCGCGCAGCTCCTGCCAGAAGGTGAAGGGGACGGCCCACGCCATGTCACAGCGGAAGCCGTCGACGACCTCGAACCACTGCTGGACCGCGTCCAGCAGGTAGCGGCGGACCTCCAGGTTGTGGTAGTCGAAGTTGGCGATGTACTCCCAGTCGAAGTACGTGCCCGGTTCGCCGTTCTCCTGCCACTCGTACCAGTCGTAGTACTCGGAGTCGGGGTTCTTGTACGCGTCCTGGAAGTACGGGTGCTGCCGCGCCGAGTGGTTCAACACGAGGTCGAACAGCACCTTCATCCCGTGGTCGTGGGCGGCGTCGACGAAGTCCTGGTACGCCTCCATGTCACCGAGGTCCTCGGCGATGTCGTAGAAGTCGACGATGTTGTAGCCGTGAGGCGCGTGGTCGTTCTCCAGCACGGGCGTGAGCCACAGGCAGTCGATGCCGAGCTCCTGGAGGTAATCGAGACGCTTCTCGATGGCCTCGAACGTGTTCGCGGCCTCGTCGTCGTCGGAGGCGAAGCCGCGGACGTAGATCTCGTACAGGGTGACGTCCTTCGACCACTCCGGCGGCTCGTACAGCCGGCCGGTCTCGACCTGCTTCGTCCCGCTCTCGGCGGCGACCCCGCCGTCGGACCGAGTCTGACGTGCTCCCGCACGTGGTTCGTGACCCCCATCGGTACGCGCGCCCTCGCCGAAGTCGACGGTGGTGCCTTTCACGCGGATCTCGATGGCGTCCGCGACGGAGTACTCCGAGTCGATGGAGACGGCGTGGACGCGCGTCTTCTCCTCGAACGCGTCTTTCGGCATCCTGAGCGTCCAGCCGTCGACCTCGACTTTCGAGTGGTCGACGGGCCAGCGGTCGTCGACGAGGAACTCGACGTCGAGAGCCTCCCGCGAGGTGGTGCTGTTCGGGTTGGGCTGGGGGTCGGCCTCGACGACGACGGTGTCGCCCTCGACGCGCCCGCTGAGACGGATGCGGGGGCGACCGCCGCCGGTGCCTTCCCGTGTCGCGCCGAGCGCTCCGCTTCCGGAGCCGGAGCCGGAGACGCCGGAGATACCGGAGATGCCGGAGACGCCGGAGACACCGGACATGCCGGACATGCCGGACATGCCCGACTGGCCCGAGGAGCCGGCGCCGCGGCCGGCGGGAGCCATCTCACCGGGAAAGACGCGGACGGTGAGCTCGTCGACGCCGAGCGGCCCCGTGAGTTCGAGGACGAACGTCCCCGCCGCGTCGGGGGTGAAGTCGACCACGGGGTCGTCGCCGAGCGAGAGTTGACTCGAGACCGGCGCGCTCTTGACGCGCCAGGTGTACTCCGCTTCGGGATCTGGGTCACGCGGAGCGACCTGTACCGTTTCGCCGACGGCCATGAACTGAGGCGGACCTGGGTGGTTCATAGGGGCTAGTGCAGAGAGCAGCCACTTTGGTTTTGCGAAAACGACGAATCATTGACTACAGGTGTAGTGGATAGTGTGGCAATGTTTATGTGCGTGGGGAGACGCAGTCTCGTTCAACGCTGTGCCACAGGACTCTCCAGTTCGGCAGGAACGGGTAGCCCCCGGTACGAGCGGTGTTTCCGGTAGCTCGCGGGGGATTCCGTCAACACTTATGTACCACGACTGTACCATCACGCCATGAGACTGAGAACCGCACTCAACGAATACAAACGGGACCGCGGGGAGCGCTTCCCCGAGGAGTCCCCGACGGCCGCGGGCGCGTTCTCCGGACACGGAGACCGTCTCGTGTACGTCGACCCCTCCGGCTCTATTCGCGACTACTCCTCGTCGCTCTCCGGGCTCTACGGCATCGACCGGTCGCGCTTCGGTATCGAGACCGACGACGGAACGCGGTGGTTCGACGACCTCGACCCGGTGCGTCAACACTACTACCGCGAGACGTCGCTCGTCGAGACCGAGTACGACGCCGGCGAGTACACCGTCCACCAGTACGACCTGACGCTCGGTCGCGCACACGTCACGCACGTCGAACTCCGGGGCGCTATCCCGACGGACGCTCACCTGACCGCGTTCCTCACGTTTGCGCCCGAGGGCCGCGAGACGCGCGTCGGCCGCCTCATCCACGAGGAGGGTGGACCCGACGGGACGAAGGCCGTCGAGGTCTTCCATCGAACGGAACACGACTACGTCACCGCCTCCACCGGATTGGACGACGTCCGCGGACAGATTCCCGAGCGCTTCGACGAGATCCTCTCGGACGACACGTTCGAGTTCCCGCGCGAGGCCGTCCTCGAACGGTACGAGGACACCCACCTCAGCGGCGACGTGGTCGTCAGTGCCCCGCTCGAACGGGAAGGCCGGGCCGCACAGACGACGCTCGTCACCCAGCTGTCGGACCACTCGGAAGTCACGCGCGAGGACGCCCTCGCCGACCTCCGCCACTGTGCGCTCAACCACGCTACCGCCGACGAACTCCGCTCGGGTGCACGCGAACGCGCGGAGGTTTACGTCCCCGAGGGGACGCCTCGCGAGGAGATCTGCCGCGCGGACCTCCGCGCGCTGTCGCTTTTGAAGGCACCGTCGGGCGCGCACATCGCCGGTCCCGAGTTCGACCCGTTCTACGCGCACTCGGGCGGCTACGGCTACACCTGGTTCCGCGACGACAGCGAGGTCGCACGCCACCTGCTGGAGGCCGACCGGGAGTTCGACCTCGACGTCCGCGACCAGCTCACCACCAGCGCGCAGTTCTTCGTCGACACGCAGCTCGACGACGGCGCGTGGTCGCACCGCGCGTGGGCGACCGATGGCTCGCTCGCCCCCGGGTGGGCACACGCCCGCGTGGAGAACTCGAAGAAGCCCGAGTACCAGGCCGACCAGACCGCGTCGGTGCTCACCTATCTCGCGACGCTCCTCCGCACCCGGCGCGAAGACCTCGACGACGAACTCGCGGGCGAGATCCAGCGGGCGCTCGCGGACGGCGTCGACGCGCTCGACGAGACGATCGACGACTACGGGCTGCCCGAGGAGTGTCAGAACCTCTGGGAGAACATGGTCGGGCAGTTCACCCACACGACGGCGACGTACCTCCAGGCGTACTCGGCGGTCGCCCGCGCGCCCGTCAGAGAGGAACTCCGCGAACGCGCCGCCGCACAGGCCGACGTCGTGTTCGAGGGACTCGAAGAGCTGTGGAGCTCGAAGACCGAGACGTACGCCCTCCGTCTCCGCGGGAACGACTTCGACTCCCGACTCGACTCGGGGACGTTCGCGCTCGTCGACGCGTTCGCCGAGTACGACGCCGTCTCGGAGTTGCCTGAAAAACACGTCGACCGCCTCGCGACCCACGTCGAGGCGACGCTCGACGGCCTCTACCGCGAGTCGCCCCACGCGGACGTCAAGGGACTCGTCCGGTTCGAGGAGGACTACTGGCGCTCGGCCGAACAGCACGACGAGAAGATCTGGTCCGTCTCGACCGCCTGGGGTGCCAGCGCGGCCGCCCGCCTCGGCGCGTTCCTCACCGAACGGGACCGAGAGGAGGACGCCGAGGCGTTCTTCGACGAGGCCGCGAAGCTCTACCGGTGTATGGACCCCGACAGCGGGCTCGTCACGTCCGCGGGCTATCTCGCCGAGCAGGTGTTCGACGACGGCACCTACGACTCGGCGGCGCCGCTGGGGTGGCCCCACGCGGTCCGCCTCCAGACGACCTCGCTCCTCTCGAAGTACGACGCGCTCCCCTCGCCGAAGGCGGCGCCGTCAGGCCCGGGGAACCTGCCTCGATGGACCACTGGTGAGAAGTACGGCGTCGGGACCGTCGCCGACCACCGCGCCGAAGACTCCTCGCGCGTCTGGTTCACGCTCACCGAGGGCGCGCTGACGGAGCTTCGGTTCCCGCGCGTCGACCTGATGAACCTCCGAACGCTCGACCTCCTGGTGGTGGACGCCGACGAGGACTCGACCTACACGGCGCGAACGCACAACGAGACCCGTCGCGACGACCACGCCGACACCATCGAGCGATACGCGGAGATGACGGAGGACGACGCGCTGTTGTTCCGACACGTCATCACCGAGACCGGTGACGGCCGCGGTCACGAGTGGAAGCTCACCGTCGAGTACGCGACCGACCCCGAACACGACGCCCTCCTCGCGGACGTCCGGTTCGAGGCGGCCGACGACAACGAGTACGAACTCTACGCCGTCGCGAACACCGCGCTCGTCAACACCGGTTCGCAGGACCGCGGGATCAGGCTGGGTCAGATGGGCGGCTACCACCTCGTCGCCCGCGACGCCGAGGCGTACGACGTCGGCGAGGCCGGCGAACCGCTCCTCATCGACGAGGACGGCGACGAGTACTCGGTGGCGGTGGCGCTCACCTCGGCCGGACGATTCGACTGGGCGACCGTCGGCGTCGCCGGGTCGTCGCACGTCGCGGGGCTGTTCTCGGAGGGCGAACTCCCGACGTCCCAAGAACGAGCGGACAACGAGAACGTCGTCCTCATCGGACGGATGGGGTCGGGTGCCTCGGTCACCGAGACGCTCGCGCTCGGCTTCGCCGAGAACGCCGACACCGCGGCGGCGCTCGGTGAGGCGGCCGGCGCGCTCACCCGCGGTTACGAGACCGTCCGGAGCGCCTACGCCGCCTCCTGGGAGGAGTTCCTCGCCGACAAGTCGGTTCCGAACTCGGTCTCCGACGACGAGGACCTGCTCGCGCAGTACAAGGCGGCGCTGATGTGTCTCCGTGCCGTCGAGGACAAGACGTTCCAGGGTGCAGGGCTCGCCTCCCCGTCGGTGCCG
>JBEPYA010000120.1:0-11868 GCA_041641615.1 Salinigranum sp. | reverse complement strand
GGTGAGCACGATGAGGGCGAAGAAGTACGCGGCGAGCAGCACGATCAGCGCCCCGGTCGCGACGCCGACCTGGTAGAGAGCGATGAGCGCCGCCAGGAAGAGGACACTGTACTTCGCACCGAGGGGGATAACGTCGATGCGCTCCAGTTTGACCCCGCGGAGGAGTTCGGCCACGAACAGCTCGACCTTGTCCGCGACGACCAATCCGATGATGAGGATGAGTACCGCCGCGAACAGCTGGGGGAAGAAGGCCGCGAGGGCACTGCCGAGCTGATCGACGTAGTCGATGCCGACGGTCGAGAGCGCGACTAAAACCCCGAGGACGATGACGAAGTAGCGGGCGAGACGCGAGATGATGACGACGGTCGAAGTGCCGAAATCGCGGGCGGTCCGCTCGAACGAGGTGCCCTCGATGGCGTCGGGGACACCGAGCCGCCGGAGGAGACGCCCGAGGAGCAGACTCGTCAGATATCCGAGAACGATACTGAGCACGATCACGCCGAGGGCGATCCACACGCGTGTCGGGACCGTATCGAGCAGCTCCACAGCCGTCTGCATCGTCAGTAGTCCTCCGGATCGATCTCCAGAATGAGCTGTCCACCCTTGAACGCCCGTACCAGTCCGTCCGATTCGGAGAGCACGATGGCCGTCGCGTTCGTGTCACGGGTGATAGCGCCGCCGGCCATGTGGCGCGCACCGAGTCCCTTCGGGATGTCGACGCCTTCCGCGGAGGGCTCCAGGTAGCGGTAGGCGGAGACGATCTTCCCCGAGTCGGAGATGATGAAGGCCCCGTCCAGCCGCGAGAACTCCTTCAGCATGACGTTCACGATGGGGTCACCCACGTGGACGTGAGACTTCTCGAACGGGTTGTACGACAGCGGACGCGATTTGTTCATCACCTTGCCGGCGTCGCCGACCACGAAGAGCGCGCCGACGGGCTTGCCCTTCTGTCCCTTCTTCCCCAGTTCGATGGCCACCTCGAAGACGTCGCGGATGACCCCCGGCTCCGCGCGCGAGTGCGTGAACAGGTCGTACAGCCCCGAGCGCATCGCCTCGTCTACCCGCACACGAACGATCGAGTCGGGGTCTCCGTCGAAGACCGCGACGGAGCAGGCGAGGTCGTCGCCCTCGGCGACGAGGTCCCGGTCCATCGCGCCTTCGATACCGAATCGGATGCGATCGCGGACGTTCTCGAACTCCAGGGGGAGTTCGACGTACGACTCCGCTTCGACCGCGTTCTGGGGGGCGACGACCACAACCCTCGTCTCAGCGTCGCTGCCTGCGACCTGTTCGTAGAACGAACTGCTCGGTGAGAACAGAAACACACCATCGACGTCCGCAATGAGGTTATCGAGGAGTTCCGAGAGGGTCGCCATTGCTCCGTATCTCGAACGCCTTCGGGATAAGGGTTTACGTCGTCGTCATGCGGTCGTCGTACGCGTTCGGGCGACGACGGGGGGAGCGTTCACGCGATCTGAACGTGGACGAGTCGATGACAGTGGGGAAGGGGGACTGGGTGCGTTTCAGTCCACGCTGGAGTCGTCGGGGCCCTCGTCGTGCTCGACCTCGACGAACCGTTCGGCACCACATCTACATCTGCCGTCGGTGGTCGGGACGAGGACTTCGTCGTCGACGAGACGAGCGCAGTACGGCCGGCCGCAGTTCTCGCAGAGCACGGGGATTCGCTCAACCATCCGTTCGAGTAGGTCTATCGGCCCGCCCGGAGCGGACGTCGGGGCGTTCGTCACCGAGACGGAGGGTCGCCAATCGCTCGACTGGGGGATCAGGGGCGTTCGCCGGTGGAGGTCTCTCTGCGCTCTGGTGGACCGAACCGTGTTCCGTGACGGACCGAAGCCGTCGTCGACGTAGGCAGTGAGCATCCACGGACGCCCTATCGCTGGTCCCGTGGGTGTGTTTACTGGTTGTATTGACAACCCCGCGTCAGGCGTCGTCTCCACGATACCGTGTCAGTGTGTCTTCGATGAGCGCCTCCGTTCCCCGTCGTAAGAGCTGCGAGACGGCCTGCTGTGTGACTCCTAACTCCCGAGCGACGTCCTCGCCCGTCACCCCTCTCGAAGTGTCGTAGTAGCCGCGCTCGTACGCGGTGAGGAGGGCCTCACGTTGCTTGGGGGAGATGCGATAGTGCTCTTGCTCGGGTGTCTTCGGAGAGGTTATCCTGTGGAGCGTCACCTCTCCGAACTCCTCGAAGTGCTCTCGAAAGCCGTGGAAGTGTTCGCGCGAGCCGAAGCGCACTTTGAGCTGCCACCCGGCAGCGGTACCTCGCGCTTCGAGAACCACGCCGTCGTGGTCGAGAACGACGTGCAGACGGTCGCTCACGACGTCCGCCCAGTAGAACTGGTAGAGGAGTGCGTTCTCGAAGGAATCCGTGACTTCCGCGTCCTCGACCGTCGAGTCGTCGGCGATGGCCTCGTCGAACACGTCCCGGTCCGCCTCCAGAATCCACACGAAGGGCATGACGTGGTTCGGACTGTGGGCGACCATGCGGTCCAACTCCGCGGTCGCTGTCGGGACGGCTTCGAGCGCGTCCCCCAGACAGAACGCGTCCGTCGCGACGCTGAAATCCGCGATAACGCTCATATCCGAGCCTCTCCGGGAGAACGGAAAAACACCACGCTCACCCGGTGGGCTCCACGGAGATGCGGCGAGACGGCTCGCTGTCGGAGTGTGGGCGCTGCCGAGTGGTGGGTGACGAGTCGAAGACGGCCCTCACGAGCTGCGCTGGCTCACCCCGTCTCGTGTGTTACTATCGTGTCTGTAAATAAAGCCGTTAACTGGTGGAGCCGAATCGTGTTCACCGGGAGCGGTGAGTCAAGACGTGGGGGGAGGAGCCGAGGACGCGTCTGCGGTCACCCGCCGACGGTGGACGTCCACACCCGGATTCGGCCCTTCCGAGGGAGAGGCCCCTCCCCGGTGCGACATCGGACGCCGGCGGTTTCCATCAACGACAGAATGTCGGGGCGGCGCGACGACAGTCCAAACCGTCACGTCCCGGGGTCTTTATGTGTGGCGCACGTACGTGAGGAACAGGACGATTTACACACTGTGTGTCCGCGCCTCACCGAGAGGCCGCTAGAGCCGGGTTACCGGTCTGGCGTGCGACACTCTGTTCTCTTCGCGTGGTCGCTACGCGGGGCACATCACAGAGTACCCTGTTTCACACGTAGACATGAGTGTACCAGACGACACCGAGCGGATGGGCCCTCCGTCGAGCGAGGAACAGCGCGACAGAGACGGAACCGCCGTCGTCCTCGAATGCACCATCCCCGCGCCGGACGTCGCGTTCGAGAGCGTCCTCGAGACGTTTCCGGACGTCGTCGTCGAGGCGGAGCGACTCGTCCCGACGAACCACTCGCCGCTCCCCTACCTCTGGACCGACGACGGAGACGACGAGCGGTTCCGTGAGGTCCTCGCCTCGGAGCCCGCGGTCGACCGCGTCTGGAAGGTCGCGACGTTCTCCGAGGGCGCACTCTACCGCCTCAGATGGAACGAGGATCGGGGACGGTTTCTCGACTGGCTGGCCGACTCGCACGAGAGCATGGCCGTCCTCGAGGCGTCGGCCACGGACGGGGAGTGGACGATAAAGTTCCGGTTTCCGGACCGCTCGGCACTCAGCGATTTCCGGTCGTTCTACCAGTCGAACGACATCGATGTCCGGATACTCAGGCTCTACGACCTCACGCAACCGAAGCTCGGGCAGTACAACGTCACGGAGAAACAGCGCGAAGCGCTCATCCGTGCGCTGGAGATGGGTCACTTCGACATCCCCCGGGGGGCCACACAGACCGAGGTCGGCCGGTCCCTGGGCATCACCGCCAAGTCCGTCTCCGAACGACTCCGGCGGGGACAGATCAATCTCATCAGCAACTCCCTCACCATCGGCGGGCCGACCGGTGTCGGTATCGACGGGGAGGACGATCACCGAGATAAGTAAAGGGGTCAACTGGTGGGGGTCAACTGACTTGTCATCTCCACGACCACATCTGTTCTATGCGCCGAACCACGAACTGGTCCTCACCACGGCACTGCACCACCCGTCTGTCACGGCGAGCATACGGCGGCATCGCCTCTCGAACGTCGCGGTCGCGGGTAGGCCGATGATTCCGGTTTCCGTGATACTCCGCTGTCACGGCTGCGGACAACCCATCAGGGCCGTCGAACGCGGCGGGTCCGTCACCCTTCTCTTCGATCGCTGCCCCGAGTGTCACAGCACCGTGTTCGAGAACTCGCAGACCGGGCAGGTCGTCGAGGCGTCGGCCGGATACATGGCGGTCCGCTGAGCACGTCCGTACCCCGTTCTCTCCCCGGTCGTTCGTGTGACACGGCTTTCGGATCGTGTCGAGTCCTGCTACCCGTCGACGTGACGGGTGGGACGGATTCGAACCTCGTCGAGACGGGCCGGGTCGCTCGGACGGAGAAGGGAACACTTCAACGAGCGACTCGTCGGCTTCGCCGAGGTTGTTGTTGGTAGCGAGGTCTACTTCAGGTTCTGCCGAAATCTACTTCGAACCGAGCACCACCCTCGGAGCCATCAGTAACGTCTATGGACCATCCGTGAACGTCGGCGACTTGTTCACATATAGCCAATCCGATGCCCGTACCATTGGTGTCCCCCGACTCGCCCAACTCAAATACGTTAGACCGTTTTGCTACGGGGATGCCAGGCCCGTCGTCTTCGACGTAGAACCCCTCATCACCAAGGACTCCGAGCCTAACCGTTACGTCCGGGCCAGCATGCTTGACACTGTTACTGAACAGGTTTTCGAGTAACTGTTGAAGCAGGTCGGTGTCCGCGGTGACAGTCTTACTCTCGGTGATGACCAGTTTTGCATCCTCCGTCTTCACGACGCTCCACACATTCTCAGCGATGTCACGCAAATCTACCGTTTCAAGCTCAATTTGGTACTCGCCGTCCACCGCCAGTGTTTCTAATTGGCTGAGCAATTCGTCCGCACGAGCGACTGCCTTGCTCACTGAATCAAGATGGGAGCGGTCTCCGGTCTCGATGGCCAGTTCGGTATGCCCCCCTGCAACAGCGAGCAAGCCTCGCAGGTCGTGGGAAACGGCCCTGATGTGGTCTTTCAATTGGTTGTTCTGTTCGAGAAGCACTCGCTCTCGATGAGCCGGTGGGCGGTCGTGTTGCTCGTCAGAACGCTCGATGAGACACTCCAGCACGGGACGAATTTCGTCGAACCGAGGCCCTCTTCGGATTCGGTTAGCCCCCCGCTCCCACTCGACGAATCCGCCTCGTTCCAGTTTCGGGAGATGGATGTGTACGATTCGGTTGTGGAGTTGGTTCAACTGTTCGTCGTCAATGGTCACGCCGTCGGGGAGTGGGGGATTGACGACATCTTGTGGGTTGTGTTCTAACAGGGCGAAGAGTAGTCTGCGCCGGTACCCATCAGTGAGTGCCTCGAATGCGACATCCAACGACTCAGTTCCGGATGCAGAGGGAGTCGAGCCGCTGCCGGGGGACATACTTGGCGACTCATACGCCATACCATCATGTGTTCTGGGTACATCCGTGCACTGTTTAAGTAGACCCCACGAAGGGTGGTCGCTCACTGCTCGTTCGAGGCTCCTAAACGGTCGAATGTGTCTACTCGTCGGGTTGCTTTGGAATCGCCGTCGCTTCAAGCAGGTTCCCCAGCCCGCGGGTCAGACGCCGGGAGAACGACTGACGTGAGATGTTACACTGGTCGGCCAACTCGGAGAGATTGGTCCCCCTGGGAACTGAGAAGTAACCCTGTTGAAATGCCAGTTCGACTGCTTCGCGTTGCTTGTCTGTCATGCTCAACAACTCGGGGTCAGGGGTGTCTATGTTTCGGAGGGATTCAACGGTGGGTGTGATGCCGTGGCCCTCCAGGGATTTTACGAACGACGAAATGTTTTCGTGGTTCGGTCCGCGGAACGTGAAGCGCCACTCCTCCCGCGTGCCAACGGCCTGTTCAACGACCAGGTCGTGGTCACGGAGGCCACTCAGTAGGCCATCGAGTTCCTGTGCCCACTCGACACGGTACAGGTACCTGTCCTCCGCTTCGGCGAGCCGCTCGAGTGAAGCGACGTGCTCGTCGGGTGGTACCTGTTCTTCGAACGTGTCCGGTTCGGCCGTTTCGGCCCACAGGTACGGTACCACCGACTCACCGATAGGAATGAACTGAGTGACAGTGATGCGGGCGTCCGTCTCGCCACACAGGACCTGGCCGAGGTCGATCTGGTCGCACGGGACTTTCATGTCCACAACGACGATGCTCACTGTCGGTCGTCTCCGTGACGAACCGGCTGTTCATACTGCGGGCGAATCGTCGGTCGTTCACGGTGATTCAGCGTGTCGCTTACCGTTGAATCACTGCGCTTTGGGGCTAGCAATGGTTTTGTGTCGGCTGTTGCGGAATGCGGGGATTTAGGATGTGTTCCGCGTGGCCGACACGCGAAGAGGAGATGCACGTCCGACCGCAACGCTTCGGTTCAAGCGACTCCTATCGGCAGGTGGAGTCAAACACACAGTGCGTCTTGCTGTTCCGTACCTATGGTATGATGGCCGAGGTGTATAGCAGTGTTTATTGACAATTGAAAATTAAAAGACTTCTTATACATACACCCTACACACTTCCGAGTAGCCAGAGACAGCGGTTGTTGTGTATTATAGTAGACTTTGAAACTCTTCGCAGCCGGTTGCGTCGCTCCGGTCGTCCCAGCGGGTTCACAGCAGGTCTTGACACTCGAGTGAGTGGATTCTTTCAAAGTCTACTATACGTCCCCCCTGTGCCTTCCCCTTCATCACTCGACTCTTGTCCGAGAGAGCGAGGTAGTCCATGTACGCCGCGGCATCATCGGATTCGGGCGGAGATTTGTAGCCGTTTTTCTGTTCCCACAGCCACAGGTCGAAGTCAGCAGTTCGGTATGCTGTCCCGTAAACGGTGTACGGCGAGTACCCTTCGGCCTTCTTTGGGTTCTTTCCGAATTTCAACAGCCATGACAGGAACCTCACTCGACGGTCTTTGTAGTCGATGAGTTGCTTCTCGTTTAGCGCGCTGTCATGCGATTTTGGCACCACCGGGATGGGTCGGTCGATGTCGATTTCCTCGTTGGTGAAAACGCTACAGCGCGAGAGCATGATTGGCAGGTCTTCCATTGTTGGTTTCCTGCCGAAGCGAAAATCGCAAGACGCGGCGGAGCCGCGTATGCGTGGGACCGGATTTGAACCGGCGGACTCCTATGAGACAGCGTCCTAAGCGCTGCGCCGTTTCCTGGCTTGGCTACCCACGCGCGTCACCCCCTTTCCCCTCCCCAAAATTCAACCCATCGCTTCGGCTCCGACGGACGGTTTTTATCCACCGCCGTCGAACCCGCCGGTATGTATCGGGCTCGCGACCGGGTCGAAAACGAGGAGTGGCTGGCCCGCATCGACCGCGCCGCCGACAGTCTCGAACTCGGTTCGGAGGCGCGCTCGGTCGCCGTCGACCTCTTCCTCTCGCACGTCCCGAGCGCCGAGCGGTCGAAGCCGGCCGTCGCGGCGGCGAGCCTCTACGCCGGGAGCCTCATCGTCGGCGAGGAACGCTCCCAGTCGCGTGTCGCTGAGACGATGGAGGTCTCGCGCCTCTCGATTCAGACCCGCTGGAAGGACCTCCTCCGCGGCGCAGGTTTTCAGCCGCCGGAGTGGTGACGTCGACAGGGCACTCGGTAGTCGTTTGCGGCTGTCGCAACCCTCAAGAACGGTGACGTGCGGGACACCGGAGCCACGGACCGTCTCATATCAGGCCGTCCGGACGCCGAAGTGCCGCCAGAGGACGTAGTAGGTCACGAGGCCGCTGACGATGGCGGCCGTGACACCGGCGGGTGCGCCGATGAGCGGGGAGGCTTCTGCCGTCGCTCCGATAGCGGCCCGTCGGGCGATGAGGTGTGTGACGCCGAACCCGACGAAGGCGAATGTCGCGAGCCCGACGAGGAGGCTCCCGGCGACGGCGAGCGTCTTCGGGCGCATGTGAGAGAGATACACCGACGAGGTGTGAGAAGGTTTCGCTCACCTCACGTCCCGCCGACGGTCAGCGGTTCGTCGAATCGCGTGCGGGGGGGCGACCCTCGTGGTCGGGCGTGAGGTTCCCGTGTTCGTCGATCTCGCCGCGGACGATGCGCGTCGAGGAGATCCGTTCGCCGTCGTCGGCCGGGACGTGGTCGACGACGCTGACTTCGAGCGGGTCGAGCCCACGCTCGCGTCGGATCTCGTTCACCGCCTCGGCACCCGACTCTGTCTCCGGGGAGACCACGAGCGCGTCGAAACCGGGTTCGGTCGCGATGCCGGTCGGTTCGTCGAGTCGTCGAATCGTGAACTCGCGGTCGTACTGTTCGGAGAAGCGGACGAGTTCCGCTTCGAGGTCGCGCCTTCGTTCCTCGAACGAGCGGACGTACCGGTCGACGTTCCGCGTCTTCGGCGCGAGGTCGTCGCTCGTGAGACCGACGGTAACGTCCCCGATCTCGAACGCCCGCTCGAAGAGGGCACGGTGCCCGTCGTGAACCGGGTCGAACGTCCCGCCCAGCGCGACGTGCATACACCGGGCGTGGTGGCGCCGACTCTTAAAATCGACTGCTTTCTTCACTCGCTCCGGTGCTCGTCCTCGACGGTGATGGTCACGGGCGACTCGTCGTCAGCCGCGTCCGCACCGCCGAGACGCCGGTCGAGGTTGAACACCGTGTTGAGCTGTCGCTGGACCTGGTCGACGACGCCGTTGACGAGATCCGAGGGCGCGATGGCCTCGTACTCGTAGGGGTTGTTGCCCGCGCCGGCGCTCTCGCGTTTGCCCCGCGTCACTTTCTCCTCCTCGTGGAGCTCCGCGAGCGCCTCGCGGACCGTACTCGGGTAGAGGCCGGTGCCGTCGGCGACCTCCTCGCTCGTCGACCCCGGGTGCTGCCGGAGGTAGACGTAGATGCGAGCACGCGTCTCGGTGTCGAGCAGCCACGCCAGCAGGTCGACGACGTTCTCGTCGAACCCCTCGACTGCGCGGTCGGCCTCCGCCCCGAGTCGCTCACGCGCCGCTTTCGCCTTCGCGGTCGGCGACGAGTCCGCCTCTTCGTCCAGGAGGTCGTCGAAGTCGTCTTCGCTCCCGTCGTCGAGTCCGCCTTCGGCCACGGACCCCTGGTCGTGCGTGTCGTCCGTTCCGCCGGCCGGGTCGGTGTCCTCTGGCGCCATCGTGTTTCCGTCAAGAGGTCAAAACCACGGACGCAAATAGTTTTTGTTGATGGTTTGTCGTATTTGCTCTGCCGAGGGGATGCACACGCTCGTGCGGTCTGTCGTGAGTCTTTCTCGGCTGTCGCTCCGAAGGAGAGGACCGAGAGGCCGTGACCACGGGCAGTCTCAGACGAACAGCGACCGACAGAGTGCGTCGATGCCCTCCTCGTCGTGGAGGCGGCGTTGGCGGGCCGTCCCGGACTCACCGTCTAACACCTCGCGCAGTCCCGTGACGTCGAGGCGGTCGCACTCGGCGTCGACGTGGGTCGTGAGGTCGACGACGTCCTCCCCGCCGGGCGTGACGAACGACGCCTCCCGACCGTGCCGCATCGCGCGCCACTTGTTCTCGTCGAGGAGCTCTCTTCGAACCTGGGTCCTCGACTCGCCGTCGTCGTACCGCTCGGCGAGGTCGAGCACGAGCGCGTGGACGTACTCGGTGAACGCCGTCACCCGGGCAGAGTCGGTCTGTGCGTCCGGCGTCCGCACCTCGACGGTTCCGTGTCCGGTGTGGGGGCGGACGTCGTACCACAGCTCCCCTCGGTCGTTGATGGAGCCGGTTTCGACCATCCGCCGCTCGAATCGGAGGTAGTCGTCGAAGGAGTCGAACGCGGTCGGCATCCCCGTGTTGGGAAGCCCCTCGAAGATCTTCGCCCGGGCCGAGGACAACCCCGTGTCGAACCCGTTCCAGTACGGCGAGTTCGCCGACAGCGCCAGGAGCGGGGGGAGGTACCACCGGAGTTCGTTCGCCACCCACGTCGCTTTGTCGGCGTCGTCGACGCCGACGTGAACGTGCAGGCCGGCCGTCGTGTTGCGGTGCTGAGGGTACTGGATGCGGTCGAGCTGGGCGCGGTACCGTGGCTTCTCGGCGTGGTCGAGTTCGCGCCACTTCGCGGCCGGGTGGAGACCGGCGGCGGCGATGCGGTAACCGTGGGCTTCGGCGTGGTCCGAGAGCGCCTCGCGGACCGCACGCACCGTCTCGTCGACCTCGCCGACGGACTCGATGAGCGGCGTCTGCGTCTCGATGGTGAACTTGAACAGCTCGTGGTCGAGGCGGTCTTCGAGCAGCTCCGGGGGCGCGTCGCCGTACACCAGGTCGCCGATACCCGACGTCGGCTGTCCGGCTTCGTCGACGATGTAGAACTCCTCCTCGACGCCGAGCGTCCCGAGCTGTGAAAACGCCTCCGACGAGCCGATGTCCATCGACGCGGCCTTGGCTCCGGGCTGTTAAATAAACCGTGGACCACATGCGCGGCCCTGACCGGAATCTGCGCCTCCCGTCCCTCTCGGAACGGAAGAGTGCCCGGAGGACCTTCGACTCGGCTTTTCGCGGGTGTTCTGCCGCCGTGCTCGGCGCACATCCCATCCGCTCGACGAGCTCCTCGTACCGACCCGTGCGGGGCAGGTCGTAGTACCCGACGGGTCGCCGGTCGAAGAAGCGTCACCACGGCATCCCGACCGCGCCACGCGGTCGGCGGCCGACGTCGAGACGTACCTCCACGAGACGGTCGCTGCGCAGGGGTACGACGTCACGACCCTCCGGTTCGGGTTCTTCTACGGAGCGGACACCGGTCACCCGCGGCAGATGGGTCGACAGCTTCTCTCGGGGGCGTTGCCGGTCGTCGGCGGTGGGACCACTCGGTCGCCGAAACGCGGAACTGTCGCTGATCCACGTCGGCGACGCGGCCCGGGCGTTCGCCGATGCCGTCGAAGATCGGGCGATCGGGCTCTACCACGTCGTCGACGCCCGAATCACCCATCGCGAGCGAAACCCTTCCGACTCCCTGACAGGAGCCATCGTCCGTGACGCCACCGCGCTCACCGTGGCCGAGCGACGACTGCCAGGTGGTCCGCGTGGTACCGGTCGAGCCGTCGCGTCGCGAGCAGATCGTACCCTTCCGAGAGCGTCTCGCGGACGCGCTCGAACACCACCTCGGGCGCGGCCGTGACGTCCTCGCTCCGGGCCTTCACCGCGAGGAGCAACCGTCCGTCGTCGGCGAGGAACCGTCGGTTACGGAGGGCGACGTCGGCCTGTCCCCGCGTCGCGACGTCCTGGACGAGCAGGTCGAGTCCCGACTCGACGACGTGTGCGTACGTCTCCGGACGACGGGCGTCCTTCAGGAGCGGGAAGAGGTTCTCCCGCTCCTCGGCCACGTCGAGGAGGTCGCGGGTCGGTCGCGGGGCGAACTCGACGGCGTACGTCGGCCCGCAGAGGTCGGCGACGTGGCTCACTGTGGTCCCCGAAGCCGCTCCGAGGTAGAGGACCGCGTCTCCGCCCTCGATTCCCGTCTCCATCCCCAGCTGGAGCATCGCTCCAAGCTTCGACCGGCCGGCGTCCCAGACGCGCCACCCGTCGACGGACGGCTCGCCGTACACCGGCTCGCCCCGCGTGACCAGCCGCTCCCGCCCGTCGACGGTGCGGCGCTCGACGCCCCCGGGGAGGCTCACGCCCCCTCCCCCCCCTCGTCCTCGGCGCGACGTCGGATGCGCTCCATTCGCGTCGCGAGGTCGGCGTGCAGCCGCTCGCGGCGTTCGCCGGCGTAGTGGTCCGCGCGGGCGGCCAGCGCGAGCTTCGCCGCGAAGGCCCGGGCGGCCGACCCTCGGTCCTCGCGGCGGGGTCCACGGAC
>JBEPYA010000119.1:0-11872 GCA_041641615.1 Salinigranum sp. | reverse complement strand
ATGTCCTGCTCGACGGTGACGTCGGCCTCCTCGAACGCCTTCTCGGTGGCCTCCTTGTCCCCCGTCTCCCAGGTGAAGATGTGGTTCGAGTCGTTGTCCTCGATGTCGTCTCTCACCAGGGGAGCGTCGGGTTCGAGCGCCTTTCGGGCGTCGACCACCGCGTCCAGCGTCTCGTACTCGACCTCGACCTTGTCCGCGCCGTCCCTCGCGATGTAGCGGTCGGTGGCGATGACGGCGGCGACCTCCTGGGACTGGAACTTCACCTTGTCCTGCACGAGGACGTCCTGGGTGTCGTCCATCAGGGTCGGCATCGTCGCCAGGTCGTACTCGGCGAGGTCCTCGGCGGTGAGGACGGCGACGACGCCGTCGACGTTGAGCGCCCGCTCTTTGTTGATCGACTTCACGTACGCGTGGGCGTGGGGGCTCCGGACGATCTGACAGTGGAGCATCCCGTCCTTCTTGATGTCGTCGACGTAGTTGCCGCGTCCCGTGATGAAGCGGCGGTCCTCCTTGCGTTTGACCTCCTCGCCCATCCCGCCGCGACCGTGGCCGTGGTGGGTCTCGGGGTCGGGACCGCCGTCCTCGTCGTGTCGGTACTTCGCGTCGGGTTTCTCGGTCTCACTGCTCATCGGTCTTCACTCCCGAAGTCGACGTCACAGCCACAGCCAGCGCCGCAGTCGACTCCGCCGTCCGCGGCGGCCTCCTGCTCTTGGGGGTTCTCGACCGGCGACTCGGGTGGTTCGCGGTCGTTGAACACGTCCGCGGCGTACTGGATGGACTTGACGATGTTCTGGTAGCCGGTACAGCGACAGAGGTTGCCGCTGATGTTCTCTCTGATCTCCGCCTCGGTCGGGTCGGCGTTCTTGTCGAGGAGCGCCTTGCCCGCCATGATCATCCCGGGCGTGCAGTAGCCGCACTGGAGGCCGTGCATGTGGCGGAAGCCCTCCTGGATGGGGTGGAGGTCGTCGGAGCGACCCATCCCCGCCTCGGGGAGGTCCGCCATCCCCTCGACGGTGGTCATGTCGCTTCCGTCGGCCTGGACGGCGAACATGAGACACGACTTGACCGCCTCGCCGTCCTTGTACACCGTGCACGCGCCGCAGTTGCCCGTGTCGCAGCCGATGTGAGTGCCGGTGAGGTCGAGGTCCTCGCGGATGGCGTGGACCAGGAGTCGACGCGGCTCGACGCTCAGTTCTCGTTCGGTACCGTTGACGGTGATGGTGATGTCTTTCTCGCTCATTTATCTCGCACGCTCCACGGCCGACGCGAGCGCTCGTTGGGTCAGTACCCGTGTCATGTTCTCCTTGTAGTCGGCGCTGCCGTGTTCGTCCGACTCCGGGTGGGCGGTCTCGGCCGCTGCCTCACCCGCGCGCTTGAACAGGTCGCCCGAGGGTGCCTCGTCGACGAGAATCTCCTCGGCCTCGGGGACGGCGATGTTCGTGATGTCGACCGCCGTGAGTGCGACGCCAGCGTCGGTGATGACGCCGTCTTCGAGTACGACGCGGGCGGCGACGCCGACCATCGCGTAGTCGCCGACCTTGCGCTTCAGCTTGTGGTAGGCGCTCCCCTCGTGCTCGGAGGGGACCGGCACGCGGAGCTCGGTGATGAGTTCCGTCTCGTCCAGCATGTTGTCGTACGGGAGAAGGAAGAACTCCTCGGCGGGGATGGTCCGCTCGCCGTCGGGACCGTTCGCGACGACCTCGCCGTCGTGCGCCAAGAGGACGGTCCCCCAGTCGCCTTTCGGATCGGACTGGGCGACGCTGCCGACGACCGTTCCCCTGTTTCGGATCTGGGGGTCCGCGACCAGCGGCGCGGCGTCGAAGAAGCTCCCGTACTTCTCGGCGATCAGGTCGGACTCTTCAACGTCGACGTGCCGGCAGAGCGCGCCGACGCGAAGGCTCCCGTCCGACTCCTCTAGGAAGTCCAGTTCCTCGATGCGGTTCAGGTCGATGACGGTCTCGGGGCGCGCGAGTCGAAAGCGCATCATCGGGATGAGGCTCTGCCCCCCCGCGAGGATGGCCGGTTCGTCGAGGCTGTCGAGGAGGCTCACGGCCTCGTCGACCGTCGTCGGTTCGTGGTGTTCGAATTGGGCTGCTTTCATAATCGGCGTGGTTCAGAGGAGTCCGCTGAGTCGGTCCCGAATGCCGCTCGACTTCTCCGACTCCTCGAATCCGGTCATCTGCTTCTGGATGTTCTTGAAGAAGTTCGAGACGATCTTGTCCGCCACCGGGTTCATCACGCGCCCGCCTAGCTGGGCGATGCGGCCGGAGACGTCCGCCTCCGTCCCCCACTTGACGATGCTCCCATCGTCGGTCTCCTCGATATCCATCCACGACTCCATCTCGAAGCTGCTGTTCGAGGCGTTGCCGCCGCCGGTCGCGACCATGTGCGGGAACTCCCGCTCTTTGATCGTGACGCGCGTCTCGAACCGCGGTTTGACGCTGCCGACGCCGACCTGCATCAGGGCGGCGTAGACACCGCCCTCCTCGAACGCCCGCTCTGCGACCGCGTCGGGGTCCGCGTCCGGCAGCGTCTCGATGTCCTCTTCGGGTTCGTATTCGTCGAAATTGAAATCATCTCCCTCGATCTTCGTGATGTAGCGACACCCCTTGAGGGCGTCACGTACGGCGATTGGGTCCGAGAGAACGATCCACGCGTCCTCTGGCGATACTCCGTCCAGCTCGAATTCACCACTGAACTCCATTTTTGTACTAGCCCCTATGCGAGTACTAAGACTCGTGCGTGTGACTCTCACCCATTTGCATAAACGTTACTGAAAGACCGGACGATTCGTGACAGAAGAGATCCAGCAGTGGCGGAGAGTGAGAGCACTTGGGCGGGGTTGCCTTCGACTGCCGCCGGGGGTCAGTCGCCCGCCGACGGGACGACCTTGCGGACGATGACGTGGCCGTCCTCGACGTGCCACTCGACCCGGTCGCCCTCGCCGACGTCGAGGAAGTTCCGAACGGGTTTTGGGATAGTGGTGAGGTTCTTCTCCGAGACTTTGGTGTCTGCGAGCATTCCCATAGGGTTGACCTAGGGCGTGCATAGATTCCGGGCGTAATCAACGTTGCCGTGGCCGACGTTTGCCCGTCGTGGCTGGTGGTCGTTCGCTACCGAGGTCGCTCGTCGTCGGGTCGCCTCGACGTGACGCGGTCGCGGCGGCCGTCGCATCCTGTCGACGCCCGGCACTGTCCAGGGGCGGCATCCGCGAGTACTATCTGGCCCTGCGAGTTCCATCCGGTACTGCCACCTGGTATCTGATACTGCCACTGGTAGCATCTGATACTGCCACCTGATATTATGCCGCGCCACACGTATGAGGTGTGCATGGACTGTGCGCCGTTCTTCGAACTCGTCGACGAACTGGTCGACGACAACCTCGTTCGTCCCCGACGGACCCGGACGGGCGGGCAGTGCGTCGTCGACTTCTTCCACCCCTCGACGGCGGCGCGACTCGGCGACGACAGCCTCGTGACCGCGTTCAACCGCAGCGGCATCGTCTGGGCACCGCCGGCGCGCCGACTCGGCGTCCAGCTCCGAGTCCCGGAGGCGGACGAAGAGCGGGTCAGAGCGGCGCTCGAACGGGGACCGTTCCGGGTCGACCGCACCGACCACCGGGGCGCGTCCGCGCCGGACGGCGAGATGGTGATGCTCGTCCACTACGCCGTCCGCGAGACCGACGTCGACGACAACGACCTCCGGGCGACGCTGACGGCGGTCGCCGCCGCGCTCGAGCTGCCCCGCGCGTGAGTTCAACCACCGCGCGGGCGACTCGCCCCGCGTGACTCGCTGCTCGCCGCGCTCGTCGCGTGAGAGGATTTAACAACCACCCTCGCCAACCCGCGGGGCGTGACACAGGACACCCCCGACGCCGACGAGTCGCCGCCGTACGACGTGATGCTGTCCATCCCGGAGGCGGCGCGGCGCGTCCACGCGCTCCGGCAGTCCGCCCTCGAAGCACGCGCGACGGAGACCGTCCCGCTCTCGGGCATCGACGGCCGGACGCTCGCGACCGACGTCGTCGCCGACGCCGACCAGCCGCCGCACTCGCACGCGACGATGGACGGCTTCGCGTTCGACGCGACGGACGACTACCCGCTCCGCCTCCGCGACGTCTCGGTGTTCCCCGAGGACGAACCCCCGGAACTCGGGGAGGGAGAGGCGGTCCGCATCGCTACGGGAGCGCCCCTCCCGGCGGGGGCGAACGCGGTCCTCAAACGCGAGGAGGCGACAGTCACTGAAGACAGGGAGGGGGAGGAGTACCTCGACGGGCCGACGCTCGCGCCGTGGACGTACGTCTACCGCCGTGGGAGCAACGTCTCCGCGGGCGAGACGCTGTTTTCGGCCGGGGAGCGACTCTCCGCGAAGGACGCCATCCTGCTCCGTGACCTCGGGAACGAGTCCGTCGAGGTCCACGAGCGGTTCTCGGTCGCGCTGCTCGCCACGGGGACCGAGATACACGAGGGGCGACACACCGACCTCGACTCGCCGATGCTCGCCGCGCTCGTCAAGGCGTGGGGGCACGAGGCGACCTACGAGGGGTCGGTCCCCGACGACTCCGACACGGTCCGCGAGCGCGTACGAGAACTCGCCGCCGAGTACGACGTCGTCGTCACCACCGGCGGGACGAGCGTCGGCCGGAAGGACTACGCCGTCCGGACGCTCGCGGACCTCGGCGAGGTGCTCTTCCATCGCGTCCGCATCCGCCCGGGCAAACCGATCGCCGTCGCCGACCTCCCCGAGTTCGAGGCCGTCGCCTTCGCCGTTCCCGGGAAGCCCGTCGGCGCGCACGCCGTCACGACGCTGGTCGCGCGGCCGTTCTTCGTCGGGGACACCGAGCGGCCGACGGTAACGGCGACGCTCACCCGCGGGTTCGACATCGGGGTCGAGGGGTTCGACTACGTCGTTCCGGTCACGCTGTCGGCGGACAGGGGAGAAGCGCTCCCGCTCGGGCACGTCGACTCACCGCTCACGGTGTACGACGAGACGTTCGACCCGAGCGTCCTGTCCTCCAGTACGCGGGCGACCCGCGCGGACGGGTTCGTCGTCACCGATACTGGACTGAGAGCGGGAACCGCGGTCGACGTCGTGCCGTACGACGTCGTCGAGCGATGACCGAACGCGACGGCGAGCGTCGAGGGGACGCCGACGTGCGAGTCGCCGGCGACGCGCCGGGACGGGAGGGACTGCCGCTCGTCCACCCGCCGACGGAGGCGGAGACGACGGAGGACGCGAGCGCCGAACCCGCCCCGCGCGTGGCCGGCATCCTCCTCACCGCGGGGACGAGTTCGCGGTTCGGCGAGACGAACAAACTGCTCGCACCCCTCGACGGCGACCCGCTCGTCCGACACGCGGCGCGGACGCTCGTCGAGGCGGGCCTCGACCCTCTCGTCGCCGTCGCCGGCCACGAGAGCGACCGGGTCGCCGCCGCGCTCGACGGCCTCGGCTTCACGGTCGTCGTGAACCCAGACTACGCCGAGGGGCAGGCGACGTCCGTCCGACGCGGGGTCGAAGCACTCGACGGCGAGAGCGTCGAGGCCGCCGTCTTCGCGCTCGGTGACATGCCCACGGTCGCCCCCGAGAGCGTGCGGGCGCTGGTCGACGTCTTTCGAACGAGTGAGTGGACGGCACTCGCGGCCGCCTTCGAGGGAAAGCGGGGGAACCCGGTTCTCTTCGACCGCCGCCACTTCGACGCGCTGACCGACGTCTCGGGGGACCGCGGTGGCCGGCGCGTTCTCCGGGAAGGCGGGCGCTCGGCACTCGTCGAAACCGGGGACGAGGGCGTCCGGCGCGACGTCGACACGCCGGCGGACCTCGACCGTCTCTAGTCGTCCGCCGGTCGCGCCCACTGGTGGAGGCCGCGTCTGGAGAACCGTTTGACCGCCGCGGGCGACGGTGCCCGCTGCTGGAGGCTGGGTCCGACCAGGTACTGCTCGGTTTCGTCGAACCGAGGCCCCTTCCGGAGAAGGCCCCGCTCGCACATCGTCGCGAGGACGTCGCTCACGGTCCGTTCGCGCCCGGGAATGAGGTTCGCCTCCTCGACGACGCTGTCGACGTCGACCCAGCCGCGGAGGTACGCGAGTCTGATGGCGGCGACCCACGCCGGTTCGCGGTTCAGTTCTCGGCACATGTGGGGTGATACGACGACGCGGCTGACCGGTTCACGCGCGCCGTGGCTCACCTGTCCGTACGATTCGGGTCGATATATAAGTCGACTGTTCGGGTCAATATCGCACGGTGTCCGACGTTCGTCGATGCGTGGCCCGGTCACGACAGCCCGTCCCGTCGGCGGAGACGGGTACGTGGCCCTTCTCATGCGGCTGTCAGTTCCGAGACCGCGAGTCGACCCCGAAGAACCCGTCGGAGTCACGGGTGACTGTCGTGTCGGCGCTCGGCGGCCGTGACGTTCCTCGCCGGCGTGTAGTGGGCGGGAAACGGAAGAATCACGACGCCGAAGCCGGCACTGACCGGAGTGAACGGTGGCTCTAATTTTGTTTCGAAGGGATCAGGAGCGTTTCACCGAACGAACGAAAGGGAAACCTGGTTGAGTAAGGGACCCGTATGAGTGTACAATGAGTCAGCGCCGCAGCCACGTCGACATCCAGGGGATGAGCTGTGCGAACTGTTCGCAGAGCATCGCCGAGGCGGTCGGTTCCCTCGACGGGGTGTCGGAGGCGAACATCAACTACGCGACCGACGAGGGGACCGTCGCGTACGACCCCGAGGAGGTGTCGCTCGGCCGGATCTTCGAGGCCATCGAAGACGCCGGCTATCAGCCGGTCACGGCGTCGGCGACCGTCGGTATCACGGACATGTCGTGTGCGAACTGCTCCGAGACCGTCCAGGAGGCGCTCGAACGTCTCCCGGGAGTGGTCCGCGCCGACGTCAACTACGCGACGGACGAGGCGCAGGTCACGTACAACCCCGCGGAGGCGAGCCGCGACGCGTTCTACGACGCCATCGAAGACGCGGGGTACACGCCGGTGCGCGAGGACGGGGCGAGCGGCGACGGCGACTCGGAGACGAGCGCCAGGGACGCCGCCCGCGGGGCCGAGATTCGTCGACAGCGACGACTGACGCTGTTCGGCGCGGCGCTCTCTCTCCCCCTACTCTTCTTCCTCGTCGAGAAACTCCTCCTGGGGGGAGGCGTCCTCCCCGACCGCGTCTTCGGGTTCGCGTTCGGTTGGGTCGAGTTCCTCCTCGCGACCCCGGTGCAGGTCGTTCTCGGCTGGCCGTTCTACAGGAACTCGTACAAGGCGCTCGTGAAGAACGGCCGCGCCAACATGGACGTCCTCATCGCGCTGGGGTCGACCACCGCCTACGTCTACTCCGTGGCCGTGCTGAGCGGACTGATCGCCGGCGGGCTGTACTTCGACACGGCGGCGTTCATCCTCGTGTTCATCACGCTCGGGAACTACCTCGAAGCCCGCTCGAAGGGGCAGGCCGGTGAGGCGCTCCGGAAGCTCCTGGAGATGGAGGCCGAAACCGCCACGGTCGTCGACGAGGACGGCACCGAGCGGGACGTCCCGCTGGAGGACGTCGAGGTCGGCGACCGCATGAAGGTCCGACCCGGTGAACAGATCCCGACCGACGGCGTCGTCGTCGACGGCCAGTCGGCGGTCGACGAGTCGATGGTGACGGGAGAGTCGGTCCCCGTCGAGAAGAGCGATGGTGACGAGGTGGTCGGCTCGACCATCAACGAGAACGGCGTCCTGGTCGTCGAGGCGACCAAGGTCGGCTCCGATACGGCGCTCCAGCAGATCGTCCAGACGGTGAAGGAGGCGCAGTCGCGCCAGCCCGACATCCAGAACCTCGCCGACCGCATCTCGGCGTACTTCGTCCCCGCGGTCATCGCCAACGCCGTCTTCTGGGCTGTCGTCTGGTTCCTCTTCCCCGAGACGCTGGCGGGAGTCGTCGAGTGGCTCCCGCTGTGGGGGCTCGTCGCGGGCGGCCCGGCCGTCGCCGGCGGCTCGGTCTCGGTGTTCGAGTTCGCCGTGATCGTCTTCGCCTCCGCCGTCCTCATCGCCTGTCCCTGTGCGCTGGGGCTCGCAACGCCCGCCGCGACGATGGTCGGCACGACCATCGGCGCGCAGAACGGCGTGCTGTTCAAAGGTGGCGACGTTCTCGAACGCGCGAAGGACGTCGACACGGTCGTCTTCGACAAGACCGGGACGCTCACGAAGGGTGAGATGGAACTGACCGACGTCGTCGTCTTCGGCGGGGACGGCCAGCCCGTCGCGGACGGTGGCGATGCGGCGGCCGACGGAGGCCAGCTAACCGCCCGTGGGCGACTCGGCGAAGACGACGTGCTCCGGCTCGCCGCGAGCGCCGAGAGCGGGAGCGAACACCCCCTCGCCCGGGCGATCGTCGAAGGTGCGACCGACCGCGGCATCGACGTCTCGGAGCCGGAGGACTTCGAGAACGTTCCCGGCCACGGCATCAGAGCGACCGTGAGTGACGGTGAGGTGCTCGTGGGCAACCGCAAACTCCTCCGTGACAACGGAATCGACCCCTCGCCCGCCCAGGAGACGATGGAACGCCTCGAACGCGAGGGGAAGACGGCGATGCTGGTCGCGTACGAAGGGGAGCTCGTGGGTGTGGTCGCCGACGCGGACACGGTCAAGGAGACCGCGGCCGAGGCGGTACGCGCGTTGCGAGAGCGCGGCGTCGACGTGATGATGATCACCGGCGACAACGAGCGAACCGCGCGGGCCGTCGCCGAGCAGGTCGGCATCGACCCCGCGAACGTCCGCGCGGAGGTCCTCCCGGAGGACAAGTCGGACGCCGTCGAGGCCATCCAGGCGGAGGGACGAAAGGCGATGATGGTCGGCGACGGCGTCAACGACGCCCCCGCACTCGCCGTCGCGTACGTCGGGACCGCCATCGGCAGCGGGACCGACGTCGCGATCGAGGCCGCCGACGTGACGCTGATGCGTGACGACCCGCTCGACGTGGTGAAGGCCGTCCGCATCTCGGAGGCGACGCTCGCGAAGATCAAACAGAACCTCGTGTGGGCGCTGGGGTACAACACGGCGATGATCCCGCTCGCCTCCCTCGGACTGCTCCAGCCCGTCCTCGCTGCCGGGGCGATGGCGTTCTCCTCGGTGTCGGTGCTGACGAACAGCCTGCTGTTCCGGCGGTACGCACCGGAGAAGGAGGACTACCGCCTGCTGTACCGCTGGCGGTAGCGAGGGGGCGCGGACCCGGACGCGGTCGAGAGTTCAGAACGGCTCCGAGGGGAGCGAAACCGGAGGTTCGAGCGCCCGAGGAAGCCCGGTGAGCGCCAGAGCCGACTCTGCGGCTGGCTCTGCAAGCACAACTGCCTGGGAGGGACAGAGCGTTAGTGCAGCCGATGCAGTCGACACGAACTACGCCGACAAGTCGGTCCGATCCGCTCGAACGGCGATATAGCGACGAACAGACCACGACACACCACGAGACGGGCGAGAGCACGTCACGACGAGGTGGCAGATGAACCCGACCTCGGTCGCACTGCTCCCGCTGCAGTCCGGCGGGTTCCTCGGCTGGGCGATCGCCTTCTTCATCATCGCGATCATCGCCGCGATCGCGGGGTTCCGGGGCGTCGCAGGCATGACGATGAGCATCGCGAAGATACTCGTCGTCATCTTCCTCGTCCTGGCCGTCGTCTCACTCCTCCTGTAGAGCGGAAGCGACAAGTCGCCGTCGAGACGCGCGTTTTCGACCCGGTTTGCGTCCAGAAGACGAGTCGTGCACCGAAAACGACGAGCGGTGCCACTACCGCTCAGGAAGAGCGCGGAGAGTCGGTCTGCCGAGAGGGAGACGCCCAAAAACGACAATCAGGTCGGACGTGGCCGACCAGCGGACAGTCTCAGTTCGTCGTCGCGTCCTCGGCGGGTGCCGCGGAACGCTCGTCCTCGTCGACTTCGTCGTCGGAGTCAGAGTCCGAGTCCGAATCGGCGTCGACATCAGCGTCGATATCGACATCAGCGTCGACACCGACGGCAGCGTCGTCCGACGCATCGACGTCGGCGTCGTCCGATGTGTTCGTCTCGGAGCCATAGTCCGCCGTGTCCGTGTCCCCGCTGATACCGGTACCGCCGTCCCTCGAGAACTGGTCGTCCGTCGTCGAGTCGTCGCTGCGACGCCGACGGGTCGCCAGGTACGCACCCCCGGCCAGGAGGCCGACGAGCAGGAGGAATCGCTTCCCGCTCGGACGGCCCGACGACGTGGGCTCGTCGTGGTCGCCACCCGAGTCGTCCCGGTCCGAGACGTCGGACTCGTCCGCGTACGCCTTCTCGGTCGTCTCGACCGCGTCGTGCTCCGCGAGCGCCTCCCGGACGGCTTCCCGGACGGGCTGTTTGATCGCTCGCTCGACGAAGTCTGTCGACCAGGTGCGCGCCGGTTCCGCTTGGCTATCGCTCATACGAGAGACAAGCGGTGCCGACGGAGCCAGTAGGTTCTGCTTGCACCTGCAGTTTCGGGTCGAGGGCGTCACCGGATTCGACACCGGTACCACGGGCGGGCTGCGTCTGGAGGCGTACCTCCTCACTACACGTGGTTCGGTTGCATACGCGGTTCTAACCCTGTCGTCGTGTTCGGGTCGACGGCGCGAGTCGGAGAGCGAGTGGCTTCCTGCGCTGGACGACCTCGCCGAGACGTGCTGCGGACCCGTGGCCTCCAGGCGAGAGGAGTGTCCCCCGTTTCTACGCAGGAGCGGGCGTCTCGCGACCGGACGTGACCGTCGTCTCCTCGGTGGGGAGCGCGACGAGCTGCTCGTATGTCGCGGCGAGCGTCGCGAGCGTGAAGACGGTCGTCAGGGCGCTTCCGAGCTGGACGACGACGACGCCGATGACGCCGCCGACGATTCCCGCGACACCGAAGACGGCGCTCACGACGAGCCCGACGACCGCGACGGCGACCCCGAGGAGGAAGAGCCGCAAGCGGTGCCCGCGGGTCAGTCCCCAGCTGTCCTGCATGGCCGCGACGAAGTTCTCGTCCTCGACGGCGACGTACACCGTCCAGAACGCGAGCGTGACGAGCAGGAAGATGCCCGGGATAACGAGGAAGACGAAGCCGAGCGCGACGACCACCCCGAAGACGATGGTGCCGACGAGGAAGTTCAGCCCCGGCCACACCATGTTCCGGGTGAAGTGCTCGCTCGGCAGGCGTTCGGTCTCGTCGCTCACGAAGATGCGGAGCGCACCGATGGAGAGGACGATAGTTGCCAGGCCCGCGAGGAGGGAGACGACGGCGCCCACGACCGGAGGGATGGCGAACAGCGCAGCGCCCATCTCCCGTGAGATCTCGGCGTCCATCCCTCTCGAGAACGGGACGCCCATCGGGAGCACACCCTGGTTCGCTACCCATCGTTGGACGCCGAGGCCGACGATCGCGTTGACTGTCGAGACGACGTAGAGGACGGCCGCGAGCAGCAGCCCGTTCCGGGCGATAGTGCGGTTAATACCTCTCCGCAGGGCGGTTTCGATGTTGATCGGCATAGCGTGTATACGTAAGATGGCAGTGAACTAATACCAGTAGTCTGGTTCTACACTGGCGGGAATATCGTGGACACGTGGTCTCAGCCCCGCCGACCGTTCCACTCGACCGACGGGATGTAGTGGACTCACGGTCGAGTCCTGAGAGAACCTGGTAGGTAGCGGCGTGCTGATACGGGATACAGATCAGTGTGCGACACCGAGGTTCACTGCGTCTTCCCGAACATCAATCCGAATGAGAAATCGTTGGCTCTGTCGAAATACTCAGTTTCTGATGGTTTCTCGAGACCGTGCTGACTCGATGGAAATTCTGCTATCCCAGCGGAGCGTGAACCAACTATGGGACGCAAGAGACCGAGCTGTATGCCGTGCCACAGAGCACGTGGTGCTGA
>JBEPYA010000118.1:0-11892 GCA_041641615.1 Salinigranum sp. | reverse complement strand
GTGAGCCGCTGGTCGCCCACTCGTGTCGGCGTCACGTCGAACGTGTAGTTCGCCTCCGTCTCGCTCCCGAGCGTCGACCCGACGCGCCGCGGGCGGTCGATTCGGACGTTCTCGCCCGTCAGCTCTACCTGGACGTTGCGGATGCTGGTCGAGAGCCCGTTCGCCACCGTGAGGTTCACCGGCGACTCGGCTCCGACGACGCCGTCGTCGAACTCGGCGTCGAGCTGTGGCTGCTGGGACTCGACGACCTGGACGGTGACCGGGTACGCCACCTGGACGGCCCGACCCGTCGTGGTCTGCCCGTAGACGAGCACGGTGAGCTGGTGCCAGCCGGGCTCGTCGACGGTCGCGGACAGTCCGACCTCCATCGACGTCCCGGGCGACAGCACGCCGAGGTCGCTCGCGCTCGTCCGTCCGTTGGGACCGCGGCCGGGCACCTCGACGGCGACCTCGTTGACGGTGAACGGCCCGGCGGCGTTCGCCTGGTTTCGGATGGTAGCACGGACCTCGAAGGTGTCGCCGGCGGCGGGCGTGGTCGGCGTGTGCGTCGCGTTCGTCACGACGACCGAGGTAGACTGGGCGACGGTGGGGGGTGTGACCGCGGCGAGACCACAGAGGAGGAGGACGATCGCGAAGGCAGCGGCTCCGGTTGCAGAACGGCGTCTCGGGGACATCGTGGGATATCCGATGCACTCGGGCCGGCGGTTTATCGGTTTCGCTCAGTCCGTGGTTGTGAGCACAGTGCGGCACAGATTCACGTCGCAGCGACTCGCCGGAACCGCTGTCAGCGCTGGTGTTTCACCGGCTGCTCGCCGGGGCTACCGGTCTCCGGACCCTGCCGCGCACTCGGCGACGAACGGCGGCCGTTCGGGCTCGGCGTCGAGTTCGACACGTGGCTCACCGGTGGCCGCCTCGTGACGACTCACCGGCGGTTCTCGTGACCTCCCTTGATGTACGCGACCCATCGAGACACAGTTCGTCGGGGGGAGGCAGTCCGAAGTGGACGAGTAGCGGATAAAAACGTGTCGGAGGTTGTGGGCCGTTGTCGTACGCTCCCGCCGTCGTTTCCCCCTGCACCGGGAGGAGCCCGCTCGCGGGGCGTGACAGCACTCCCCACGGAACGTTTATGATAGTTCGTGAACGTCGTGTGAGTAGAACGACGATGCTCGAAGTACGCGTACGCGACTGATTCTCCCACCGAGTGCATCGTCATCAGACCGTCCCGTCCGACCCCTCTCGAATGAGCACGACACCCCACCCGACCGACTCGACATCGACCCCAGACCACACCGACATCGGCACCACGACCGCGGACCGCTCGGCCACCCGGCGGACCAGCGCCGGCGCACCGATGCAGTTCTCGACGACGAGCCGCGCCCCCCTCCCTCCGGCGTTCGACGACGAGTCGTGGGTGACGGGCGAGCCCTGATCCACCCCGGAGGAGCCCGAACTCCCCCGAGGTTTATGTCACCCCGGGTCAGTCCCCGAGTATGGAAGACTTCGACGAGATGCTCTCGTCGCTGACGGTTCAGGAGACCGCCGGCGGCATCCGGCGCTACCGGAACACGGTCAGCATCGCCTGCCCCGCCTGTGGAGAGCCCTTCGACGACCTCGTCGTCTGTGAGGACGAGTTCAACAGCCTCGAACTCAGCATGCCGCTCGACCTCTGTACGACGGCTCACGACGAGCAGGTGCTCCTGTTCACGCACAAGCCGTAGGGCGGCTCAGTCGAACACGCCGACGACGACCGCGAAACTCGCGGTCAGCATCAGGAAAAGCGGGAGGAAACTCGCGAGCCATAGCGGGGAACAGCCCGTGGTGCAGGTTTGCAGCCGCGCCGTCACCTCCGCGGCACCGACCCACACCGCCATGAGTGAGAGGACGGTCCCGCCGACGACGAGGCCCGCCCGCACGGCGAGCGGGTGGTCCGCCGGGGGCTGGAGTTCGAACGTCGAGGGCTGAGTGGCACCACCGTCGGCGACGGCGCTCCCCCGAGACGATGCGTGTCTCCGGACCACCACCTGGAGGCCGCTCTTGGTGACGAGCGTCACCAGTTGTTCGTCGGCGAGACACTCGATGCCGTGCTTCTCGGCGGCGGCGTAGACCGCGCTGTCGTAGTCGCGTCCGGTCGTCACCGTCGCCTCGGCGTCGCCGAACGAGGCGGCCATCCGGTCGAGTCGTGCGAGGTGCTTCGGCGTCGCCCGCGCCGCCGCGTCGAGCCACACGACGTGGACTGGGTCGCCCGCCGGGTCTCGAACCAGCAGGAACCGGTGGTCCCCCCGACTGGTGCGTGTGGTACGGTACCCCCGGTCCTCCCAGAAACGCTCGACGACCGTCGCGAGGAGCGCGTCGTCCGCCGCCGCCAGTACCCGACGGAGCGGTGCGTCCGCTGCGGGGGACCGTTCCCCACCCGCGTCGTCGTCGGCTGTGGGTGTCTTGCTCATCTCTGACTGGGTTTCGACGCTCGGCGTTCTCGGGAATCACACCGGACCCCGGGCGGTTCTGTGTGGGTCCACGAGTGCACCGGGTAAAGCTATTGGTGCCAGAATATCATAATTGATAGCACCGGTCGAAACGTTTAGCACGCCGCTGGTCGTTGCCGGCGTATGGTCCAACTGCGGTCGTGTTACTTCTGTGGAACGACGGGAGCGCTCTCGGAGTACGAGCCACTGCCTCGAACCGGGGTCGCGGGGGAGACGACGCCGCGGGTCGTCCTGTGCGATCGGTGTCACACCAAGCTTACGAACGTGCTCGCGCCGCTCGTCGACGGTGTCGACCGTGCGGACCCCGGTGTAGTCCCCGAGACCGACCAGCCTCCGTCGACGGGGACGTCCACCGGCGACGACCGGCCGTTCGACGCATCGAGCGGTGCGTCCGAGCGGACCGACTCGTCGACGCAGGAGGTCACGTTCTCCGAGTCGGCGTCGACGGATACCGGGGAAGATACCGACGAGCGCGACGACGCGGGCGGGGCGGACGGCCCTCGGGTGCCCGTTTCCGCGCCGGGTGAAACCCACGAGCGTGCGGCCACCGCTGCGGACGAACGGGAACTCGACGACGAGACCGAGACGCCCGACGCCCCGGTCCCGGACGAGAAGGCAGGGGACGACGGAGTCGGTGAAGGGGGCGCGGAGCAGGGTGGCGAAGAGGCGAACGCGCCGTCCCCGTCGGCTGACCTCGACAGAGTGTACCACAAGCTCCTCCGGTTCCTCCGGAACCGCGAGTTTCCCATTCCCCGCACGGAGGCCGAGGCCGTCGCACAGAGCGCGTACGACCTCACCGCGACGGAGGCGTCGCAGGTCATTCAGCGGGCCGTCGACCGGGACGTTCTCGAGGAGCGCGACGGGGAACTCCACCACCGCTAACCGAGACCCGTTGGACGCCGCGAACTGTCTCTCGAGCGAGGTTATCGAAAACGAGACGCGAGGAGGTGTATTTATTACCCAGGTCCCGATTCCAACTAATAGGCACGCAACCCAGTCCGCGGGGCCCACCGACGCCCCCGACGCATCGACCCGCTCTTTGGTCGGTGTGTCTCTCCGTTCTGTCGCAGTCCGTTCTCCGCCTCGACGCGCGCGGCAGTGACGTCGAGGCGGAGAGTCAGTCGCGCCGCTCACCGTGTGAGCCGTGCAGGAGAACAGTCAGACCGTAGTCGGTGGTGCGTCGCTCAGACCGGGCGACCCGAGCCGTCGGTGCCGACGAGGTAGGTACCGTAGGTCAGGATGAGCGCCGCCGGAAGCAGTGCGATGGTCGCGAGCTGACCCGTCGTGGGGAACATGCCGGGCAGAAACGCGAGCGTACCGACGAGCATGAGAACCACGCCGACGACTCCTTTCTTGCTGAGGTTCAGTCCCATACCCGTTCTCGGGAATGAACCGTACTGAAAGTTCCGCTTTCGGTCGACGTGTGCTACCGATTGTCCCGTGCCGCTACTGTCCGTGTCCGTGGCCCAAGACGAGCGCGAGCGCGTTCGCGGCCAGCAGGAGGCCGAACGCGAGGGTCTCTGAGCCCCGGAGCCCGCCGAAGAGCAGCGGGACGTAGAGGAACGGGAGGGCGACGGCAGCCCAGAAGCCGACGAACCGGAGGGGAGCGGCGACCAGTCGAGCGCCGTGTTGGAGGGACTGTGACTGTACCACCTCCCGGAGGCGGGAGGCGCGTTCGCGGGAGACCAAGGACGACGTGTCGGACATGGGGAGTGTGACCTCGTTTACTCTCTGGTGCGAACGCGACATATAACCGCCCGAGCCTTCAGTTGGTTTCAGCGCGCTATCCTCGGGATAACTAATCCTTCACGAGTGACTCTCGTCTCGTGTAACGTTTCATCGTTCGTGCTAACTCTTTTATTCGATACTTTATCTTGTGATTATTTTCGAGACCCGATAGCAGCAATCGGTGCCGACACCGGAGCGACGCGAGACTCGGGGCGCTTTTGTGACCCGCCGCCGTCAGCGAGTGGCATGGCCGAACTCAACAGAGTCGCGAAGCGGATGTACAACGTCACGCCAGACCCGCTCCGACTCACCTTCGACGACGACACGACGGGCGTGTTCGAGCTTTCGAGCGCCGAGTTCTTCCAGCAGGAGTTTCAGGCCGAGGGACGCCGAGTCGACGAGGACGGGAGCTATCGCTTCACCACGAACGAGGACAACACGGCCGTACTCGTGGGCCGCGAGACCGCCGACGGCTGGACCCTGGTCGGAGAGGTCGTCGCGGCCGAGGCGGCCGGGGAAGTCGAAGACGTCGGCGAGAGCTGAGACCGAGACGACGGGGTACCTGACCGGAGCGGGGGAACGCGACTCAGTCGTCGCTCACGAAGAGCGCGCGGCCACGCCGTCGGAGTCGGGGGAGTTCGTCGCGGACGGCGCGGTGTTTGACCAGGAGGAACCCGCCGAAGATGAGCGCGAAGCCGACGGCAGTGTAGGCGGTCGGTACCTCGGCGAGGAAGACCCATCCCGACAGCGCCGCGAACACCGGGGCCACGTACGAGACGAGGTTGATCTCGATGGGACCGAGGCGGTCGAGCAGGTCGAAGTAGACGAGGAAACCGACGGCAGACGCCGCGACGGACAGATACAGCAGCGCCGTCACCGACTCGACGGTCCAGACGATCGCGGCGAGAGACTCCCCGAGACCGACGCTGACGAGATGCAAGACGAGCGCGCCGCCGACCATCGACCACGCCTCCATCGTCTCGATGGGGATGTCGCTGTCCAGCTTGCGGGTGAGGACCGACCCGAGCGCGAAAGCGGTCGCCGCCGCGAACACGAGCAGCTTCGCGACCGCACCGCCGCCGAGGAGGTCGTTCGGATCCGGTCGGGTGAGGACGACGACCCCCACGAGGCCCAAGAGGAGGCCGGCGATGCCGACGGCGGTGAGCTGCTCGCCCGGGAGGAAGACGCGGGCGAACCCCGTCGTCAGGACGGGGCTCAGCGAGACGATGACGGCCGCGGCCGCCGAGGTGACGGCCGGGTCGGTCTCGCCGACGAAGAGCAGCGCGTGGTAGCCCGCGATGAGCAACAGCGAGCCGACGGCGACGACGGCCCACTGGGTCCGGCCACGGGGGAGCGGGTCCTCGACCGCGTAGACCGCGTACGCCAGCATGACGACCCCCGCGATGTCGTACCGGATCGCGGCGAACAGGACCGGCGGGAAGTACGCGAGACCGGCCTTGATGGCCATGAACGCCGAGCCCCACACCGCCGCGAGAAACAGAAACAGGGCGAGGTTCCGATAGCGGGTCACACCGATTTCACTCGTCGAGCGTAGAAGTGCCTTTCAGTTCGCTCTCGTGGTGTCGTCCGTCCGGGGCGTCGGCGCATCCTCCCCGTCGACGAGGTGACACGCGGTCGCGTGTCTGCTGTCTCCCAGCGTCGGTTGGTTCGTCTCGCAGACGCTCGCGAACCGCTCCGCGAGGAGGTCGGTCGCCGTCGTGTGCTCCCCCCGCGCCAGCGCCGTCAGCGCCTCCCGCAGGACCCGTTCGTTCTCCCCCGAGAGCGGCTGTCCGTTGAGGTACGTCTCGCGGACGAATTCGACGAACAGTTCTTCGTCGCCGCGCTCGGCGTCGAGTCGGCTCCACACCGACTCGGCGTCGAGGTCGCCGCGTTCGAGCGCGTCGCGGAGATCCATCACGGCGCGGTACGCGTCCTGGCCGATACTCACGTCGGCGGGGGGAATCACCACGGGACACCGCGTCCGGAACCGACAGCCAGACGGGGGGTTCCGCGGGGAGGGCACGTCGCCGGCCAGCGTGTCGACGTACCGTCCCTGTTCCTCGACGCTGGCGCGCGGCACGCTCTCTAAGAGCGCCTGTGTATAGGGGTGGTCGGGCGACTCGAAGATCGCGTCCACGGGCCCGAGTTCGACGACGTGTCCGAGGTACATCACGGCGACGCGGTCACACAGGTGCCGCACCACGCTCAGGTCGTGAGCGATGAAGAGGTACGTGAGGCCGAACTCGTCCTGCAGGTCCGAGAGGAGGTTCAGCACCTGCGCCTGGACGCTCACGTCGAGCGCCGACACCGGTTCGTCGAGGACGATGAAGTCGGGGTCCAGCGCGAGCGCCCGGGCGATGCCGATACGCTGGCGCTGTCCTCCCGAGAACTCGTGGGGGTACCGGTCGAGTTGGGCGGCCGAGAGACCGACGCGTTCGAGCAGGTCGGCGGCGCGGTCGCGGCGCCACTCCCGTGCGCTCCCTTCGACCGGCTCTTCGGGGAGGTCGTGGACGACGAGCGGCTCGGCGACGATCTCGCCGACGGTCATCCGCGGATCGAGACTCGAGAAGGGGTCCTGGAAGACGATCTGCGCCCGGCGGCGGAAGCGTGCGAGGTCGCCCCCGCTCAGGCCCGACACCGACTCGCCGTCGAACCGGACGTCGCCGCCGGTGGCCTCGCGGAGTCTGAGCACCGTCTCGCCGGTCGTGGACTTCCCACAGCCCGACTCGCCGACCAGCCCCAGCGTCTCCCCTTCGTGGATGTCGAAGCTCACGCCGTCGACCGCCTTCACGCTCCGCGTCTCGTTCCCCAGCAGCCGGTCGACGAGCGTGTCCTGCTCGAAGTAGTACTTCCGGAGGTCGCGGACCTCGACGAGCGGGCGTTCGTCGCTCTCGACGAGCGAGCCCTCGTCGCTAGTCATCCGCGCGCACCTCCGTTTCCTCCCCTTCGCCCCCCCGCTCACCGAAGAAGTCGTCGTCGAGCGCGTCCGCTCGGTCGAACTCCCGGTCCGCGAGGACACATCGGACCGCGTGTTCGTCGTCGACCGCCCGCTCGTCGATGCGGTGGAGACACGCGTCCATCGCCTTCGGACAGCGGTCGGCGAAGTAACAGCGGTCGCCCATCTCCGAAGCCACGAGCGAGGGAACGTTCCCCTCGATAGGCTGGAGCCGCGGCGCCGGGTTCTGGAGGTCGGGTATCGACCCCAACAGCCCCTGCGTGTACGGGTGGACGGGAGTCTCGAACACGTCTGCGAGGGTGCCGCGCTCGACGACCTCGCCGGCGTACATCACGCCTACCCGATCGCACATCCGCGCGATGACGCCGAGGTCGTGGGTGATCATCACGACGCTCATGCTCCGCTCGCGCTGGAGGTCCCGCAGGAGGTTCAGTATCTGGGCCTGAATCGTGACGTCGAGCGCCGTCGTCGGCTCGTCCGCGACGAGAACGTCCGGTTCGCCCGCGAGCGCCTGTGCGACCATCGCCCGCTGGAGCATCCCGCCCGAAAACTGGTGTGGGTACTCCTCAGCACGCTCTTCGGGGTCCGGGATGCCTACCTGTTCGAGCAGCTCGACCGCTCGCTCCTGGCTCGCCTCCGAGACGTAGTCCCGCGAGGGGAGCAGGGTGTCGCGGATGTAGCTGGCGAGGCCGTACCCCTGGGTGCGCGAGCGCGTCCGCCGGGGGTTCGCGCGCGCCCGACGCTGGACCTCGACCGCCTCGGCGATCTGCGTCCCCACCGTGATGGAGGGGTTGAACGACGACATCGGGTCCTGGAACACCATCGAGAACGCGGGACCGCGAAGCGACCGCCGCACGCCTTCCGGAACCCGCCGGAGATCGACGAACGCTCCATCGACGGCGTCGGGCGTCGAGTCACGGAACTCCCCGGCCAGCTCCTCGTTCCGGTACCACACCTCACCGCTCGTGATTCGGCCGGGCGACTCGATGAGATCGAGGAGCGAGAGTGCCGTCACCGATTTCCCCGACCCCGACTCGCCGACGATGCCGAACACTTCGCCGTCGCGGACGTCGAAGCTCACGCCCTCGACGGCGTTTATCTGTCCCTCCTCGGTGAAGAAGCGGGTGCGGAGGTCGCGGACGCGGAGGATCGCCTCCCCGGTCGAACTCGACGGTGAACTCATACTCCTCCCTCCCCTTCGATGCCAGGGTCCAGCGCGTCACGCAGCCAGTCACCGACGAGGTTGAGGCCGATGACGGTGATCACGATCGCGAGACCGGGCATCGTCGAGACCCACCACGCGGTCGACTGGTACTGTCTGCCGAGCGCGATGTCGAAGCCCCACGAGACGTTCGCGCCCGAGAATCCCAGGAAGGACAGCGCACTCTCTAAGAGGATGATGGCGGCCACCTGGATAGTCGCCAGGACGAGAATGGGCGTGATGGCGTTCGGCAGCACGTGTTTGAACACGATCCTGGTGTCCGAGGCACCCACCGCCCGGGCGGCCTTGACGTACTCTTCCTCCCTGAGCGCCAGCGCCTCACCCCGTGAGACGCGAGCGAACCAGACCCAGTTGACGAGCGCGACGACGACCACGACGGTCCCCGGGAGGACGATGCTCGTCGGCATCGACCCCGCGGAGGGGAGACCCACCGCGCTCCGCCACGCCTCCTCGACGCCCGTGACGACCAGCGGGTCGGGAAGGCGCACCTGCGCCTGTCCCCAGACGCCGACGAGGGCGATGGCGAGCACGAGCGAGGGGAACGCGAGCATGACGTCCGCCGCGCGCATGAGGGCGTCGTCGACGCGGCCGCGGGCGTAGCCGGCGGTGAGACCGACGGTGACGCCGACGAGCGCGGCAAGCGTGGTTCCGAAGACGCCGACGAGCATCGACGTCCGCGCGCCGTAGATGAGCCGCGAGAGGATGTCGCGGCCGTTCCCGTCGGTCCCGAGCGGGTGCGCGAGCGTCGCGTTGTTCGAGACCACCTGCGTCTCGGTGACGACGCTCCCGTCCTCGATGACGACGCTCCCGTTCTCGGTCTTCGTCACCTCCTGCGTCTCCGTGGTCGAGAACCCCAGCGGTGGTTCGCGCGCCTCTTCGAGGTTCTGCGAGCCGGGGTTGTACGGGGCGATGAGCGGCGCCAGCGTCGCCACCGCGAGGACGAGCGCGACGACGACGATACCGACCTTCGCGAGGCTGTTCCGCCGGAGCTCGCGTTTGAGACTCCGGAGCGTCCGTGGGGAGACGGTGGACGAGAGCGCCTTGCGGAGCCGGGTGATGGGATCGGAGCGCATCAGTCGAACGCCACCTGCGGGTTGACGTACGCGTACAGCGTGTCGACGAGGATGTTCACGACGACGAAGCCGACGGCGACGATGATGAGCGAACCCTGCAACACCGGCCAGTCACGCGCGTTGATCGAGTTGATGATGAGGGTACCCAGCCCGGGCCAGGCGAAGACGGCCTCGGTGATGACCGCCCCGCCGATGAGCGTGCCCAGCTGGAGGCCGACGACGGTGATGACCGGGATGAGCGTGTTCCGGAGCGCGTGCCGATAGCGCGTGAGCGTCTCGGGCAACCCTTTGGCGCGGGCGGCCCGCACGTACGTCTTCCCCAGCTCGTCGAGCATTCCGCTCCTGGTCAGCCGGGTGATGAGCGCCGTGAAGTATGTTCCCAGCGTCACGGCGGGAAGCGTGATGTGCCACGTCCACGCCAGGAGGCCGTCGACCGCTGCCTCGAGCCGTCCCGCGACGACGAGGCCGAAGACGCCGTCCAGTCCGATCGGTCGCTGGCTCGTCGGGAAGAGGTCCAGCTGAACGGCGAGGACGATGATGAGCATCACGCCGAGCCAGAAGTTCGGCGTCGAGATTCCCAGAAGCGAGAAGAGCGTCGCACCGTAGTCGGCCGGTTCGTGTCGGCGGGTCGCGCTCACCACGCCCAGCGGGATCGCGATGACGACGGCGACGACCGTCGCGGCGATGGCGAGTTCGAGCGTCGCCGGCACCTTCGAGAGCACCCTGCCGGTGACGGGCGTGCGGGTCACGAGCGAGAGGCCGAGGTCGCCGACGGGGATGCCAGCGACGAACTGGAAGTACTGTACGTGCAGCGGTTCGTTGAGGCCGAGTTCGGCGATGACCTGCTGTCGCACCTGGGGGTCGACGTCCGGTGGGAGGAGGACGTTCGCGGGGTCGCCCGGCGAGATGAACCGGAGACCGAACACCACCGTGACGACGCCCCAGACGACGAGGACGCCCTGGAGGGCGCGCTTGACGAGGAACCTGGCCAGCGACATCGGCGACCTACTGTGGGCTCATCGCCGACGCGTCGATGCGCTCGTCGCTGCGTGGCTCCCACGCGACGCGCTCGGAGACGCCGTAGACGCTGAACTGACGGTTCAGGAAGATCCACGGGGCCTGATCGTGCGCGAGGGCGTTCGCCTCTTGGAGTGTCTCCTCGCGGGTGTCGCCGGACTGGTCGCCGGCCTGTGAGAGGAGAGAATCGAACTCCTCGTTGCTCCACGAGGTGAGCGCACCGTCGCTGGTCAACAGCGCGGTCATCACGAGGCCGCCGTCGAACGTGGCCTCCCCCCAGCCGATGAGGTACCACGGCGGCTTGTCCTCGATGTTTCCTGTCAGAAGTTCGTCGACGAGCGACCCGAAGTCGCGCTGGCGCACGGTGGCGGAGACGTTCGGGAGTTCGTCGATGAAGCCCGCGACCGCCTGGGCGATCTCGAGGTCCTTCAGGTACCGGCCGACGGGGGTGTTGAGCTCGATCTCAACGCCCGCGTGGCCGCTCTCTTCGACGAGCCGTTCGGCCTCGTCGGGGTCGTACGGGTACGGCTCGACGTCGGGGTTGTGTCCGACGAACCCTTCGAGCGTGGGCTGTCCGGTGGGCGACCCGAACCCGCCGAGGACGTTCTCGACGATGCTGTTCAGGTCGATGGCGTAGTTCATCGCCTGGCGGAACTGCTGGGAGGAGAACGGCTCGACGTCGTACCGCATTGCGTTGTAGATGATGCGCGTGCTCGGCGCGGCGGCGATCCGCGTGCCGGAGTTGTCGTTGACCCGCTGGACCTCCTGGGGTGGGACGTTTACGACGACGTCGGCCTCGCCCTGGAGCAGTTGATTGACCCGGGTGCCGGCCTCGCTAGCGGCGCGGAAGGTGAGCTCCGTTACGTCCACCGGATCGCCCCAGTAGTCCTCGAACGGCTCGAACACCACTGCCTCGTCCTCTGTGTAGGAGGAAAGCTGGAACGGGCCGGTTCCGTTCATCTGCTGGCCGACCTCGGCCTTCGAGCGTTCCTCGACCCAGCTCTGCTGCATCACGTCGCAGTAGGTGGCGAACTCGGAGAAGACGATGGGGTTGAGCCCGTCGTTGGAGACGGTCACGGTCGTGTCGTCGGTGGCCTCCGCGCCGGTCACGCCCGCGAGTTGGTCGCGCTGTGGGCTGGCGAACCCGACGTCCTCCTGGACGATGCGGTTGATGGAGTACGCGACGTCGTCGGGCGTGAGGGTGTCGCCGTTGTGGAACGGGACGTCCTCGCGGATGGTGAACGTGACCGTGTTCTCGCCGTCGACCCGCTCGTAGCCCGTCGCGAGCGCCTCGGTGATGCTCCCGTCCGCGGTGCGGGTGAGGACCCCCTCGTACGCGTGGAGCATCACGACGTCCGTCGGCGTCTCGCGGTGGTCGTGGGGGTCGAGTCCGGAGGGCATGTTCCCTTGGAC
>JBEPYA010000117.1:0-11945 GCA_041641615.1 Salinigranum sp. | reverse complement strand
GGGTCGGAGCGTGAGCGCCACACGATCGGCACACCTCCGGATGTGCTGGATTGTGAGCACTCATCCTCCGGGTGATCCGTGTTCACGTGGCCGGAAGCAGAACGGGCAAAAGCTGGCGAAACCAAGACCCTTCCGTATGAGGAGTGTCCCCGTGAGAGCCTCGACCGACACAGCGACGGCCGCAACCTCGTCGATCGCAACTGGCAGCGGTTCTTCGACGATCGACCCGTTCGGGAGCACCCCGTGCTGGACTTCGATTCGCACACCCTCGGGAGTTACGAGCCCGCCGGGGGAGAACTGGACGACACACTCGGCGACGGGGAGGGCCGTGTCGCTGTCGACAGGGACGCCGGCCAACGCATGAACACGAAAACACTCGTCCTCGGAGCCGTGGCGCTCGTGCTCGTCGGATGCGTCGGTCTCTTCTTGACCGGGTTCGGCCCGGTACCTGCCGGCGACAGCGACGACAGCAGTGACCCCGGGTCGTTCCTGACGGAGACGCCGGATCGCTCCCCCGAAGCGGAGCGAGGCACCTCGGCGTCGGCCACGACGGCCGCAGCGACACCGCTTCCGCCCTTCGCGTTCACTGTCGACAGGACCGAAGAGTGCGGTCGCACCTGTCGCGACGTGACGTCGACGGTGACGAACCAGCAGGGGACGACCGCCGAGGACGTCACCGTCTCCACGCGTGTCTACGCCGGCAGAGGAACCGACGGTGGTGTGATCTGGGAGGGACGCGAGCGAGTCGGGACGCTCGGCGCCGGTGCGTCCTACACCGCGACCAGGCGCGTCGAACTCTCGTTCACCGACGCCATCGCGATTCAGCGGAACGACGGCTGGGTGACGGTTCAGACGACAGTCCGGACCGCCGACCGGACGCTGACGCTCACCGAGCAGCGACGGGTGGGCTGACCTCGTCCGTGACAGCGATACGCCGTCCGATCGCGGTGAGGACGTCCTGCCTGGCGATGAACCGCGTAGCGCTGACTCCGTGGGGAGGAGCGTCCGCTACTCGACGACGACCGTTCCCACCATCCCCGCGGCCTCGTGCGGGATACAGAAGTACTCGTACGTCCCGGCCGTCTCGAACGTGTGGACGTACGACTGGCCCGACTGGACGGCCCCCTGCCCGTCCTCCCACCCTGACTCGGCGGCCGACTGAGACTCGAACCCTCCAGATGCCCAGTACGTCGCGCCCTCGGGAAGCGCCTCCTCGTAGGCCGTCACCGAGTGGGGCTCCCCGCCGGCGTACCGCCAGGCGACCGTGTCACCCGCTGAGACGGTGATATCCGCGGGGTCGAACGCGACGGCCGTCATGTCGACGACGTGGTCGGCGCCCTCGGGAACGCCTTCGACGACGTTCGGCCCCCCCTGGAGCTCCGAATCGCGTTCCCCACCGTTGGACTCGGACCCGCCGCCGGACGTCCCGGCGAGCGGCAGGGCGAGGGGGAGTTCCTCGACGCTGTCGACCAGCGCGAACTGGGCGTACTGCGACGCGCGAGCGAACGACTCGGCGGCCGCGGCCACGTCGCCACCCTCTTGCAGCGCGGTGACGTACGCGCCGAGCTGCGCCTCGAACGTCTCGTAGGCGTTGTGGTCGGCCTCCTCGATGAGTTCGTGGACGCGCGCCTCCTCGAAGTGTGCGAAGACGCCCTGCATCGCCGCCGCGGCTGCCTCGACGTGTGACCCGCCGCCGCTCCCGACGATGGCGTAGACGGAGTTCAGCACCTCGCCGTTGAACCGCTTCGACACGGGGTAGACGTCGTCGCCGTCGCTCGCTGCCGTGGCGATCGCTCCGAGCTGCTCTTCGAACGCCCCGTACGTCGACTCGTCGGCCTCCTCTAACGCCTCGTGATAGCCGCCCGCGCCGGACTCGAAGTGCTCGAAGGCGTCCTGTGCGATGGCCTGTGCGCGGTCGTCATTCCCGAGCATGTCGAGGACGGCCGCGTCGAAGCCGCGACCGGCCATGTACGCGCCCTCGGCCCCGCTGACCGTCGCCGTCGTGCCCGCGCTCGTCTCGAACGCGAGGAGTGTCGACTGGACGCCCTCGTAGTGGGTTGCGACAGCCGAGTCGTTCCCGTTCTCGAACGCGTCGACGAGCCCGGCGAGGTGCTCCTCTTCGAACCGGTGATAGAGGTCCTCGCTCGTGGATTCGACGGTCTCGTGGACGTCGAGTTCGTTCTCCTCGAAGCGCTGGAACAGCCCCTCCGCGACGGACGCGGCGACGCCGCTCTCGCCGAGGTGGTACCGTTCGTAGGCGTCGGCGAACCGGACCCGGAAGAACGCGGCTTCCAGGAGCGGTGCATCGGGGCCGGCGAGCGCCTCGATGCCCGTGACGAGGCTCGCGTCGACCGCCGAGGCGGCCTCTCTAACGGCCGACGAGTTGCCGTTCCCGATAGCCGACTGCAGGTCCGAGAGGCCGGCTTCGAACCCCTCGTACGCCTCGCTGTCGGCTTCCTCCAGCGCCTCGTGTGCCTTCGCCCCCTCGAAGTGGGCGAAGACGTCCTGCACCATCGTCGCGGCGCGGTCGGTTTCGCCCCGAGCGGCGAGCCACTCCGCGTCGGCCACGCGAGCCCGGTAGACGGTCAGGCCGGCCGCGTGTGCGAACGCCGCCGACGTGCCGCCCATCGACGCCAGCGCCGCCGCGTCCCAGCCGCGTGCCTGCAGTGCGGCCATGTGGCCCGCGCCGGCACCGTGCTCGGAGTCGGCCAGAGCGTAGCTCCCTGCGAGGGCCGCGGCGAACGCCTCGTCGGCGCTCGTCCGGACCGCCTCCCCGTTCTCCCCACCAGCCGCCGAGACGACTCCTTCGACGGCACCCTCGAACGCCTCGTACGCCTCGTTGTCGGCGGATTCGAGGGCGTCGTGGACGGCCGCCTCCTCGAACCGGTTCAGCGTGTCTTCCGCGACCGTCCCTGCCGCGCCGAAGTTCCCCGAGGCGGCGAGGACGGCCGCGTTCTGGACGGCGGCCCCGAGCAGCTGGAGGTCGAGCGCTCCCGCGAGCGCGTCGCCGACGAGTTCCGACTGGGCCTCGGCGAGCTGGGTGCTGGCGATGGTCGTCTCCTCGCGAGCGCGGCCGATGTCGCCCGCCTCCAACCCCGCCGTTCGGAGTTCGCTCAGCGCCTCCTCGAACTCCTCGTAGTTCGCCTCGCTCGTATGTTCGAGCATCTCATGGGCACCGTACTCGCCGGACGCCTGCTCGAACCGTGCGAACGTCGCCTGTGCGACGCTCGCGGCCGTGCGGGTGTCCCCGGCGAGTCCGAGCGCCAGCGCGTCCCACAGCCGAGCGCGCATCGCGTTCCACTCCGCGGCCACCGCGGCGTTCACCGACGCGGTCGCCGCCGACGGCTCGCTGTCTGGCGTCTCCCCGTCCGACGTCCCGCCGCTCGACGTCCCGTCCCCGGCTGTCGCCGAGGACTCGGTCGCCGCTGTCGCTGTCGATTCCCCTCCCATCCCACAGCCGGCGAGTCCGGTCGCGAGCGCCATCGCGCCGGTCGCCAGCAGGTCGCGTCTGCTCGGTTGCATCAGTTTTAGGCCGACCTAAAAATTGATAAGCCCACCGATTTTTTGGCGAGACTAAAAATCAGCGACGTACTCGCATCGGAGACTCGGCGCTGATGAACGGCTCGGCCCCCTCTGTCTCGGCGAAGGCCAACCCGGCGTCGGTCCGGAACACCGTCCACTCGGGGACCGTTGGGATGCCGTATTCCTCGGGGTCGTGATAGAGCGAGGCGATGGCCCACCTCCGAGCCCCCATTCGGGACGCCGTGTCGCGCTTCGAGCGACGGTTCGATCGTGTCGGTTGCTCTCGATCGCCGCGCGTTCGGGAGGCTGCGTCCTCGTCGCGCATCGTCAGAACTCCCCCGTGACGATGTCCGCGACTCGCTGACGGTCGAACAACCGCTCGCCGCTCGTCACCTCACCGAACACGTCGGGGTACAGTTGCTGTGCGCTGCGTTCGGTCAGGAACAGGTTCTGAATCGGTCCCTGAAAGAGGTAGCCACCGCGGTAGACCCGGCCGTTCTCCACGACCGTCAGTTCGTTCGCGACCGGATGCTCTCGCATGTACCGGAGTACCGTCTCGCGGAACTCGGTCGCGGACTTCCGCTCGTGCGCCCGGAGCATGATCACGTCGGGGTCAACTTCGAGCATCGTCTCGTAGTCGATCCGACCCCTGTCGGTGGTGCTCAAGCCTTCGACGCCGGTTCCCGCGAGCGCGTCGCTCACGCCGAGGTCGCGCCACTGCTTCTTGCTCGTCCCCTTGTCGTTGAGCCGGTACGGCGAGAACTCCTCGGGTTCGTCGCTCCCCTCGTAGACCAAGAGGACGTTCGGGCGTTCGTCTGCGGGCGGCAACCGCGTCTGGATGGCGGCCACGAACTCGTCGTGGAGTTCCTCGAACGCCCGGTAGCGCTTGATCTCGTCGAACATTTCCGCGACCTTCTCGAACGCCTCGTACAGGGTGTAGTAGCGGTAGTCGTGCCACGCGTCCTCGCGACGGAAGATGAGGTTCCCGAAGAACGGGCCGACGTTCGTCGCGATCTCCGTGACGTCCTCCTCGCTCCAGTCGAACCAGTTGACGAGCATCCGGGGGTCCATGACGTGGACGTCGTTGTCGAGTTCGTAGAACACCTCCTTCGACATGTCCGCGTCCCCCAGGTCGTTCGATTCGAGGGTGTCGCGGTCGACGTCCACCCCCGGCAACTCGTCGTAGACGGAGGTGTAGTAGCGACCGGCGCTGCCGATGCCCGTCATGCCGTCGCCCTTGCCGAGGGCGACGCCCATGTCCGCGTAGCCGCCGTCGTAGGCGACCCACCGCTCGGGCACCGAGTCGAACTCGACTGCTCCCATCGGTGCCATCGACACCGAGTAGGAGGTCTCTTCGGTCGTCGTCTCTGTCGCCGCTGCCGACGCTGCCGTCTCCGGCGTCGTCTCGGTCGATACTCGTGTCGTCGTGGCTTCCCCGGTCGACTCTGCGTCACCGCTCCCCGCACACCCGGCGAGGAGACCGCCACCGACCACGGCACCGTACCGCAGATAATCTCGCCGCGTTGAGGCTGTGGTGTCGTTCGCGTCGTCTCTCATGTCATTTAGGCTCACCTAAAACATGATAAGTACTCCGATTATTAGGCCGACCTAAAATCGTCTCGTCGGCCACTACGGCCCCCACTCGACGAACTCGTCGGTGCCGGTCACCTCTCGTCTCTGGCTCCCCTAGCACCGTCGTCGTGCCGGGCGCGAATCGGTTCGACCCGCGGCCCCCAGTCGGTGTGTTTCACCTCGGCGTCGATCTCGAACACCTCCGCGAGCAGCTCCTCGGTCACGACCTCCTCCGGTGGCCCTCGGGCGTGAATCGTCCCGTCCTTGAGCGCGACCATGTGGTCGGCGTACCGGGCCGCCTGATGGATCTCGTGCAGCACGAGGACGACCGTGATGTCGCTCTCGTCGCGCAGCGTCTCCACGGTGTCCATCACTTCGAGCTGGTGGTGGAGGTCGAGGAACGTCGTCGGCCCGCCCAAGAGGAGGACGTCTGTCTCCTGTGCGAGCGCCATGGCGATCCACACCAGCTGTTTCTGTCCCCCGCTGAGACTCCCGACCTCACGCTCGCGGAGGTGCTCGACGCCCGCGAGCGATATCGCCCGGTCGATGGCCTCGCGGTCGGTCTCGGAGAGCCCATCGAAGAACCCGCGGTGGGGGTAGCGACCGTGTTCGACCAGTTTCTCGACGGAAATGCTCCCGGGGGAGGTGTTCTCCTGGGAGAGGAGCCCGAGTTTTCGGGTCACTTCCCTGGTTCCGAGCGTACTGATGTCCGTGCCGTCGAGGAGGACCGTGCCCGCGTCGAGCCGGAGCTGGTCGGCGAGGCCCTTCAGCAGCGTGGTCTTCCCGCTCCCGTTGGGCTTCCTCGTCGTGCTCACCGCCTTCGTCGTCGTCGCGATCGGCGTGTACGCCACGGCCGTGGTCGCGACACACGTCTGAACGTCCACCGCTCACTCGCGGCGTCTTCTCTCTCCGTGGCGTGGTCGACCGGTCCGCGCCGATGGACGGAACTCGGTGTCCCGGCTGATTGTCAGGCGTCAGCGAACGGGGTCCCCTCCCCGTCGCACGGACGACTCACCCCGTTCGTTCCACCGGCGGTTCACTCACGGACGGCCTCGACCTGTTCGACGAGCGTCGTCAGCCGGTCGTCGTCTTCGAGTGTCTCGCACAGCGTCTCGGTCCTCATCGGGAGGACGTACGCGGGACGACCCTTCCCGACCGCGGAGGTGTCCCCGACGTCGGCCCGTTCGACGAGGCCGGCGTCCTCGAGCTCGTTGAGGGCGCGGGCGACGTCGGCCTCCGAGAGCGTCCCGATGACTTCGCCCTCGACGTCGGCCAGGTTGTCGATACAGACGCTCACGATCTCGCCCGCGTGTGCGGGCACCTCGTCGCGGCCACCCAGTTCGGCGATTCCGAGCAGGACCACGCGGTGTGCGAGCGGCGTTGCCTCCACGTCGGTGAGTTCACTCATAGCTCCTACGTTACCCAGTCGTGACAAAACGGTTGTGGGTTCTCCGTCCCGCATGCGACGTGTGGCTGTACTTCGGAGAGGGTGCACAGATCGAGCGACCTTCGTGGGGCCGTACGTCCGCCCGACAGCGGCACCTCACCCCTTCACCGAGTCGCACACTCGCTCTCCTGAACGTCTTCGCTCTCCGGGCGAACACTCAAGTATGAATACGCGGCCACGTCGTGGCGTGCTCTGACCGCCGACGCACGGTGGGACGCAGCTGTCCGGCACGACACCGTGTGACGCGGAGCGTGCCGGCTGTCAGCCCCTCTCCTCCGGCAGCAGGCGAGCCGTTGTGACCGAACGCGCCGCCCGGCGATCGAGTTCACGAGCGGTCGACTGCGGCGAGGACGAAGAACTCGTGGGTCGATTCTCGCTCGGGCGCGACTTAGGCCTCGCCGTACACCGGCACCGCCGCTCCGCTCGTCACCCCCGCAGCGTCGCTGCAGAGGAAACAGATGACCTCGGCGATTTCCTGTGGTGTCGGCCACGAGTCGTGGTCGGCGTCGGGCATCATCTCGCGGTTCGCCGGCGTGTCGATGACGCTCGGCATGATAGCGTTCGCACGAACCTCCCCCCGGTTCTCCTCGGCGATGCTCTCGGTGATGAGGCGGACGCCCGCCTTCGACGCGCGGTAGACGCTGTCTCCCTCCCCGCCTTCCAGCGACGACCGCGCGGAGACGGAGACGACCGCGCCCCCGTCCGCTTCGCGCAGGTGCGGGAGCGCATGCTTCGACGCGAGGAACATGGTTTTGAGGTTGACGTCGAAGAGGAAGTCGAACGTCTCGACGTCGGTCTCGTCGACCGGTGTGCCCCCCCGCCAGGTGCCGGCGATGTTGACGAGCGCGTCGATGCCGCTGTGGGCTTCGACGACCGACTCGACGGTCTCCGACACCGACTCCTCGTCGGTGAAGTCCCCCTGGTAGTACGTCACGTCGTCGGGGAGATCGACCTCGTCGGGGTCTACGAGATCCGCCGCGGCGACGGTCGCCCCGCCGTCGACGAACGCCTCTACCACGCCTCCGCCGAGCGCCCCGCCCGCGCCGGTCACCAGTACTACCTGTCCCTCGAAGTCGTACGTGACTGACATACGTGCAGGAGAGGGAGGCGACGGGATAAATGGTTGGGGCGTGCGCGACCGGAACCTGTCACTCCCCCTCGGTCTCGTCACTCCCGTCGACCAGCACGATTGCCTCCCCGTCGACGACGGGTTCGCCGTCGTCTCCGTTCACGACCGTCCGAAGGCGGAACCGACCGCCGCCGAGCGCGTCGACGACTTCACAGACGGCGGTCACGCGCTCGCCGATTTCTACGGGACCGACGAACCGGACGCTCTGTGAGAGGTAGATGACGAGACCGGGGAGGCGAGCGAGCGCCGCGCTCACGACACCGAGTGTGAGGACGCCGTGAGCGATACGGGTGCCGAACCGCGTCGTTGCCGCGTAGTCGGCGTCGAGGTGCAGCGGGTTCTCGTCGCCCGATGCGCGGGCGAACGTCCGGACGTCGCCGTCGTCGAGTCGCTTCGAGAACCGAACGACGTCGCCGACGTCGATGCCGGGTGCGGCGCGGTCCTCGTACGCGTACTCCCCGCTGCTCCGCGTCGTCACGTCCGACAGCGACAGCCCCGGCAGGTAGTACGAGAGTTCGCGCACGGAGACGACGCCGACCAGCGCGTCGTCGTCGAGGACGGGCGCCTGGTCGATGCCGTGTTCGCGGAGCGCCTCGGCGGCCGTCTCGATACCGTCACCGACGTCCACGGTAACGACCGGTGCGGACAGGCAGTCGGCAACCGTCGTCCCCTCCAGCGGTCGGTCGGCGACGATCAGCGCGAGGACGTCGGAATCCGTGACGATACCGACCGGCATCCCCGCCTCGTCGACGACGAGAATCGAGCCGACGTCGGCCTCGTGGAGACGGCGGACCACCGTCCGCGCCGACGCCGACGGTGTGACCGTCTCGACGTCCCGCCGCATCACTTCGCGCACGGTAACGTCGAACAGGGTCGGCTGTCCGTTCCTCGCGGGGTCGTCAGCGTCTGACGGCATGACCGTCCCTTCCGCACGGGCGTACTTAACGCGTTTCGCCGCGCCCGTTTCCCGTGCAGACGTCGGTTCGACGACCGTCTCTCGCACCACGCTCTCTCCGCGGTGACCGTGTGCCTCGATACTCCGTCACGTGGTCTCGTACCGAACTCCGGACCGTCGATAGAAAAGTACATCAACGACCATGAGTAACATCCGGGCCGGGAATACACACATGGCTGACACGAACGACTGCGACACCGACGCTGTGGAAAGGGGTCGGGACGCAGCCCCGTTCGGTCTCGATCTCGGGCCCGAACCCGACGCGGACGCCGAGACACGCTTTTGTGGGCACGTCGAAGAGTACGACGACGCCCCGGACGAGTACACCATCTTCCCGCGGGTCGCCTCCGAGGAACTCCCGCGGACGACGGCCTGGCTGACCGCACAGGAAGGGTCGTACCTCTCGCTCGACGAGTACCGGTGAGCGCGCTCAGTGGTCGTGGTCGTGGCCGGGAACCGAGACGAACTCGTCGACGGGCATCACCGAGTAGTCGACGCTCAGGGTGTCCTTCGTCGCCCTGATGCGGCCGACGAACGTCGATATCTCGTCGAGCCGTCCTTCGAGCACGAACAGTTCCATACAGAAGTGGCCGCCGACGTGGCTGTGGATGTTCGAGGCGACCAGTCCCTCGTACTCGTGGCGGATGTGCATCATCCGCTCTTCGACACTCGTCGTCTCGTAGTCGAAGATGACCGTCACGACGGCCATCAGTTCGCGGTCCTCGAGCCGCCGGTCCTCGAACTCGCCGAGGAGGTTCCGCGACGCCTCGCGGACGACTTCGCTCCGTCCGGTGTAGCCGTGTTCGTCGGCGAAGTTGTCGATTCGCTCGAGGAGTTCCTCGGGCATCGAGACGCTGACAACGGCCATGTATTAAACGAATGCTTTGTGAATATTAAGAATTAGTACTCTATCGCCACGTCTCCCGTCCGTCGTGCCCCGGTTCGACAGTCTTTATCCACAGGAACTAACCGCTCGTCCGTCCATCCACGGCTATGACTCCCCTCGGACCACGCGACCGCTCGCCGGGGTTCGCTCGGCTCCCCGCGACGCGCCGGCGCCGCCGACCGCTCCGACCGCCTGATCGGGTGACCTGCCGATGACGGGTGCCATCCCCGCGGCGATGAGCCTGCTTGCCACGACCGGGCTGTCGACGACGACACCGCTAGCGGAGCCGGCGAGCCTGATTACGCGGGCGGCGTTCCCCGCACAGACGGCGAGCGGCACCATCATCTCCCCGCTCACCGTCGCCCTCGGTGCCGTCGTCATCGTCGTCCTGCTGGGCGTGAGCGCCTTCTTCTCCGGGAGCGAAATCGCCATCTTCTCGCTGGAGCGCCACCAGCTCTCGGTCCTCTTAGAGACAGACGAGGACGTCGACCCCCGCGCCGAGGTGCTCCAGCGCCTCCGCGAGGATCCCCACCGCCTCCTCGTCACCATCCTCGTCGGGAACAACATGGTGAACATCGCGATGGCGAGCATCGCTTCCGTCCTCCTGGCGGCGACGCTCTCGCCCGAACTGGCCATCGTCGCGACGACGCTCGGCATGAGTGCGCTCGTCCTCGTCTTCGGCGAGATCACGCCCAAGTCGTACGGCGTCGCCCACGCCGAATCCCTCGCGCTCCGGGTTGCCGGTCCCATCCGAACCGTCGAGCGCGTACTCTTCCCGCTCGTCTTCTTCTTCGAGGTCGTCTCCCGAGGCCTCAACCGGATCACGGGCGGCGGGAGCGACATCGAGCGCCCCTACGTCACCCGCGAGGAGATCGAGGCGCTTCTGAAGACCGGCGAGCGCGTCGGCGCCATCGACGAGGCCGAACACGAGATGGTGGAGGGCGTCTTCGAACTCGGTTCGACCACGGCACGGGAGGTGATGGTTCCGCGCGTCAACCTCGTCGCGGTCGACGTCGAGACCCCCCTCGACGAGGTCATCGAGGTGTGTGCGACGAACCGGCTCACCCGCGTGCCCGTCTACCAGGGGACGCTCGACCACGTCGTCGGTATCGCCGACATCCGCGACGCCGAACGCGCTCTCCGCGAGGGGAAGACGCTCGACGACGTTCTCCTGCCCAGCCTACAGGTCCCCGAGGGGAGAGAGATCGACGACCTCCTCGCCGAGATGCAGGCCGAACGCGTCACGATGGTCATCGTCCGCGACGAGTTCGGCGAGACCGAGGGCATCCTCACCGTCGAGGACATCCTCGAAGAGATCGTCGGCGAGATATTCGAGGTCGGCGAGGAACGGTTCATCCGCCCCACGACCGACGGGCTCGTGGTCAAAGGCGAGGTGACGGTCGGAGAGGTGAACGACGCGCTCGGAGTCGACCTCACCACCGAAGGGGAGTTCGAGACCGTCGCCGGTCTCATCAATGCCGAACTCGGTCGCATCGGCGACGTCGGCGACCGCGTCGTCGTCGACGACGTCGCCCTCGACGTCGAGCGCGTCGACGGCCACCGCATCCGACGGGTTCGCGTCCGTCCGATGGTCGGGACGTCGTCCGAGGGCGAAGCGGCGGCGACGCCTGTCGACGACGGGACCGTCGCGTCTGTCGACGACGGGGGCCTCGAAACCCCCGACGAGGACGGCTCGGACGCTGACGGCCACGGTGACGACGGTGAAGACGACGACGTGGACTCCAACGCCGACGCGAACGCGGACGCGGAGACGGACGACGGCTCCGACGAGCGCTGATGACACACGGACCGGGGCGGGCCCTCGTCTGCCACAACCCGTTTGACGGTTCAGTCCTTCGCTCACGCCGTGCCGCTCGAAATCGAGTCGCTCGCAGCCAGCTCGGAGCGCGTGATGCGGTGGCTGGAGATGGGTGCCGCGTACTTCCTCGTGGCGCTCTTCGCCATCGGTGTCTTCGACCTGGGACTGTCGCTGTACGAACTGCTCGCATCGGGGCGGTTCACCGACCCCAACGCCGTCATCGACCTCATCGACACCGTCCTCCTCCTGCTCATCATCGTCGAGGTGTTCCAGACGGTCGTCGCGTTCAGCCGGAACGAGCCGGTGATCCGGATCGTCGTCAACGCCGCGCTCATCGCGATCGCGCGGAAGGTCATCAGCTACCGCCCCGACGAGTACGCCTCCGTCGGCGACGCGTTCGTCGCTGCGGGGTCGTTTACGCTCCTGCTCGCCGTGCTCATCGTGGCGTTCTTCGTCGTCCGCCGCGTCGATCTCGAACCGCTCGAAGCAGATCTCGACTGAGCCCCGGTCGGGCGTTCGGTGGACGGACGACTCGAACGAGGGGGCACGCGACCGAACGGACGTCGAGACACGCAAAAAGCGAGAGAGTGAGAGCGACCGCGCGGTACACGGGCG
>JBEPYA010000116.1:0-11986 GCA_041641615.1 Salinigranum sp. | reverse complement strand
CGAGACCGGTTCGGCGTTGTCGACCAGCCGCCCCTCGCGGGCGAGCTGGAGCATATCGTCGATGAGCCGGCGCATCCGGTCGTGGGCGGTCTTGATACGCTCCACCTCCCCTTGGAGCTCCTCGTCGATGGACTCCTCGATGACGCCGAGATAGCCCTCGGCGACGTTCAGCGGGTTGCGCAGGTCGTGTGAGACGAGCCGGGCGAACTCCCGGAGGCGTTCGTTTTGCTCGCGGAGTGCGTCCTCGGCGTCGCGCTGTTCGGTCACGTCCCTGACCGCACAGACGAACCCGCCGGAGTCGAGCTTCGTCAGCGACTTCGACTTCACGAACGTCGACCCGTCTTTGCGGATGCCGACCGACTCGCCGCGCCAGGCCCCCTGCTCTTCGAGCGCGGGGAGGATCTGCAGGTGCATCCGCTCGTTCTCCTGGGGCGGGTTGATTACCTCCCACGGCTTGCCGACGAGTTCGTCCCGGTCGTACCCGTACGTCTCCGCGTACGCGCCGTTCACCTCGACGAACCTCCCCTCGCTGTCGACGACCGCGATTCCCTCTTCGACGGTCGACATCGCCAGCGCCTGGAGTTCGCGCTCGGCCTCCGCACGGCGTCGGGCGACGGCCGACTCGATCCGGTTGGCGAGTATCCGGTGGCCGCCGGTGACCGACTTGCGGACGTAGTCGGTGACGCCCGCGGAGATGGCGTCGCTCGCGACGTCCTCGTTCCCGTGACCGGTGTAGATGATGAACGGGACGTCGGGTTCCTGCTCCCGAACCGCTTCGAGGAGTTCCAGCCCGCTCATCTCGGGCATCTCGTAGTCCGAGACGATACAGTCGACGGAGGCCTCGTCGGCCAGCGCGTCGAGCACGCCCTGGGCGGAGGGGAACCCCCGGACGGTGGCGTTGTCGAGCGTGGCCTCGAGCAGCTTGACCGTCGTCTCACGCATCGCGTCGTCGTCGTCGGCGACGAGTACGTGAGTCGGCGGCTCCGCTCCCTCTGCAGCGGTCCCCCAGAGGAATCCCCCCTCACTCATGTATTGATATCTCTATACGACCGATGTAGATAAATGGTGCGTCCGCCCCGGGATTATCGTTTCGAGACGCACGAGCCGAATATCGACGAAATCGTTCGCGTCTTCGAGGACGTGCGGACTCACGTGAAATCGAACAGTCCCGACTGACCGTCATCGCGTCCGCCGTCGTCCCCGTCACTACCGTCGCCACCGTCGTCCTCGTCGCCGTCGGCGGCAGCGAGGTCGTCGAGGGTCGTCGCCTCGCCGTTCCCGTCGCTGGTGTCCGCGTCCTCGCTCGCGCCGTCTGCACCCTCGTTCGCGTCGTCGTCTCCCGTGTGGGAGTCGAGCCCGTCGGGCACGAACGCGCCGCCTGCGTGTGCCTCGAGCAGTTCCTCCCGGCGCTCTCTCGCCTCTTCGACGATGGACTGGACCTTGTTCGTCGACTCGCCGCTGCCGGTCACGTACGCGACGTGGTCGGCGTCGAAGTCGTACCACGCCGTCATCGCCACCGTGAGGTCGCGCGGTTTGCAGTGGTGGGTCATCGCCTGCAGGAAAGGGAGGATCTCGCGGCGCCCGGTGGCGATGCTCACACCCGCCGATTCGGCGATGCGCGACGTGACCTCGTCGCGCGTCGCGTTCTTCGTCGAGCGCCACGGCGCGCCGCCGTAGCGGGTCCAGCCGCCCCTCGACCGGTCGCGTGAGGCGGCGACGCCCGCGGAGACGTTGTCGGTCACGTACCGCCAGTAGCTGTAGTTCTGCGTCGCGTACACCCGGCCGAGCCAGCGGTCGGCGTTCGCGAGGTGTTCGTACGCACGGGCGAGCTCTCCGTCCTCGTACACCATCGACACCTTGTCCTCGACCCACGCCGTGAGGTCGTCGGGCGTCTCGTCGGTGTCGTACGCCGTCCGCAGCGCCTCCTCGGCGGAGTCGGACTCCTTCAGGACGCTGTCGAGGAAGCCGAAGATGTTGACCGTCCGGTCCCTCCCGCCCGAGGTGACGTCCTCCACCGAAAGCGAGGACTTCCCGCCGGCCGAACTCTGGAGGTCCCGCACCGCGGAGCGGAGGTCGCCGTCGTTCGACTCGGCGATGCGCTCGAGCGCCCGGTCCTCGAACTCGACACCCTCGCGTCGACAGATGTCACGGAGCACGGGGACGATAGAGCGCGCGGAGACGTCGCGGAACTCGATCTCTCGGCAGGCGCTCCGCATTCCCCGCGACATGTCGTAGAAGTCGTTGGCGATGAGCACGACCGGCTGGTTCGCCTCCTTCAGGAGCTTCGTGACGGCCTGCTTTCCCCCGTAGTCCTTCTGATAGTGGATGTTGTCCGCCTCGTCGAGGATAACGAGCTGGCGGCCCCTGTCGCGCTGTCCACGGGTGTCGGCCTCCGAGGCCCCGGAGAGCGTCGTGTTCATCGCCGCCCGCCCCGCGAACCGCTCGATGACATCCGCGGTCCGCTGGTCCGAGGCGTTCAGCTCCACCGTCTCCCATCCCTTGTCGGCGGCCAGCGCGTGCGCGGCGCTCGTCTTGCCGACGCCGGGACTCCCGTGGAGGACGGCCGGCTCTCGGTGGTCGTCCCACGTGTTGGCCCACTCCGCGAACTCGTCGCGGGCCGTGTCGTTGCCGCGTACCTCCGACAGCGTCGTCGGGCGATACTTCTCCGTCCAGTCGGACATTACCACCGAAAAGAGCGAGAGGCGTTTAGTGATTGCGGAGGGCTCCCGTCGATCCGAGGAGTCTCCCGTGTCTCACGAGGTGGTGGCTCGAGCTACACGAACATGAACCACCGGCCGCTATACGAAACGGCCGACCGCGTGGTCGGTTCAGTCGTTCGCGTCTGTCATCTGCGCCTCGAAGTGTGCAGCGATCTCTGCCGTCTCTGTCTCGAACTCTTCGAGGTCATAGTTCTGCGCGTGGAGCATCGCGCTGTACCGCGGCGTGACGCTCGCCAGCATCGACAGTTCCGCGAGCTCCTCCTCGGTCGCCCCGTGCATCTTCGCCGCCTCGCGGTGGAAGTGCATACAGTACTGGCACTTGACGTTCGCCGCGACCGCGAGGCCGATCAGCTCTCGATACTTCGGTGGTATCTCCCACTCACCGACGAGATACCGTCTGTTGAGTGGCCACTCGTGAACGAGGTCTTCGGGCGGAAGGTCGTCGAGCCATCCAGGAACGATGCCGAGCGTCTCCTCGATGTCCTCCCGGGTCTCCTCGTAGCCGGTAGCCGGACTGGTTGCCATTGGTCTCCCCTCTCTCGATTCGGCCGGGCCCTCGCGCGGATACACGACCGAACCGTGTCGTATACGCGCCGAGATATGATAGTAGTTTTTCAAGTAATCATGTCATTCGGTGGCACCTCGTGGTTCGAGATCCGACCGGTCAGAGGCCGTGAATTTATATCGGTCGCTGTCGTTCAGATGGCATGTCTCGCGCGGAACTCATGGACGACAGGGAGGTAAACACGTTCCTCGGCAAGGAGGGGACGGGGGTGCTCGCGCTCGCGAGAGACGACGAATCGTACGCGATTCCGGTCTCGTACGGCTACGACAGGGAGGAACGGACGTTCTACCTCCGCCTGGCGTTCCACGCCGACAGCCGAAAACGGGAGTACATCGGGCCGAGCCGTCCCGTCTCGCTCGTCGTCAGCGAGGAGACCGACGAGGGGTGGCAGAGCGTCGTCGCGCGCGGTCGTCTCCGCGAGACCGGCGAGGCGGCCATCGACTCCAGCGTCGTCGAGGCCATCCGCCGCGTCAACATCCCCTTCTTCACCGTGTTCGACCGTCCCGCCCGCGAACTCGACTTCGAGCTATTCCGGCTCGCGCCCGACGAACTCACGGGCCACAAACAGGCGTAAGTCGAGGCGAGGGTCGTTTCTCGCTTCCTGGGTCCCGCCGTATCGTTTTTGCTCACTGACATCCTATCTCGGGTATGAACGACACGCGCTCGGTACGGATGGGCGACGACGAACGGGCCGCGTTCCTCGGCACCGGCGGGACCGGTGTCGTCTCGTTCGCAACCGGGGAGGGCGAACCACCGTACTCGCTGCCGGTCTCGTACGGGTACGACGCCGACTCGGACGGCCTCTACCTCCGCCTCGCGTTCGACACCGATAGCGGGAAGGAGGCGGTCGCCACCGGGAGTCGGCCGCTGTCGCTCGTCGTCCACCGGCAGGAAGAGGAGGGCTGGCGGAGCGTCGTCGTCACCGGCCGTCTGGAGGAGGTGACCGAGGCGGCCATCGACTCCGAGGTGGTACAGGCGATGCGGCGGGTCCACATCCCGCTCGTCGACGTGTTCGAGCGTCATCCCCGCGAACTGACGTTCCGGTTCTTCCGGATCGACACCGACGAGGTTTCGGGACGGAAGGAGGCCAAGAGCGCCTGAGCGAGCCTGCTTGAGCGCACGGAGCGAGAGGGCGACACTTAGGGACGCCCACGCGGTCTCTCGTCTTTCGTGCTCACCGACGTCGACGTGCACGAGACACACCCGACTGAGACGTGGCCCGTCTGTAGCTCGACTGACTTCCACACATCCCGCGTCCTGGCAGTGTGACGGACCTACCCGGTTCACTCTTCCGTCGGGAGGAACCCCGACACGAGCTCCCCACCGAAGAGCACGGCTTCGGGGGCGTTGAGCCGTGTCGAGTCCTCCAGTGGGTCGCCCTGAATCACGAGGAGATCGGCGTGTGCGCCCTCGTCGAGGGACCCACAGCCGTCGAGGCCGACCGTCCGCGCCGCGGTCTCGGTCATCGCCCCGATGGCCGCCCGCGGCGAGAGCCCGTGTTCGATCATGAACGTCACCTCTGACGCGTTCGCGCCGTGGTCGTTGAACGGGGTGCCCGCGTCGGTTCCCCCGGCGATAGTGACGCCAGCGTCGACCGCTCGCGCGAAGGAGTCGACGTGGCGTTCGTAGATGTGCTCCGTCTTTCGGGCCGTGTCGGGCGTCGCCCACTCGATGTTGCGGACGATGTAGTACGGCGCCGAGAGCGTCGGGACCAGCGTCACCCCTTCGGAAACCATGAGTTCGATGGCTTCCTCGTCGAGGAACGTGCCGTGCTCGATGGTGTCGACGCCGGCCAGCGCGGCCGCTTTCGCCCCGTCCGCGCCGTGGACGTGCGTCGCCGCGTGGAGGCCGTGGCGGTGCGTCTCGTCGACCAGGGCGTCGAGTTCGTCGTCGGTGAGCGCGACCGTGTCGGGGTCGGTGCCGGGCGTCGTCACCCCGCCCGTGGTCATGAACTTGATGAAGTCCGCGCCGCGTTTGACCTGCTCGCGGACCGCCTTTCGGGCGTCCACCGGACCGTCGATCTCTCGCCCCAGGTGGTGGCCGTGTCCGCCCGTGATGGTGATCGACCGGTCGTTCGCGACCATCCGCGGGCCGGGGATGCCGCCGCGCTCGACCGCTCGCTTGAGGTGGAGGTCGACGCCGGCCGCACCCATCGCGCGAACCCCGGTGACACCCGCTTCGAGCGTCTTCCGCGCGTTCCGTGCCTCCGCGAGCGCCAGTTCCGCGTCGGACATGTTCACGACGGATTCGATCGTCGTCTCGGCGGAGAGCGAAAAGTGGACGTGTGCGTCGACCAGACCGGGCATGAGCGTTCGGCCGTCCAGGTCGACGCGGCGTTCGTTCGAGCGGGGAGTGAGGTCACCGACCGCGTCGATGCGACCGTCGACGACGCGGAGGTCACCGACGCGGTCGACGTCGCTCGACAGGAGTCGGGTGTCTCGCAGCAGCATCGTCAGCCTCTGGGGGATGTGGTCGCTTGAAGCTGTCCACTCGCCCCGATGCCCGGCGTCCCCGAGCGTCCCACCAGGGAGCGGCGTGCTCGCGACCCACCGGACTGTCGTTCCTCACCGCGAGCGCGTCGCTCAGAGCTCGCGGGCGACCATCTCGCCCCAGTGCTCGAAGCCCCACCGGTCGTAGAACGCTCGGGCGCGGTCGTTCTCGCGGTCGACGTCGAGCACCAGTCGCTCTAAGGGAAGCTCCTGTCCGCGGGCGCACGCGAGCGCCGCTTCCATCAGGTCGTCCGCGACGCCCGTGCCGCGCGCGGGCGGGTCGAGGTACAGTTCGTTCAGCACGGCGGCGTCCCAGACGAACGCCAACGAGGCCGGGAGGACGAAGACGTAGCCGATGGGTCCCACCTCGTGGACCGCCAGTTGCACGCAGTCAGGGTCTTCGTCGACACAGCGCTCGACCCACGCGAGCCACCTCCGCCGATAGGTCTCGGTGAGCTTCGCCGCGTACGCCGCGCCCTTGTCGTCGCCGCCGGTTCCGTGCCCGATGCCGAGTTCGAACCCCCGTTTCAACGACCAGAGGCCGTCGGCGTCTCTTTCCTCGTAGGGGCGTACAGTGACGTCCGTCATACCCCACCTACGGCGACGAGAGCACGTCAACGCTCGCTTCGATGGAGAGAATTAGACTAGTCTAAATCATCGATACGGTATATAAAATTATATGTGTGCCACGCGTCTAAGTCGAGTATGACGAACACACAGGGTTCGAGCGAGAGCCAGTTCTGGTCGCGCCGAGCCGCCCTCGCCGCGGGTGGAAGTCTCGCCGCCGCGGGGCTCGCCGGCTGTCTGGGTGGGAGCGCAACCGCCGGCTCCGGTTCCAGTGCCGATAGCGACGGTTCCGAGAGCGGGCCCGTCGTGGTAGCCTCGTTCTTCAGCTTCTACGACTTCGCCCGGAACGTCGCCCGCGACACGCCGCTCACGGTCCGGAACCTGGTTCCGACGGGGATGCACGGCCACGGCTGGGAGCCGAACGCGAGCGTCACGCGGGACATCATCGAGGCGGACGCGTTCGTCCACGTCGGCGAGAACTTCCAGCCGTGGGCCGACCGCGCCATCCAGACCCTGAAGGACGACGGCGTCGACACGCAGCTCATCAACGTCCGCGAGGGCGTCGAACTGGTCGACCTCGCCGCCAGCCTCGACCCCGACGAGGAAGGGGTCGGCGCGGGGCGGGGAAAGGACCCCCACTTCTGGCTCGACCCCCAGCGGGCGAAGCAGGCGGTCGACAACATCACCGCCGGGTTCGTCGAACTCGCTCCCGAACACGAGGACGCCTTCCGCGAGAACGCCGCGGCGTACAAGACCGACGTCCTCGACAGGATCGACCGCGACTACCAGGACGTCTTCGACCGCGCCGAGCGGAAGGTGGTCCAGCTGGCGGCGCACAACGCCTTCCAGTACATCGGCGTCCGCTACGGCGTCGAGATGCGCCCGCTCGTGGTGAACCTCGCGGCCAGCGGCGACGTCAAGCCGTCGGACATCACGGAGGCCAAGCGCGTCATCGACGAGAACGGGATCAGATACATCGGCGCGGGCGTCTTCGAGACGCGAAAGCCGGCGCAACAGCTCGTGGCCGAGACAGCGGTGGAGGCGTACTTCCCGGTGACTCCCTACGCGGGCGTCCGTGAGGACTGGGTCGAACAGGGCTGGGGCTACGAGGAGATCGCGTACAACATCAACATGCCGACGTTCGAGGTGGTCCTCGGGAATCGGTCTCCGGAGGAGGTCGGCGGTGACGGCTGGGCCGCCGAGTGGAGGAACTTCGAGTGACCGCTTCCCCAGTGGTCGAACTCACCGACGTGGAGTTCGGCTACACTGCGAGCCCCGTCGTCCACGACATCTCTCTCCGCGTCGACTCCGGCGAGTACGTGGCGGTCGTCGGGCCGAACGGCTCGGGAAAGTCGACGCTGATGAAGCTGATGCTGGGACTCTTGACCCCTGACGCGGGAACGGCCCGCCTGTTCGACGAGCCTGCGCACAGATTCGACGACGGCTCGCGAATCGGTTACGTCGCCCAGCACGCCAGTGTCGCGAAGGAGATGCCCATCACCGTCCGCGAGGTGGTGAAGATGGGCCGGTTCCCCCACGTCGGTTTCGGCCGCCTGTCGAAGGCGGACCACGCCGTCGTCGACGACGCGCTCGAGACGGTCGGCATGACCGCCTTCGCCGACCGTCGGGTGACCCAGCTCTCGGGGGGACAGCGCCAACGGGCGTTCATCGCGCGGGCGCTCGCGGGCGAGGCCGACCTGCTCGTCCTCGACGAGCCTACCGTCGGGGTGGACGCCGAATCCGTCGAGGCGTTCTACCGACTGCTCGAATCGCTCAACGACGACGGAATCACCGTTCTCCTCATCGAACACGACCTCGGGGCGGTGGCCGAACACGCCGAGCGGGTCGTCTGTCTCAACCGCGAGATCTACTTCGATGGCCCCACCGACGAGTTCGTCGAGAGCGACGCGCTCGCCAGGGCGTTCGGAACCGCCGCCGCGTTCGCGGGGGTCGAGCGATGAGCGCGACGCTCGCCCCGCTCCAGACGGGGGGCAGCGCTCTCGACCCGGTCCTCGACCCCATCTACTGGCTCTTGAGCTACTGGTCAGAACTCCTCTTCTGGGTGGCGGGGGTGACCGGCATCGAACTGCTCCAGTACGGCTTCATGCACCGTGCCATCCTCGTCGGGCTCTGTATCGGCGTGATGGCCCCGCTCATCGGCACGTTCTTGGTGCACCGACAGCTCGCGCTCATCGGTGACGCGCTGGCGCACACCGCGTTCGCGGGGGTCGCCATCGGCCTCTTCCTCAACGGCGTGCTCGACCTCGGCGTCTCGCCCTACCTGTCGGCCGTCGTCGTCGCGATGATCGCCGCGCTGCTCATCGAGGTCATCTCCGAGGTGACCGACGCGTACAACGACGTCTCGATGGCGATCGTCCTCTCGACGGGGTTCGCGCTCGGGACGGTCCTCATCAGCCTCAACGCGGGCGGCCTCGCCGTGGGCATCAACCAGTACCTCTTCGGGAATCTCTCGACCGTGTCGGCGGAGAACGCCGCCATCCTGCTGGTGCTGTTCGCCGTCATCGTCGCCACCGTCGGGATCACCCGGAATCAGCTGCTGTACGTCACGTTCGACGAGACGGCGGCGGCGGTGTCGGGCATCTCCGTGACGTGGTACAATCGTGTCATGGTGGTGCTGACCGCGCTGGTGGTCGTCGGCGCGATGCAGATCATGGGCGTCATCCTCGTCGCCGCGATGCTCGTCGTCCCCGTCGCGGGCGCGGCGCAGGTGTCGCGGAGCTTCTCCGAGTCGCTTCTGGCGTCGGTCGTGCTCGCCGAGCTCGCCGTCCTCCTCGGTATCGGCGTCTCCTACTACGCGGAGGCCACCGCGGGCGGCGTCATCGTCCTCATCGCCGTCGGCATCTACGTGGTCACCGTCGCCGCCGGGAAGCTCAAGACCGCGACGGCCGAGGAGTCGACACCCGAGGTCGGCAGTATCGACGCCGGCGATGGCGTGAGTTCGGACTGAACTGTCCCTCGCGTTCTCCTCTTCGGGGTGGTTATCCGCCCGCTCCGCGTCACCCTGGCATGGACAAGGTGGACCTCGACGCGGCCTTTTCGACCTTCGACGACCACTGGAACCCCCGCCTCGCCGCGGAACTGAACGGACAGGCGGTGAAGCTCGTGAAGGTCGACGGCGAGTTCGTCTGGCACCGCCACGAGGACGCGGACGAACTGTTTCTGATCCGGAACGGTGAGCTCCGCATCGAGTTCCGCGACCGTGACGCCGTCACCCTCCGAGAAGGGGAGTTCCTCGTCGTCCCCCGCGGCGTCGAACACCGACCGGTCGCCGAGCGGGAGGCCCACGTCGTCCTGTTCGAGCCACGCGAGACGTCCAATACGGGGAACGTCAGCGAGGAACGCACCCGAACCGAACTGGAACGCATCGACTGAGACCGCCCTGCGACGGTTCGACCGCTGCGCCCCCGCGAGGGCGCACGATCTTCCGACAGAGGACGACGCGTCGCCATCAGGCCGGATTGCCGGGGTGTAGCACGGCCGCGGTTCGTTGAGCCAGCCGTCACACTCGACTCGTTCCGCGAAACGCCATTTGCTATCGCCGTATTCGGTTTATGCGGGCTTCGATCGCGCTTCCGCCCGTCGGACTCCCGGAAGAGAACCCCTCGAAAACGGTCCGTTCAGCGCCGATTCGCGTCCCAGAGCCGGAACGCGACCACCACGCTGCTCACGACGACCAGCATCAGCTCCCAGCCGGCCTGGAACACCGGTGCGACCCGCTCGACGTTTCTGTCCTCCCTGCCGGGCTGGGGGTCCACGGGCGTGCTGTAGTGGAGCGTCTGCGTCGTGCGGCGCGGCTTCGCCTGTTCGGGCCGGAGTTCGACGAACGTCTGGACGAGGCCGCGCTGGTCCGAGAGCAGCAGCTTCCCGTCGACGGTGTAGAAGGCGTCGACGGCGGGATAGAAGGCGTTCACGCCGTTGGTGAAGAGGTCGGGGAGGATGCCGCCGAACACCATCGCCGCGACGGACACCCAGGCGAGCCGGAGGCCGCGTTCTCCGTACCGCGTGCGGAGGAGCGACTCGTCCCGAAGCGTATCGACGAGGATGAGGCCACCGACGAGCGCGGGGAACAGGAAGCTGTGGAAGAGCGACCGGTGGGCACCCGGGAGCACCAGCCCGGCGAACGCGTCGAGGTCGGGGAACGCCGTGACCGCGACGACGAGCGCGACCGCCCGCGCGTCGAACTCGCGGGTGAGGAGAGCGGCGCCGACGAGTCCACCGAGCGCCACGTGCACGAGTGTCGAGGGCATACCGGGAGTGAGAGAGGCGACGGCTTGAGCCTTAGCCCCGTCGCGGCGCTCGACGTCCGTCGAAAACGGGTTTCGGTACGGTTTTGTTCGCCCTGGGTCGACTGACGGGTATGAACGCAGTCGCTCACGCGTCTCTCGGGGGCGAGCGCCCGTGACCGACGGTCCGCGCGCGGACCTCGCGCGACGAATCGCCGGCGAGATCACGCTCAGCGACGACCCCGGTGCGACCCTCCGCAAGTGGCGCACCGACTTCGACGTCTCTCAGACCGCACTGGCGGACCACCTCGACGTCTCCTCGTCGGTCGTCTCGGACTACGAGTCCGGCCGCCGGGAGAGCCCCGGTATCGGCGTCGTCAGCCGGATGGTGAACGCGCTCCTCGACATCGACGAGGCCCGCGGCGGCTCCCGCATCAGACAGTACGCCCGGGTCGTCGGTGCCGGCTTCGAGAGCGACATCGTCCAGGACCTCCGCGAGTACCCCACCGCAATCCGCCTCTCCCGAGTGTACGACGCGCTCGGGGCACGCGAGGTCGTCCGGGGCGAGACCGACCGGGTGAGCGGTCACACCGTCATCGATAGCATCGAGGCCATCACCCGGCTCTCGTCGGAGGAGTTCTACCGGCTGTACGGCGAGTCCACGAACCGGGTGCTCGTGTTCACGAACGTCACCCGGGGGGAGTCGCCGCTGGTCGCCCTCCGCGTGGTGAATCCGACACCCAACGCCGTGGTGCTCCACGGTCTGAACGAGGATGACCTGTGGGAACACGCCGCGACGCTGGCGACCATCGACGGCTTCTCGCTCGCAGTCTCGACGCGGGACATCGACGAGATGCTGTCGGACCTGCGGACGTTGGGCTGAGAAAAAAGTGGTGGATCGCTTCGGTCCGTGAAGACTCTCCTCCGAGCGGTCTCCCTTTCACCGAGAGGGGGTGCCTCCAAGCGGTCCCGCGGGTGTTCGTCGCCGAGCCGACTGCTGTCGAGCAAGGGGTGAACGAGCAGACCCCACGGAGTACGGGCCCAGGACGCGGAACGGGCTCGGCCGCTCCGCAGACGACGCGCCTGACTGAGCGAATCGGTCGGGTCGTGACTTCACTGCTCGCCCGCGCTGTGCGGTCGCCGTCCGGAGTCTCGCTCGGCGCTCTCTCCGCGCCCCTCACCGTCGCTACGCAGATTCGCACTCCGGCCCCGTTCCACCCTGTACACGCCGGCCTGGCGCTTATGTACACGGATAATCACTATCGACCGTGAGCTGAGCCTGGGAAGCCGAGACGGTTTTCGACCTGCTCGGGAACGAACTCGTCCGCGAGCTCCTGGCGCTGACGAGCGTCGAGCGCCTCTCGGCGGAGGAACTCGCCGATCGGTGCTCGGCCTCCCAGC
>JBEPYA010000115.1:0-11990 GCA_041641615.1 Salinigranum sp. | reverse complement strand
GAAACCATCTCCGGCATGGCCGGGAGTCTCGTCGACCCCGACGACTTCGACCTCCCCGGGCTGCTGTTCATCGACACGCCGGGCCACCACTCGTTCAGCACCCTCCGTTCGCGGGGCGGGGCGCTCGCCGACATCGCCATCGTCGTCGTCGACGTCAACGACGGCTTCCAGCCCCAGACCGTCGAGGCGATCGAGATCCTCAAGCGCACGGGGACGCCCTTCGTCGTCGCCGCGAACAAGATCGACACGACGCCGGGGTGGAACCCACAGGAGGGCGCGCCCATCCAGCAGACGTACGAGGCCCAGTCGTCGAGAGCGCGGTCGATGCTGGACGAGAACCTCTACGAGATCATCGGCGACCTCTCGGACAACGGGTTTTCGGCCGATCTCTACTGGCGCGTCCAGAACTTCCAGAAGAACGTCGGCGTCGTCCCCTCGTCGGCGAAGACGAGCGAGGGTATCCCCGACCTCCTCGCGGTCCTGATGGGCCTCTCCCAGCGCTACATGAAAGAGGAGATGCAGATCGACGTGACCGGTCCCGGTGCGGGAACGGTGCTGGAGGTCAAAGAGGAGCGCGGCTTCGGCACCACGCTCGATGTCGTCCTCTACGACGGGAGTATCGAGGAGGGCGAGACCATCGTCGTCGGCGGGAAGAACGACCCCATCGTCACCGAGGTCCGGGCGCTCCTCCGGCCCAGGCCGAACGCCGAGATCCGCACCGAGAAACGGTTCGAGCGGGTCGAGGAGGTGGCGGCGGCCTCGGGTGTCAAGATCGCCGCACCCGACCTCGAGGACGCGATGGCGGGCGCTCCGGTGCGGGTGGTCCGCGACCGCCCCGTCGACGAGGTCATCGCCGAGGTGAAGCGCGAACTCGCCGAGATAGAGGTCGAAACGGCCGAAGAGGGCGTCGTCGTCAAGGCCGACACGCTCGGGAGTCTGGAGGCGATGGCGAACGCGCTCGACGAGGCCGACGTCCCCATCCTGCGGGCCGAGGTGGGTGACGTCGCGCCGCGGGACGTGGCCGTCGCCTCGACCGCCAACGAGGAGAAACACGAGGTCATCCTCGCGTTCAACGTGGACGTGTTGAAGAACGCACAGGAGGAGCTGGAGAAGACGGGAGTGCGGCTGTTCGACGACGACGTCATCTACCAGCTCGTCGAGGAGTACGAGGCGTACGTCGAGGAGATGCAGCGCGCCCAGCAGGAGAACGTCCTCGACAAGATCATCCGACCGTGTCGGTTCCGCGTGCTCGAAGACCACGTCTTTCGGCAGTCGAACCCCGCCGTCGTCGGCGTCGAGGTCATGTCGGGCACGCTGAAGAACAACCAGTACGTCGTCAAGTGGGAGGGCAACGAGCCGACGCGCGTCGGGCAGTTGAACGGGATTCAAGAGCAGGGCGAGGACGTGAGCGAAGCCCGCGCCGGCAAGCGGGTGAGCGTCGCCATCGACGGGCCCACCGTCGGCAGACAGATCGACGAGGGCGACGAACTGTGGGTCATGCTCCCCGAGAAACACGCAAAGATCCTCGAACAGGAACTCTCGTCCGATATCCCGGCGGACGAACTCGAAGCGCTGCAGTCGTACCTCGACAAGCATCGACGGCGGGACCCCTTCTGGGGCAAGTAACGCGGTAACGCGTCTCGCAACCGGCCTCCACACGCTCTCTCCGACCGCCAGCCGTCGCAGCCACCGAGACGTAGGTCGCCGAGGGTCACACCCGTCGCACCGGCCGCGGACCGGCGGGAGTGTCGCACCGTCTGTACTCACGCCAGTTCCCGGATACGTCATTCATAACTTATTTGGATTCATTCGTAGCGTACAGAGGTTCACAGACACACGTTCAACGAACCCGCCCAGAGATTTTCAGTGCGAAATTATAGAAAAGAACGAGGGGGAGAACTGATGAGCACCCGTAACACCCTGAGAAGCGGTATCGACGGGAACGCCGAACACGACAATCGAGGGACAGTCGGTCACGGAGCTGTCGACGACGCGGTCGGGTGGCAGTTCTCCCGCTACGACCTCCTCCTCTTGCGCTTGCCGCTCCCGCTCGCACTGGGCCTCGGGTGGACGGCGGTGACCGCGACGCCGATGTCGGCCGGAGTGGGCCTCGGATCGGTGCCGACGCTCGGGCTGCTCGCGTACAGCCTCTTCGGCGGCGTCCCGGCGTCTCAGGCGACCGAATCGGCCGGTTCGGCGACTAGGTATCGCTCGAGACGTGTGGAAGCGGACGCGTGCAGAACGAACGTTTCTCTTACCGTGCGGTCGGCGTCAGGTCGTCGCCGACCGTAGACATCACCTGGAAGGCGGCCGAGGCCGCGAGGCCGCGGGCGACCTCGGTACACTCCTCGGTGGAGAGCCCCGACTCCAGGTCGCCGGGGTCGGGCGTGAGGCCGGCGCTGACCGGGTGCCCGACCGGGGGGTGAACGGCGACCGTCGCCCGGGGTCCGTTGGAACTGTTCGACAGCTCCGACCCGATAGCGTAGCTGTCGGGCAGATACGTCCGCGTCTGCGCGACGATGCCGGCGACGGCCTCGCGAAGCTGTCGGAGCTCCGCGGTGGAGAGCTCCTCGACGTCGGCGGACGGCTGTCCGGCACCGACCACGCCGGGCGCACCCGCATATGGGTTGTTTCCGTTCATCAGACATCCGTGATACGGGAAGCGGCCGCAAAAACCCGTCGGAGACGGACATATCCGTCAGTCGGTCGCGAACGGAGCGAAACGCGGAGACTGCGATGGGGCCGGTCGGGAGGGAGAGGCGCTACAGGATCGGCTCGCTCTCGCCGTAGACGGCGAGGACGACCGCTGTGGTGTACTCGTCGGCCCCGTGTTCGCGCCGGTCGAGGACCTCACCGCTCGCGAGGACGACCTCCTCGGCGTCGAACGTCCACTCACGGAGCGCCCTCCCCTCGGCCAGTCCACGCTCGACGAGGTCGCGCACCCTGTCGGCGTCGTTCCCGGACGCCTCGTAGAAGAGCCCGGGACCGGGGCCGGTGGTCCAGCCGACGCCCGCACAGACCCGGGCGGCGGTACCAGCCCGGGCGGTCGCGCGCGACTGGACGACCGTGAGTCGGTTGCCCGCGGGGCCGAGATCCGGCGCGGTCTCGACCAGGTCGACCGTCGCTTCGGCCGGAACGACCGAGGAGACGGTGACGAGGTTGTAGTTGTGGACGTTGGCGTCCGCGAGCGCCGCGTCGTAGGAGGCCATCGCCGTCCCGGCGCGTCCGACACCGCGGACGACGCGGATGGTGCTCATCGGTTCGAGGAGGGGGACGAGAGGAATAATGAGTTACGATACGGCCGTCTCGCCGCAAGCGGGTGGAACGAACCGAAGGTCAGTATTGGTAGTCGAGCCCCGGCACCTCGACGCTGTCGTCCTCCGCGAGCTTCTCCTTGGCGGCGAGGAAGTCCTCGTGGGTGACGTCGGTCCGCCCGTCGCGGATGGCGAACATCCCGGCCTCGGTCGCGAGCGAGGCGAGGTCCGCACCGCTGTACCCGTCGAGGTCGGCGGCGATAGCGGTCGTGTCCACGTCGCCCGCCAGTTGCATGTCGCGGGTGTGGATCTCCAGGATGTGCGCGCGGCCCTCGGCGTCGGGCTTCGGCACCTCGATGAGTCGGTCGAACCGCCCGGGTCGAAGGATGGCCTCGTCGAGCATGTCGAAGCGGTTGGTCGCAGCGATGATTCTGATCTCGCCGCGCTCGTCGAAGCCATCCATCTCGTTCAACAGCTGCATCATCGTCCGCTGGACCTCGGCGTCGCCGGAGGTCTTCGAGTCGGTGCGCTTGGAGGCGACGGCGTCGATCTCGTCGATGAAGATGACCGCAGGTTCGCGCTCCTTCGCGAGCTCGAAGAGGTCACGCACCAGCCGGGAGCCCTCGCCGATGAACTTGCGGACGAGCTCGGAGCCGGCCATCTTGATGAACGTCGCGTCGGTGTGGTTGGCGACCGCCTTCGCGAGCATCGTCTTCCCCGTCCCCGGCGGCCCGTACAGCAGCACGCCGGAGGGCGGGTCGATGCCGACTTCCCGAAACATGTCGGGTCGTTCGAGCGGGTCTTCGACGGCCTCGCGCACCTCGCGCACCTGTTCGTCGATGCCGCCGATGTCGTCGTAGGTGACCTCCGGCGAGGCGTCGACCTCCATCGCCTGGGCGCGGGCGTCGGTCTCGTCCGAGAGGAGCGTCTGGATGGCGAAGGAGTCGTTGATAGCGACGCGGTCGCCGGCGGCGACCTCCGCTTCCAGCCGGGGCGACACCTCGGTCAGGACCTCCTGGTTGTTCCCGTGCTGCTTGATGATGACCCCGTCGTCGTTCCGCTCTTCGACCGTCGCGACGTACAGCGACGACGACTTGAGCGTCTCGTTACGGCGCTTGAGCTGGTCGACCTCGTCCTTGAGGGACTGGGTCTGCTCGTCGGCCTCGTCGAGGCGCGATTCGAGCTCTTCGTTGAGCGAACGCATCCGTTTGTAGTGCTGTTTGATCGCCGAGAGCCGCTCCCCGTCGGACATCTCCGGGTCCAGATCGAGGCGCGGACGCTCGGGTAGCGATGGACTCCGTGACATTAGTTGTCCGCACTATGAACCCCGTACAAATGTGCCTTTGGGTCCCGGGAACCTTTCGTAATTCCGCGTTTCAGGCGCTTTCGCGTCTGAAAAACGGCCTCAGAGCAGCGACGCGGCCTCGTCGAGATAGTCGCCGTACACCGCGAGCGCGCGCTCGATCGGGTCGGAGTCGGTCAGGTCGACACCCGCCGTCTCGAGGACTTCGAGCGGGTACTTCCGACCGCCGAGGCGGAGCGCCTCGCGGTAGTCGGCGGCCGCCGGTTCGCCCTCGTCGAGAATGCGCTCGACGATGGCGACCGCCGCCGAGATGCCGGTCGCGTACTGGTAGACGTAGAAGTTGTAGTAGAAGTGGGGAATGCGCATCCACTCCCGTTCGATGCGCTCGTCGGCGATCGCGGGCTCGTAGAACTCCCGCTTCAGGTCGCCGTACATCGAGTCCAGTCGGTCGGGCGTGAGCGCGCCGTCCTCCTCGACGACCTCGTGAATCTGTAGCTCGAAGTCGGCGAACATCGTCTGGCGGTACAGCGTCGACCGGAAGCGTTCGAGGTACTGGTCGAGGACGTGCATCCGGAACTCGTCGTCGTCGACGGTGTCCAGAAGGTGGTGGGTCAGCAGCGTCTCGTTCACGGTGGAGGCGACCTCGGCAGTGAAGATTTCGTAGCTCGCGTACTGCCAGGGCTGGCTCTCGTTCGCGAGTTCGGAGTGCATCGAGTGGCCGAGTTCGTGTGCGAGCGTGAACATCGACTCGACGTCGTCCTGGTAGTTCATCATGATGTACGGCTGGGTGTCGTACGTCCCCGCGGAGAACGCGCCCGCGCGCTTGCCCCGGTTCTCGTAGACGTCGACCCACCGCGAGTCGAGGCCCTCGGCCATCCGCTCTCGGTACTCGTCGCCCAGCGGAGACACGGCTTCGGTGATGTACTCGACCGCCTGGTCGTACTCGACGGTGGGCGACTCCTCGCCCGTCAGCGAGACGTAGAGGTCCCACATCCGCAGGTCGTCGAGGCCGTGCGCGTCTCGCTTCAACTCGGCGTGGTGGTGGAGGTGGTGGAGGTGCTTGCGCACCGTTTCGAGGAGGGTGTCGTACACCTCACAGGGAACGTTCGGCCCGTCGAGCGCGGCCTCGCGGGCGGTGTCGTAGCCTCGAACCTCGGCCATCCGGACGTCCTTCGTGACGCTGTTCTTCAGCGCGGTCCCGACGGCGTTGCGCACGTCGGCCCAGCGGTCGTAGAACTCCTCGTGGACCGTCCGTCGGAAGTACCGGTCGGGGTGTTTCTGGAGCTTCGTGAAGTTCGACTGGGTGATCTCGACCCCGTCGCCGTCGGGGTTCTCCACCGTCGGGAACTCCATGTCGGCGTTGGTGAGCATCGAGTAGACGTCGCTCGCGGCGCCGGTCACCTCCGAGAGGTCCGCCAGCACCTCCTCGACCTCGGTCGAGCGGGTGTGCGGCTTCATCCGGAGCACGTCGTCGAGGTAGTGTTCGTACGCTTCGAGCGCGGGTTCCTCCTCGACGAGTTCCCGAACCTCCTCGCGGGAGAGCGCCTGGAGTTCGGGCTCGACGTACGACACGGCGCTTTGAGCCTCCGACGAGAGCGACTGTGCACGGGCGGAGAGGGCCTGAAACTCCTGGTTCCGCGTGTCCTCCGCGGAGCGGAGGTTGGCGTAGGAGACGACCTTCGAGAGCTCGCGCATCACCTCCTCTTCGAGTTGCAGGATTTCGAGGAGGGTCTCGCCGTCCTCGGCGACCTGCCCCTCGAACTCCCGCAGTTCGGGGATGCGCTCCTTCACCGAGGCGAACGCCGCCTCCCACTCCTCGTCCGAGGCGTAGATGGAGTCGAGATCCCACTTGTACTCCGTCGCGATCTCTGACCGTTCCGGAACCGAACTCATTGCCGGGGAGAAGGCGGGGGCGGGCCTAAGGGTTGTCCCCGCGGCACGGGATGCAGAAGAGAGACGTCCGTCGAGCCCCTCGTCCCGAGCGATGCCTGCGCCGGTCTCGACCTGCTCCGACCACGGGACGTACTTCGAGGACGCGTGCCCGGTGTGCGGCGACGGCGGCGACCGGGTCCTCTCGGGGTCGCGTCGGAGACGGCTCTCGAAGTTCGTCTCGGGCGCGCTCAGACACTTCCCCGACGATGTCGGACTCTCGCTGGACGCGGCCGGGTGGACCGCCCGCTCGTCGGTCGTCACGAGCGTCGCCTCGCGATACGACTGGGCCGGCGAACGGGAGGTCGAGGCGGTCGTCGCGGCGGACCCGAAGGGGCGCTTCGAGACCCGCGTGGTCGGCAGCGAGCGCGAACTCCGGGCGGCGTACGGTCACTCCGTCGGTGTCGACCTTGACCTCGATGCGGAGGGAGCCGACGGCCGGAACGACCGCGACCGGAGCCTCCCCGACACCCTCTACCACGGGACCGCGCCGCGAAATCTCGACACCATCCTCGCGGAGGGGCTGAAGCCGATGGGTCGACAGTCGGTCCACCTCTCGGGGACTCGCGAGACGGCACGGGACGTCGGGCGACGGCACACCGACGGCGGCGAGCCGGTCGTCCTCGCCGTCGACGTTCGCTCGCTCGTCGGAGAGGGGTTCGCGGTCCGGAAACGGGGAACGGACACCTACACCGTCGCGCGAGTCCCGCCCGAGTACCTGTCACGTGACGAGGGCGAGTGAAGTCACGCGAGGGTGTCGGAGCGATGTCACGCGAACGCGTCGTGAGCCGCCGCGCGTGCGACGACCGACCTTCGTCAGACGTTTAGTCGCCCCCAGGAACTTCGAACCATGTCAGAAGCGCTCCAGGACGCGGGCCAGGAGATCGCCCTCTCCCCGACGCCCGCCGAGGAGTTCCAGCAACTCTCACGGGTACAACAGCGGGAGCTGTTCTTTCGGCTTCCGGAGACGGTCCAAGAGGACCTCGTCGCGGACATGGATGCCGAGGGACTGCGCGCGTTCGTCCGCCGGCTCGACCCCGACGAGGCGACGGACGTGCTCGGGTTCGCCGACGGGGAGACGCGGGAGGTGGTGCTCCGGCGTCTCGACGAGGACCGCCGCGAGAAGATCGAGTTCCTCCTGGAGTTCAGCCCCGAGAGCGCCGCCGGGCATATGCATCTCGACTACGTGACCGTCGGGAGCCAGCGACCTATCTCCGAGGTGGCCCGCCGTGTCCGGCGGCACGAGGACCGGACCGACCGATTCCCGACCATCTTCGTGACGGACGGGGACGAACTCGTCGGCGAGCTACCGGGGGGGACGCTGGCGCTCTCGGACGACGAGGACATCCTCGACCACACCATCGAGACGCCGACCGTGAGATACGACAGCCCCGACACGGACGTCGTCGACGTGTTCCGGTCGAACCCCGAACGCTCCGTCGCCGTACTCGACGACGACGGCAGCATCCTCGGCGTCATCTACGGCGGCGACCTCCTGAGTGTCATCGAGGAGGCGGCGGGCGAGACGCTGTACGAGTTCACCGGCGTCCAGGAGGAAGAGAGTGTCCTCGACGGACCGCTCGTGAAGGTGCGCAGCCGGTACAAGTGGCTCGTCATCAACCTCGGGACGGCGTTCCTCGCGGCGGCCGTCGTCGGCCTCTTCGAGGAGACCATCGCCGCGTTCACGCTCCTCGCCGTCTACATGCCGGTCGTGGCCGGGATGGGTGGGAACGCCGGCACCCAGTCGATGGCCGTCACCGTCCGCGGCATCGCGCTCGGGCAGGTGTCGCTCCCGACGGGCGGGCGGGCCATCCTCAACGAGGTCGTCGCCGGTGCGGCGAACGGCGCCATCACCGGCGCGCTCGTCGCGGTCATCGCAGCGGTGTTCAACCAGAGCCCCCTTCTGGGGCTGGTCCTCGGCGTGTCGATGGTGCTGAACCTCGTCATCGCCGGCTTCTTCGGGACGCTCATCCCGTTGGTGCTCAGCCGACTGGGCGAGGACCCCGCGACGTCGGCGACCATCTTCATCACCACCGCGACGGACGTCCTCGGCTTCCTCGTCTTCCTCGGGATGGCGCAGGCGGTGCTGGTCGGATGAGGGCCCACCGTCGCATCGTCACCCTCCCGCGCCCCCCGTCTTTTTCTCCCGGGCCGTCGATGCGCCACGCATGAAGGTACTCTTGGGAATCGGTGGAACGGACGACTCCCTCGACGCGCTGGAGCAGACGGTCGCGCGCGCGCTCGAAGCCGGCGACGACCTCACGGTCGGCATCGTCGACAACCCCGAGTCGGACCGGTCGCCAGACGAGGTCGAAGCCCGCGTTCGGGAGGTTCTCGACGGGGCAGGACTGGACGCCGCGGTCCGACACTTGGAGGGCGACCCCGGGAGCGCCCTGATCGACCTCTCCGAGGCCGAAGACTTCGACAAGATCGTCCTCGGCGGCGGGGAGACGAGTCCGATGGGGAAGATCCGTATCGGGAGCGTCGCGGAGTTCGTCATCCTCAACTCACACGTCACGGTGTCACTGGTCAGAGAATGAGCGAACGAGTTTACCCCGACGAACCGGCCGAGGCGTTCGAGGCGCCGCCGCTCACGTTCGAGGACCGAGAGGGGCGCGAGATCGAGATCCGGCCGTACGACGGGAGCGACCGGGAGAGGGGGGCGCTCGTGGAGATGTACGAGGCGTTCGACCCGGCCGACCGGGCGCAGGGCATCCCGCCCGGGAAGACAGAACGGATCGAGGAGTGGCTCTCGAACATCCTCGGCGAGGACTGTCTGAACGTCGTCGCGTGGGACGACGAGACGGCGGCAGGCCACGCTACGCTCGTCCCCGACGGCGACGCGTACGAGCTCGCCATCTTCGTCCTCCAGGCGTACCAGCGCGCCGGCATCGGGCGGCGGCTCATGCAGACGCTCCTCGGCCACGGGCGCGACGAAGGCGTCGAGAAGGTGTGGCTCACGGTCGAACGGTGGAACCGCCCGGCGGTCAACCTCTACCAGGAGACCGGCTTCGAGACGAGCGACGCCGAGAGCTTCGAGCTCGAGATGACCATCCGACTGCACTGAGCGGCTCCCGAAACCGGAACCGGTCGGGGAACCGCAACACTCGTCCACGTGGTCGTCCATCGACTCCTCATGACCGAGGACAGACAGGCCACGTTCGGGGCCGACGGGAGCCTCGACACCGAGACGCCGCCGGAGGCGCGGGAGGGGACGACGGACAGGGGAGACGAGAAGGGAGAACACGAGACGAACGGTGGATACAACCGATACGACGTCTCCAGCCTCCTCCAGAAGGCCGTCAGACGGTCGGACGAACGGGTAGCGGCGTGGGCCGCGTGGGAACTCGCCCGGTCGGGCTACGCGTGGAACCTCTGGGACCGCCTGAACCTGTACGTCGTAGAGGACCTCCGTGCGGGCCAGGACGTCGCGCTCCTGGTCGAGCGGTACGAGCAGCTGGCGACGGAGCGGTGGGAACCCGACTCGTGGCGGGGACGGCTCTGTGCGATACACGCCGCGCTCGCGTGTGCCCGCGCTCGCTCGTCGCGCGAGGCGGCCAACGCCGACGAGTGCTTCCGACTCGTGGCCGAGCGACGGGCCGAGAGTCCGGAAGGGGAGGAACCGCCCGTCGACTTCCCCGTCGGCGACCTCGAACCGGGAGGGCCGTTCGACGTGATCTTCGACCAGCACACGGGGGAAGGCTCACGGCAGGGGAGGGGCACGCGCTTTTTCAAGACCCGCGGCGCGCGGGTCGGTCCCGAGGAGGACGGCGCGGAGAGCAGGCGATGGCAGCGGCTGGCAATGGCGCTGTCGGACGTCGAGTACTCCGACGAGGAACTCGACCACGCGCTCGCGCCCGTCGCCGAGGACGACCCCTGGGCCGAACCGGACGACGACGAGTTGCGGGAATGAGCGACCGGTGTCAGTGCTGGAGGCCGGCCTCGAGGCCGTACACGACGGCCGTGTTAGCCACCCTGAGACACGCGTACGCGAGGGCGGGCGGGAGGAGCGATCCGGTTCGGTCGTACGTGTAGGTGGCGACGCCGAACGTCGCGAACGGGGTGAGCGCGAACAGGCCGCCGGTGACCGACTCGACCTGTGCGAGACCCGCGAAGGCGACGAAACAGACGAACAGCGCGACCGGGAGGTACGCGAGCGCGCGGACCCGTCCGACCTCGATTCGGCCGTGAACGTACAGACAGAGCACGAGGAGGAGCGTGAACGCCACGACGCCGTCGAGTTTCCCCGCGTCGGGACCGGCCGTCAGACGGCCGGTGGTGTCGACCATCACGAACGCCGTCACGAGCGTCGTCAGGACGAGCGCCGCGTCGCTGTCTGCGACCCGTCAGAGAGTCCCCTGCACGAGCACCTGAGAGACGACGACCACGACGGGACGCCGACGAGCAGACCCAGTCCGATGACGACCACCACGGGCCCGATCGGAGCGTCGGTGGCGTAGGCCGTCTTCGTGAGTGAGTTGTACGCGACGCCGTCGAGCGTTCCTACGAGTTTCGTGAGTCCGACGAACGCGAGGGGGACCGCGACGGCAAGCCCCACCGGCTTCGACTCCGACGGGAGGGCGAGTCCCACGTCGATACCGCGGACGACGGCGTACACACCGGCGAATCCGACGACGCCGACGACGAACGGACCGTCCGTCACCAGTACGTCGACCACGAGGCCGCCCGAGCGCGGGACCGGGACGACACCCGCCCGCAGGAAACCACTGACGACGCGTCGCCACAGAGCCACCACGGCCAGTGCTGCGGTGAGGAGTACGAACGCCGCTGCGAGCGGACGGTTCGGACGGATGAGAGGGAGCCAGTCCGGGTGGAGGGGCACAGACCGGACGACCCCTCGCGGGTACGAATGTGTATCGGACGGGCTCTCGCGACTGATAGCCGGTCCGTCTGAGTGAGTAATGCTAACATTCATCGTTTGGGGGGTTCAACGCGAACCCGACCGTGCCCGAGAAACGACCGTCACCCGTCGTCGAACGGCTGTCGCTCACCCGCGAGGAACAGTGGACGCTCCACGACGTCCTCCGCGACCGCCTCGGCGGCGAGGACGAGCGAAGCGAGGGCGTGGACGCGCTCGACTGCCGAGCGGCGTTCGAGCGCCTCGACGACGGACAGCGGCGCTTCACGCGCGCACAACTCGAAGTGATACAACGGACGCTGGCGCGGGCGCATCACCGGAGACGCTGGGAGGCCGAGCGACCACAACTGGAGGGACTACTGTATCAGGTATCGCAGGCGATCGAGTGAGCAGGTCAGACCGAGAGGACTGGCTGGGAGGCGTAGAGGAGAACGTACTCGGCGGCTTTCTCGAGCACTTCACCGGGATCGCCGGTGACCGGTTCACGAGGGACGACGATGAAGTCCGCGCCGACGTCCTCGGCGGTGTCGAGGATGGCGCTCCCGGGGTGGCGGGTCTTCACCCGAGTGGAGAAGCCGAAGGCGGTGGAGTGCGAGATGTGGACGCCCCGGTCGGCGGCGTGCTC
>JBEPYA010000114.1:0-12006 GCA_041641615.1 Salinigranum sp. | reverse complement strand
TGACGGGCAGAAAACCGTTATAAGTGGATGGGTTGGGGCGGATTCGAACCGCCGGCCTGCTCCGTGTGAAGGAGCCGTCATAACCGGGCTAGACCACCAACCCGCGCACCCATCGATATCCGGGCGCGAGACTTAAGGGTTACTTACTCCGCCGGGGGCCGCCCGCGGTACTGGTCGATGCGCTCGCGGGCTTTCCGCACCGGTTCGGTGTCGACCCGCCCGAACTCGGTCTTGACACGCCCCAGCCGCGTCTGGGGTTCCTCTCCCTCGTCCTCCCATCCGAACCGCTCCCGCATGGCCGCCTCAAGCGGAGCGAGTTCCTCTTCGAACCCGATGCGGAGGTGGTCGACGGCTCGGCCCAGGTAGTACCACGCGTCCTCGAAGTGCTTGTTCATATTTGCCCTTACGCAGGCAACAGATATGAGGGTTGTGGGACGTTCTCGGTTCACAGAGTGTGACTAAATCGTGGAGAAAACCGTTGATATCACCCCTCACGGCTGTCTTTATTCCCCGAAGGCGCGTTATGTTCTCCATGGTACTGACGAAGGTGCTCGTCGCCGGTGCGACGGGCCAGCAGGGTGGTGCAGTTGTCGAGGCGCTCCGGTCGGGTGCGTACGGCGAGTACGAAATCTATGGGATGACCCGCGACGCGGGGAGCGACGCCGCCGCGGCACTCACAGAGCGAGGGGTAGACGTCGTCGAGGCGGATCTGAACGACCGCGCCTCGCTCGACGCGGCCGTCGAGGGGATGGACGCCGTCTTCCTCGTCACGACGTTCTTCGAGGAGGGTCCGGCGGTCGAAACCGACCACGGAACCCGGATGGTCGACGCCTGCGTCGCTGCCGGCGTCGACTACGTCGTGTACTCCTCCGTCGCCGGGGCGGACCGCGCACCGCTCGAACACTTCGAGTCCAAGCACCGGGTCGAGGAGTATATCGCCAACTCCGAACTGGAGTGGACGTTCGTCCGCCCCGTGTACTTCATGCAGAACTTCGCGTGGCAGGAAGGCGAGATCAGAGACGGAACCCTCGCCCTGCCGCTCGCGGAGGGAGTCTCACTCGCCGTCGTCGACGGCGCGGACATCGGCCGGATGGCGGCGACGGCCTTCTCCGACCCCGACACTTGGGCCGGGGAGATCGTCGAACTCGCGGGTGACGAACTGACGCTCGAGGAGTTCGCCTCCGTCTTCGCCGACGCGCTGGGTCGTGAGGTGGAGACCGTTCACGTCGACATCGACGCCTACCGCGCGGAGGCCGGCGACGAGATGGCCGACATGTACCAGTGGTTCAACGAACAGGGGTACGATGTCGACATCGCGGCCCTCTCGGAGCGGACCGGAATCGACTACACGACGTTCGCCGAGTACGTCGACGCCCACTGGGCCTCGCGCCCGGCACCCGCCTCCGTCTGAGCGCGAGTCGGGTCAGGCGAGCGTCCGCGCGACGTACTGGAGGATATTCTCGCTCTCGCTCATCGTGACGCCGTGGTCGTCGTCGACGAGGACGGGGACCCCGCGCTGCCCGCTCACGCGCTTCACCTCGTCGCGCTCGGAGTGCATCGCTTCGACCCACACGGTCTCGTAGTCGACGTCGGCCTCGGTGAGCGCGTCGTGAACCTTCTCGCAGTACGGACAACCGTCGAGCGCGTACAGGGTGAGCGCCATAGAGAGGGATATCGTCGCGTGGGGCAAGTATGTTGGCCTCACGCGGAGCGAGACGAGTGTGGAGAGCGGAACGGATGGGGAATCGGTTCGTCGTCGACGGCGTCACTCGGAGGGTGGTGACCGCGCGTCGCCGACGTGGGGTGACCGCAGCCTCGGACCTCCCCACCCGCTCTCTCCACGAGCGACTGGAGAGGTCGGGGGACTCGTCCGCCGGTGGCTCGCGGACGGAGCCGCGAGCGGACCCTCGCGCGTTCGTTCGCTCGGCTCCGCTCGCTCACTCTCACGCGCCGACCGCAGCGGCAGTACTCAGACGGTGGCGCGTGACGGTGCGCTCTCTGTGAGCGTTCCCGTGAGCTGTGCGAACGGGAGCCAGCGAGACCGTCGGTCTCGCCCAAGCACCACACGCGCGAGGTTCTCGTGAGGAGACCGAACGAACGGCTCGAAGCGACGCAGTCGCTTCGGTGGACGACCGAGTGAGCAGCGCGGGACGCGGTGCGTCCCGCTAGCCGTGAGGGCGACCCGTGAGTCGCCCGCAGACGGAGCGAGGGACAGAGTCGGCTGGAGAAGCGGTGTCGTCACCGCGCCCGTGAAGCGTGCGCAGCCCGTTTCACTCACCCTCCTCGACAGCACTTTCACCGACGGCACGACCCGCCGCTCTCACGCCCGGTAATCGGAACCAACATCTTAAACTGCGGGCGCCGATATCCCGACGTATGAGCTTGGAGATGGAACACCACTGTCCGGCCTGCGGCGGGGAGCGCACGTTCTGGCGGTCGGCCAGCACGCTGGTACACCTCGGCGAGAAGGTCAAGTGGCGCTGCGCGGAGTGTAACTACAGTTTCGTCCGCATCGGCGACATCGACACCTCGGTCGAAGCCTGAGCCTCTCCTCGGAAGGTCCCGTTCTCCCGACATCACACCAGCGACCGCGCTCCGCCGAGTAGAGCGGTCGTGACGGGGATCAGTCCTCGCCGTCGTCTTCGAGCGCGTGCCACGACAGCCGCGGGTTCCGCGCGGCGCTCACCTGGTCGATGCGCCGGGCGGTGGTCCGCGACGGTGCGTTCGCGAGCGTTTCGTCGTCGTCCGCCAGCGCGCGGTTGAACGCTGCGGCGAGGTCGTCCAGCGACGACCGGTTCTCCACCTCCGTCGGCTCGGTGAGCATCGCCTCCGAGACGAGTTCGGGCCACTTCGTCGTCGGCGGGTGGACCCCGTAGTCAAGCATCCGTTTCGCCACGTCCGCGGCGTCTCTGTCCCCCGCCGTCGCCGCAAACTCGTGGTGGAACGGGCCGTACGGGATGTCGTACTCCAGTCGGGAGGCGAGGTAGTTGGCGTTCAACACCGCCTTCGCCGAGGCGTCTCTGAGGCCCGCGTCGCCCAGCCGCGAGATGTACGCGTACGCCTTCACGAGGACGAGCCAGTTGCCCATCGTCCCATGGACCTTGCCGATAGAGCGTTCGGGGTCGTACAGCTCGAAGCCCCCGTCCGACTTGCGGACCTGTGGACGGGGGAGGAACGCCGCGAGATCCGAAACCACACCCACCGGACCGGCACCGGGACCGCCTCCGCCGTGCGGCGTCGCGAACGTCTTGTGGACGTTGTAGTGCATGATGTCGAACCCCATGTCGCCGGGGCGGGCCCGTCCGAGCAGCGCGTTGAGGTTAGCGCCGTCGTAGTAGAGCAGCCCGCCGGCGTCGTGGACCATCTCCGCAATCTCGACGATGTCACGCTCGAACAGCCCCAGCGTGTTCGGATTGGTCAGCATGAGCGCCGCCGTCTCCTCGCTCACAGCCGCCTCCAGCGCTTCGAGGTCGACGCGGCCGTCTTTCCCCGAGGGGAGTTCGACCACCTCGTAGCCGGCCATCGCGGCCGACGCGAAGTTCGTGCCGTGCGCCGAGGCCGGGATGATCACCTCGGAGCGGTCGTCGTCGTTCGCCTCGTGATACGCTTTCGCGACGAGGATGCCGGTGAACTCGCCCGCAGCGCCCGCGGGCGGCTGGAGCGTCACGGCGTCCATCCCGCCGATGTCGGCCAGGTACTCCTGCAGCCCGTGGAGGACGGCGAGCGTCCCCTGGACCGTCTTCCCCGAGCGGTCGGGGTGAACCGCTCCCGACGGGAGGGCCGCGACGTCCTCGGTGAACGAGGGGTTGTACTTCATCGTGCACGAGCCCAGCGGATAGGGACCGGTCTCGACCCCGTAGTTCATCTGCGACAGCCGGGTGTAGTGTCGGGCCAACTCGGGCTCCGAGAGGGAGGGGAGCGACACCGAGTCGCGGGTGAGGTCGTCCGGCAGCGACGAGTCGACCTCGACCTCGCTTCCGTCCTTCTCCGAGAGCAGTGGCTCGTACACGTCGTCCCGGCCGAACCGCGCTTGGTCGTAGTCCATTACGCCGCCTCCTCGAATGCCGTGACGAGAGCCTCGGCGTGGTTCGCGTTCGTCTCCGTGATACACACCTGGACCCGGTGCTCGCCGACAGTGTGGACGGCGAATCCTCTCGTTTCGAGTTCCGAAGCCACGGCCTCCGCCGGCTGATCCGTGTGAGCGACGAACTCGCGGAAGTGGTGGCGGTCGTAGACGGGCGCCTGGACGCCGACGATCTCGTCGAGCTTCGCGGCGAGGTCCCGGGCGTTCGATACGCACTGCTCGGCGAGGTCGACCATGCCCTCCGCGCCCAGCGAGGCGACGTGCATCGCCGTCCGGAGGGCGACCCACGCCTGGTTCGTGCAGATGTTCGACGTGGCCCGCTCCTTGCGGATGTGCTGTTCGCGCGTCTGGAGGGTGAGCGTGAACGCCCGCTTCCCGGCAGCGTCCTCGCTGGCACCGACCAGTCGTCCCGGAACCTGCCGGAGGAACGCCTCGCGGGTGGCGAAGAGACCGAGCCCCATGCCGTAGCTCGTCGGCAGGCCGAGGACGTCGGCCGCCCCGACGACGACGTCGGCACCGACCGTCGCCGGCTCTTCGAGAAGCGCCAGCGCGAGCAGGTCGGAGCCCAGACAGAACAGCGCGTCGTGGTCGGCGGCGAGGCTCCCAATCGAGCCGAGCGAGGGCTCGATGACCCCGTGAAGCGTCGGCGACTCCGCGTACACCATGACGGTGTCGCTGTCGACGAGTTCGGAGAGCGCGTCGACGTCCGCGGAGCCGTCGTCCATCGGATACCTCTCCACGGAGAGGCCGGCCCCCTCGACGTAGTTGTCCAGGACGCCCGCCTTCCCTTCGTGGAGGTGCTCGGGGACGAGGACGGTCGACCCGCTCGCCCCCCGGACGCGCCCGGCGAGGCGGGCGGCCTCTGCGAGGGCGGTCGCGGCGTCGTACATCGAACAGTTCGCGACCGGCAGTCCGGTCAACTCGACGACAAACGACTGGTACTCGAACAGGGCCTGCAGGAAGCCTTGGGTGATCTCGGGCTGGTACTGGGTGTAGGAGGTGAGAAACTCCGACCGGCGAGACAGGTCCGAAACGAGCGATGGAACGTAGTGGTCGTAGTGACCCCGGCCCAGAAACTCGACGAGGTCGTCGTTGCGCGAGAGCGTGGCTTCGACCTCGGTTCTCACCCCTGCTTCTGATTTCGAACTGATGCCGAAGTCGCCGTCGAACGAAACCTCGTCGGGAATGTCGAAGAGGTCGTCCTCCGAGTCGACGCCGACCGCATCGAGCATCGACTCGGTCTCTGCGGGCGTATGCGGTGCGTACGGACTTCCACTCATTCGATCTGCTCGCGGTACTCCTCGGGGGAGAGGAGGTCGTCTAACGCCCCGTCGTCCTCGACGCTCAGTTCGAGCATCCACCCCTCGCCGTACGGGCTCTCGTTGACGAGTTCGGGCCGGTCGAACAGCTCCTCGTTCACGGCCGTGACCTCGCCCGAGACGGGGGCGTAGAGGTCGGAGACGGCCTTGATCGACTCGATGACGCCGAACGAGTCGCCGGCGGTCACCGTGTCGCCCGCCTCGGGGAGTTCGACGAACACCACGTCGCCGAGTTCGTCCTGGGCGAACGCCGTGATGCCGACTCTCGTGGGAGAGTCGGTCGTGATCCACTCGTGCGATTCCAGATACCGTCTGTCGTCGGGAACTTCGAACATAGTTGTGTTAGCGGTCGATGAAGGGCAGCGAGACGACCTTCGCCCGCTTCCTCTCCCCGCGAACGACGACGTCGACCCGCGTGCCGGGGTCGGCGTGGTCGGCGGGGAGGTAACCGAGGGCGATGGCCTTCGAGAGTGTCGGACTCATGGTTCCGCTGGTGACGTGGCCGAGCGACTCGCCGGCCTCGTCGGTGAGTTCGTACCCGTGGCGGGCGATACCGCGGTCGACGAGCTCGATGCCGACGAACTTCTCGTCGACACCCTCGGCGTGGGCGCGTTCGAGCGCGTCGCGGCCGACGAACTCGGTGTCGAGTTTGACCGTGAAGCCGATGCCGGCCTCGTAAGGGTTGCGTGGCTCCTCATCGGGGTGGAAGTCCTGCCCCGAAAGCAGGAAGCCCATCTCGATGCGGAGCGTGTCGCGTGCGCCGAGGCCGCAGGGCGGGCAGGCGTCGTCGTCGGCGAATGCGTCCCACACCGTCTCGGCCTCCTCCCACGGGCAGAGCACCTCGAAGCCGGTCTCGCCGGTGTATCCCGTCCGCGCGAGCAGACACGACACACCGGCGAGGTCGGCCTCCCGAGCCTCGAACGGGGAGAGCCCGGGTGCCGAACCCAGCACCCCGGTGACGAGAGCGGGCGAGTCGGGGCCCTGAACGGCGAACATCGCCCACTCCTCGGTGACGTTCGCCACGTCGGCGTCGAGCCCCCACTCGTCGCGGTGGTCGGTCCAGCGGTCGTACATCTGCTCGTCGTGGCCCGCGTTCGGGACGAAGAGGTACGCGGCGTCACCGTCGCGGTCTGTGGGGAGCCGGTAGACGACGGTGTCGTCGATGATGGTCCCTTCGGAGGTCGTAATCGTCGAGTACTGGGAGTCGCCGGGGTCGAGAACGGTCACGTCGTTCGACGTGAGTCGCTGCATCAGTGCGGTCGCGTCCGGCCCGGTGACCTCGATCTCACTCATGTGTGAGACGTCGAAGATGCCGGCCCGTTCGCGAACGACGGTGTGCTCGGCTCGGATGGAGTCGAACTCCACGGGCATGTCCCATCCGCCGAACTCGGTGAACTTCGCGTCCCGCCCGGCGTGAACGTCCCGCAGTGGCGGCTTCCGAAGGGCCATACTCGCGCTTTGGCGGGAGTCAAGTAATGCTTTGGTATCGTGGCGAGCGAAGCACGTCGGGAGTCGTCGTGGAGTGACGCGGAACGACAGTGGGGCGACAGTTTCGCGGACGGGTGCTATCGAGTCCACGAGACGAGGCGGCCTCACCGACTCGGTCTCGCGGACTCACGGCCGGTCGTCCGGGAGTCGTAGCGTCAGGGACGTTACAGGCGTGTGGCAAGCGAGTGTGGCGAACGAAGCGGGTCACGAGTCGTGGAGGGAACTTCGACTGTATACGCGGCCCGGTCCACACTTCGAACGTCGGAGCACGGCGACGTGCCCGTGAGAGTCGAGGAGTCGCGACGGCGTCCGTGAACGACAGATTTATTATGACCCGTGAGTAAAAACTTACTATGAATATAGTAACTATTTCTGAGAACGGGTTACAGGGCGAGGTCTGGGCGGAGAGCCGCCGAACCGCGACGTTCGCCGACATGTCGAACGTCATGCGTCGCGTCTGAGACGAGGACGGACGCGTCCCGACGAGAGATTCTTCGTTCTGCCGCGGTACAGACGGTTCCGACGCTGTGAGACGACGGGGCCGCGAGGGAAGGAGGGCGGACGAATCGAGGGGGGCGGTCGTGAGGGGGTACTCGGGCCGCGGGTGCTCAGACGCGAGCGGTCGTCGGCTCCGGAGAGCCGGTGACGACTTTCTTCGCCGCCCAGACGTTCGCTCGGACGCCGGCCCGTGAGACGGACATCCGGACCTGCGCACCCTCGGTGAGCGAGGCGAGCCGTTCGCGAGTGTCGGCGTCCGCATAGTCGACGATGTGGTACGTCGCCCGGGTGTCGACCGACTGTACGGTGAGCGCACCGTGGCTGTTCATCGAATCTATAACAATAAACGATTGGGGACTTTCTTCCTTCCCTGCTTCGCTCATATCAACTTATTGAGCACCAAGCTACATAAAGCTAAAGATATATGACTCGATACGAGTCACAGGTGTACTAGGAATACTAGTATCGTTCTGTCCCACGGTTCGAACCGGGCGGCGGCAACCGGTCACCGCGGCCACGGAGCGGTCGACGCTCCCGAACCAGCACGCATTTGTTCGCGTCCCCGGTACCGGGCGCATGAACCTCCTCCAGCGGCTGTTCGCCGACGAGCACACCGCGGAGCCGCGGGTCGCGCTGTTCGTCGACGGTCCCAATGTCCTCCGCGACGAGTTCGACGTCGACCTCGACGACGTCCGCGCGGCCGCTCGCGCGTACGGCCGTCTTGCGACGACGCGACTCTACGTGGACGAACACGCGACCCCGGGCCTCATCCAGGCGGCCGAGGCGCGGGGGTTCAACGTCATCGTCACCAGCGGGGACGTCGACGTCAAACTCGCCGTCGACCTCACGCGACAGGTCGTCGAGTCGCGGGCCGACGTCGTCGCCATCGCCTCCCGTGACACGGACTTCAAGCCGGCGCTCGAAGTGGCGAACGAGTACGGCCTCCGGACGGTCGCCATCGCACCGGGGAGCCACGGACGTTCCGACGCGCTTCCCAACGCCGCGACGGAGAGTGTCACGCTCGGCGAGTGAGAGGGGGAGATCCACGCTGCGAAAGCGCAACTGTTCTTGTCACGGACGTCGAAACGTCGCGTATGGGACTCGTTGATTCGGTCATCGGCTTCATCGTGAGCCTGCTCGTCGGTGGGTTCGGCATCTACGTCGGCGCGCGGTTCGTCGTCGACGAGAGCGACTACAGCCACGCCGTCGTCACCGCGCTCATCGGGGCGGTCGTCTGGGCGGTCGTCGGGCTGTTCCTCGGGTGGATTCCACTCCTGGGAGTGCTCCTCACGCTCCTCGCGTACGTCGCCGTCGTGAACTGGCGCTACCCGGGCGGGTGGGTCGAGGCTGCGGGCATCGCTCTGGTCGCGTGGGTCGCGTCGCTCGTCACCCTCGCCGTCCTCTCCGTGCTCGGCGTCGGGTCGCTGTCGGCGTTCGGTGTGCCGGGCGTCTGAGCCGGGGTCCGGCCGAGAGACACATCCGGTCGCCTTTTGTCCCGGCCGTCGAACACACGGACATGGACCTCGGGACGCCGGTGCTGGACAATCACCTCCATCTCGACCCGGAACACGGACGGGGAATCGCCGCCGTCGAGGACTTCGCCCGCCTCGGCGGGACGCACCTGCTCGTCGTCAACAAACCCTCGTGGCATCTCGGCGTCGAAGCGGAGACCGGCGAGGACTTCCGGACCGTGTTCGAGACGACCCTCGGAGTCGTGGCGCAAGCGAGCGAGGTGCTCGACGGGCGGGCCTGGCCCGTTCTCGGCGTCCACCCGGGGCTCGTCTCGCGGCTGGTCGACGAGCGGGGCTTCGAACCGGCCGAAGCCCGCGACCTCATGTGCGACGGCCTCGACGTCGCCGCCGAGTACGTCCGAGAGGGACGAGCGCTCGCACTGAAGTCGGGCCGCCCCCACTACGACGTCACTGACGCGGTGTGGGAGGCTTCGAACGACGTACTCCGGCACGCGCTCTCGCTCGGGGCCGACTGCGAGTGTGCTGTCCAGCTCCACACCGAATCCACGGAAGACCTGACCGACGTGGCCGCGTGGGCCGACGAGCGCGGACTCGCCCGCGAGAAGGTGGTCAAACACTACGCCGGGCCGAAGCTCGCGGGAGTCACCCCGAGCGTGATGAGCGAACCCGACTGGCTGCGGGAGGCGGCCGAGAGAGCGGAGCCGTTCCTCATGGAGACGGATTTCGTCGACGACCCCGACCGACCGGGTGCGGTCCTGGGGCCGAAGACCGTCCCGCGTCGCGTTCGAACGCTCCTCGACGAGGGCTACGACGAAGCGATTCACCGCGCACACGTGGAGACGCCGCGTTCGGTGTACGGCATCGACACCCGCGCGACGCTCTCGGACTGAGGTTCGAGAACCCACGGCGGGTGGGAGCGTCCCGCACCCAATCGGGGAGAGGAAAGGCCTTTGACGACAGACAGAGACTGTCTGGTATGACCGAGGTTGAGGAGACCTACTACACCGACGAACGCTGGCAGAACTGGCTATCGCGGGTCGACGAGGAGGATCTGGACCCCGAGAGCGAGGAGTCCGCGCGGCTCCTGTTCAACATGCAGGACGACGCGGCGATCGCCGTCGCGAAGGTCATCTCCGCGTACAAGGACGAGACCATCGACGAGGAGACGGCACTGGAAGAGCTCCGCGACATCGGCGAGATCGTTCTCTCCGAAGTGGAGTTCGAGAGCGAGGAGAAGCTCATGCTCGTCGACGGCGTCCAGATGAGCCTCCGCTGTGTCTTCGCCGCGGGTGAGGAGTACGTCGCCGGCGGTCCGGCCCCCGAAGGCACCATCCCCGAACACATCGAGGCGGCCGTCGCCGCCGAAGATGAGGAAGACCTCGACACCGCCTTCGCGCACGTGGTCCAGGCGGGCACGCTCGTCATCGAGGACGACGGCGAACTCGACGTGACCGTGCTGGAGGACATCGAGTACGGACTCGTCTCGGACTGGGTCTCCGGACTGGATTCGCTGCAGTCGGCGCTCGCCGATCCGGAGGTCATCGAAGAGGACGAGGACGAGTAACTGCTCAGAGAGGGACTGAACGGGCCGTCGCGCTGTTCTACTTCGGATTGACCCCGACGAAGTAGGTTTGCTTCCCGTCGTTGTCGTACCAGATGGTCATGACGAGGAAATCGTTACCGGTGTTCGCACCCTTGCCGTCCACCGTCTCTTCTGCAGTCATCGAGAGCGTCGACTCCTGATTCGCGGGGAACGTCTCGACGATGGCGTTGGTCGTCCCGGGAACGTCGAAGAACTTGTCCGTCGCCGACTCGTCGTCGATAGACATGTTCGTGACACGTTTCTCGTTCTGGTCGGCGAAGTAAAACGAGATGCGGAGCTTCTCGATGGACTGATCTTCGAGGCCGGTGTTGTTGAACGTGATATCGATCCCGTCGCCGTTGTCGGTCTCGACGGCACCCACCAACTGGACGTCTCCGTCTTCGCTCGGATTGATCTCGTCCGTCCCGGTCCCTCCCGCGGCCTCCTGGCTGACGAGTAGGATCGTCGTCGAGTTGTACCGAGAGAGACCCTGCCCGTCGATGGTAGCGGTTATCTCGGCGGTGGCTGCCGTCTCGATGTCGAACTGAACGCCCGCGCGACCGCTGGAGTCGGTCGTCACGGCGGGCCCGCTCGTTATGTTGCCGCTGGAGGCGCTGAACGCCACGTCGACTCCCTCGACGGGGTTGTTGTAGCGGTCGCGAACCTCGACGGCGATTCGCTTCGAGCCGGCGGTCGACACCTCGGTCCCGTTGGCGTCCAGCGGGGCGAGGTACTGGGGTTCGGTGTCGGCGTCGACGCCGGAGTCGCCGCGGTCGTGGACGACGACGCGCGCGAGTCGGAGTTCGTAGGTTCGAGAGCCGTCGAACGTGACGTCGACGCGCGAGCCGTTGAATTCGGTCGCGAGAACGTGCGGGTTGTCTCGAAGCGACTGCGCGGCGGCCGAGTTGTTCCACGCGGCCGCAGCCTCGCTCGTCCCGTTCCCCGGGACCGGAAGCGTGACCGTGAAGTTGTTTCCACTGGCTCCCGTGAGCGTCACCGACCGCGTGGCCACGCTCGCGGGCGTCGCCGCTACCGACGTCGTCAGCGCCGAACTCCGGAGGTCCCCTTCGACGGTCACGAGGGTGATCCGGTTGCCGGTGACGACCGTCCGGCTGGTCAGCGGGACCGGACCGTTGTCGGTGAGTCGGTACGCGCCCTCGCCCGACAGCTCGACGGGGGGGACGTCGATACTGTTGTACGCGGGCGAGAACCGAACCGCCTGCGTGCTGAAGTTCTGCGGACCGCGAGCGGAAGTGTTCCAGACCCCCCGGACGTTCTCGGACTCGCCGGAGACGGCCTCGACGCCAGAGATGGTGACGTTCTCGGGCGACGTGGTCCGGAGGGAGCCGACCGACGGACCGGGGTTGATCAGCACCGCCCGTGAGGGGTACCGGACCCCCGTCTGGACGGACTGCGCGTGCTGGCCGCCCCGGACGCCAGCCGCGAGCACGTCGTTCCGGAGGGTGACGAGGTCTTCCGTGGTCTCGACGTAGCCGTTGAACTCCACGCTCTCGTTCTCGGCGGGGACGACGACCGTCTGCGCGAACGCGAGGCCGATGATGA
>JBEPYA010000113.1:0-12009 GCA_041641615.1 Salinigranum sp. | reverse complement strand
CCGTGTGTCGTGCGGTCTCCGTGCCGTCAACTCCGTCGTCGCCCCTCACCGTACCGCCCCCATCAGTTACAGCGCGTTTCGACGGCGCACCTCCGATTTCACAGCACGCTCCAGAGCGCGAGCAGTCCGAATCCGACGATGACCCCGCCGGCGAGTTGGTTCACCCGACGCATGACGCCCGGGGTGACGTGTGCTCGGAGGGAGTCCACCCCCACGCTCAGACAGAGCCACCAGAGCGCGGAGCCGACGAAGACGCCGCACACGAGTACGCCCGCGTCGAGATAGTCGCCGCCGAGCCCGACACCCAGCCCGGCGAACACGCCGACGAACGCCAGTATCGTCACCGGGTTCGTGATGGTGAGCAGGAACGTCGAGCCGTAGTCTTCGAGGAGACTCCCCGAGGTTGCTGTCCCGTCGGCCATCTCGGCCGGTTCGGCTCGGAACGCGCGCAGGCCGACGAGGAGCAGGAGGACGCCACCGACGACGCGGATGCCCGTCTCGGCTTCGAGCAGGAGCGCCGAGAGCGTCGTGATTCCGAACCCGGCGATGGCGCCGTAGACAGCGTCAGCGGAGGCGGCACCGAGGCCGCTGACGAAGCCCGACCGTCGACCGTCAGAGAGCGTTCGCTGGATACACAGCACGCCGATCGGGCCGACGGGGGCCGCGATGGAGACGCCGAGAACGATGCCACGGACGAGAACGTCGATTGTCGAGAGCGTTAATACGCATCACCTCAGGGGAAAACCGACGGACAGCGTCGATAAAGCTGTTCGCTTTCCCGGTCAGGGTGACCCTGTCGGATGTGGCGGTTCTGCTCGGGAGTCGCCGCCGCGTTCCGTATCGGGACTCGGGTTGCTCTGTATTGGGATATGAGCACAATATTAGTAGCTGCGACGCCAAGAGGACGTATGCGCATCGTCTTCGCCACGGACCTCTCGGACGCGAACAGGGCGGCAATGCGGTCGCGGACGTGTCTGGAGTGCCTCGAACGGATCGGCGTCACGGAGGTTCACCTGGTCACCGTCGTCCCCGACAACGTTTCGAGCGGCCTCCCCGGAATGGACGTCGCCTCGAACCGCCACGAGGCGCTCCGGTCACAGCGGGAGTTCTTCGAGGCGGCGGGGTTCACCGTCGAGACGCACGTCGCCCGCGGGACGCCGCACCGGCGCATCAACGGCTTCGCCGAGCGGCTTCACGCCGACATGATCGTCGTCGGCTCCCGCGGACAGAGCCCCCTGGAGAACCGACTCGTCGGCAGTACGGCGCGGAACGTCGCGCGGACGGCCGTGCGACCGCTCCTGGTCGAGCGCATCGAAAAGAAAGGGGGGACGCACGCCGTCGCCAAGGAGCACCTGTTCCAGCACGTGCTGTTCGCGACGGACTTCTCGGCGAACGCCGACCGCGCGTTCGAGTTCGTCCCCCGGCTGACGGGCGCCACGAAGCGCGCGACCCTCCTGCACGTCCGCGGACACGAGGAGAACGTCGAGGACGAGGCCGCCGCCCGTGACCGGCTGGCCGAACTCGCCGACGAGCTCGAAACCAGGATGGGCATCGAGACGGAGGTGGCCATCCGCGAGGGCGGTGTCGTCGACGAGATTCTGGCCGAGGAAGAACGCGTGGGAGCGACGGTGACGGTGCTCGGTGCGCGGGGGCAGAGCCGCCTCCGCCGCCTCCTCCTCGGGAGCACCTCCGAGGCAGTCGTCGCACGGGGGCAGAACAACGTACTGTTGGTCCCCCCCGAGTCGTCCGCACGGTGAACTGCACTCTCCGCTCCGCCCGCTCGGTGTGTTTACTTCGTCCTGGCACCATGTAGCCGCATGACACGTTCAACGGCACGTGCGCTCGACCAGGCGGGGATCGATGCCTTCCTCGAGAGTCAGTCGACCGGCACCCTCTCGCTCGCGAAGGAGAACGACTCGTACGCCATCCCGGTCGCGTACACCTACGCGCCCGAGAGCAGGGACGTCTACTTCCGGCTCGGCTACGCCCCCGGGAGCCGCAAGCGCGAGTACATCGAGGCGACTGACGACGCGACGTTCGTCGTCGCCGCCCGGACGGAGACGGGCTGGACGAGCGTCGTCGCGCGAGGGCGGCTCAAACATCAAAACACGGTAGAGGACCTCTCCCGACACCGCCTCCCCGGTGAAGCGGTCAGCCAGGCCGACCGCGAGCTCAAAATCCCGTTCTACCACGTCTTCGAGGCGCCGTCGGAGACGATGTTCGCGCTCGTCCGCCTCGACGCGAGGGAACTCACGGGCGTCGTCGAGGCCGGCGCGGACGACTGAGTCGAGGCGAAACTCAGACCAGCAGCTGGATGTCGGCGTCGACCATCTCCTGGAAGGCGGTGGCCGCGCCGACGCCGACCGTGACGCCGGAGAAGAAGTCGTCCTCGTCGTAGCCGAGGAGGTCGATGGTCATCTGACACGCCTGGAGGTCGACGCCGCTGTCGAGGGCGGTCTGGATGAGCTCCTCGACGGTCGCAACGTCGTTGTCGGCGATGCGCTTGCGCATCATGCGACTACTGAGTTCGTCCATGCCCGGAAGGGCCGCGACCGCGTTCGGCATCGGCATGTTCGGGTTGCCGACCGAGCTGAGCTTCAGCTTCGAGGCGTGCTCCTCGTGGAGGATTTCGAGCCCCCAGAACGTGTGGAAGACGGTGACGTCGTACCCGAAGGCGGCGGCCGTCGACGCGAGGATGAGCGGGGGGTACGCCATGTCGAGCGTCCCCTTCGTCGCGATGATGACCATCTTCTTCGGTCGGTCTTCGACCGCGGAGCGGAGGTCGGCGAGCTCCGCTTCGAGGTCGTCGATGCGAGCGTGTATCTCCGCGTCCGCCCGCTGGTCGACGTCGCCGTCGGCCTGCTGGTGGTCGTCGGTCTGCTGTGGGGTGTCCGTGCTCATCGACTCACTCCGTCTTGCGGACGTAGTGGGTGTAGACGCCGTCGCCCTCGACTTGGTCGACGAGTTCGACGCCCTCCGTGGAGTCGGCCCAGCCCTTGATGTCACTCATGCTTCCGCTGTCGGTCGCGACGACTTCCAGTACCTCGCCCGCGGCGAGGCCGTCCATCGCCCCCTTCGTCTTGATGACGGGCATGGGGCAGTTCTGTCCTTTCACGTCTAGCGTCTCGGTCACGTCGATGTTCGAGCTCATCTGTGGTTTCCTCACCCTCTCGTACCGGCGGCGGACGCAAAAGTCTATCGGTTGTAGTGTACAATACAAACACAATCAGTGCGCCGAAAGGAGTCTGAAAGTACGCCCGTGTGTGTAAGAGAGAGGTGGGATAACGCCGATATGGGGCCAGAAAGACGCATAATTCCAACAGAGTGGATGGGAATGAGCCCGGGTCAGATCCGAATCCTTATTGCATTTCGTGTGCAAGACATGGCTGAATGATGGACATCGTATCAACGCGCACCGCTGGCCGGCGCGCACCGAGCGAGGGGGAGACGCGATGACTGAACTCGCACTCCAGCTCGCGGCCGAACTGTTTCCCCGCGGCGTGACGCAGTACGCGGTCGGCGGCGTCATGGTCGCCGCCGGCATCGCCGTCATCTACCTCGGGACCGCCATCATCCCCGGCAACAGCACGTTCCTCGAGACGACGCTGTCGTACGTCTCGAACCTCTCCCGACTCAACCAGCCGAAGTACCTCGCCTCCCGCGACTGGCGAGTGGTCTTCGCGCTCAGTATCGTCGCGGGTGCGGCCGTCTGGGGGCTCTTGCTCGACCCCGGCGCCTTCACGACCGAGGTCCAGCCCTGGCGGCTGTTCGGCGGCGGCGTCCTCGTCGGCATTGGCACGCGTATCGGGAAGGGCTGTACCGCCGGACACGGCGTCTGTGGCCTCGGCTCCGCCTCCCGCACGTCGCTCGTGAACGTCGTCCTCTTCGTGGGCGTCGCCATCCTCACCGCGACCGTCGTCGCCGCGCTGGGGGTGACGCCATGAGCGCGACCTCGACCGCACGACATCCCCTGTTCATTCCCCTCGTCGTGCTCGGTGGGCTCATTCAGGGATTCGGCCTCGCGTACAGCGGGATGGCCCGACCCGAGGTGGTTCTGGACTTCCTCCAGTTCGACGATCTCGGGTTAGTGCTCGTCATGGGCGGTGCCGCCATCGTCTCGGGGGTCACGTTCTTCGTCGCCACCCGCTACCTCGACCGCGCACCCCTCACGGGCGACACGTACGGCCGACGCGTGAAGTCGATGGACCGCAACGTCGTCGTCGGCGGCGTGGTCTTCGGCGTCGGCTGGGGGCTCTCGGGCATCTGCCCCGGGGCCGCCTACGCCAGCGTCGGGATCGGCAACCTCCCCATCCTCTGGGGCATCGCCGGCATGTTCCTCGGCGCGTACGCACAGGCGTACTGGCGCTCCCGCAGCGAGTCGACCGCCAGCGAGGCGGTCACTGCGGACGACTGACGCCACCGGCCGGTCGCTGCTGTCAGAAGATTGTTTGTATTGCACACTATCAAAACACTTTTCGACCGTCCACCGGTACTAGTCGGTGTGAGTGCTGACACCGACGCGGACGAGACTCGGACCTCGCGCCCGAACGAGGCCGCCGACCCGTGGGTCGGAACGGGGCTCCTCGACGCCGACATGGGGCCGAGTTCGGCGCTCGCGCACCTGTATCGGGGCGAGCTCCACCGGATGAAGCTGTGGCGCGAGCGACTCGACCGAACGACCAACTGGGCCGTCCTGGTGCTGGCGGGGCTTCTGACCTGGGCCTTCTCGAACGAGGCGAACCCCCACTACGTCCTCCTCGTCGGCAACCTCGCCGTCGGACTCTTCCTGAGCATCGAGGCCCGCCGGTACCGCGCGTACGACAGCTGGCGGAGCCGCGTCCGGTCGCTCCAGCAGAACGTCTGGGCGCCCGGTCTCGACCCGACCCGCGACCTCGCGAACGAACGCTGGCGCGAGGCGCTCGCCGAGGACTACGCCCGTCCGACGCTCAAGATCACGACCGAGGAGGCGGTCGCCCACCGACTCCGACGGGTGTACCTCCCGCTGTTCGCGCTCCTGAACGGGGCGTGGGTGCTCCGTATCACCGCGTTCACGGACGTCGCCTGGCCCGCGAGCGCAAGCATCGGCGCCGTTCCCGGTGTCGTCGTCACCGGCCTCGTCACCCTCCTCCTGTTCGGTGCCGTCGCCGTCGGCGCGCGGCCGCGGCGGTGGCACGCGAGCGACGAACTACGGAAGGAGAATCTCCGCCGGGATCGCGAGACGGACTGGCCGTGAGCTTTCGTCCAGCCGTGATGATTTAAAACATTACCCGACGGCGGATAGGCCGTCGATACGTCCGCACACTCTTCCGTCGACGTTCGGCCCGATAGGCTTCTCGGACGCTACTGGTCCGGATTCGTCTCGCTTCTGGTCGGTTTCTCCACCCCAAGTCGCTCCCTATCTCGCTCTTGGTTGTTCGTGTATTGCACAATTCTTTTGCATCCAGAGTCCGTATTCGACGGTAGGATGCCGGACTCGATGCGCGACCAACTGGCGCAGGACATGACGTGTGAGAGCCTCCTCGAGTGTTTTCACGGACTCAAGGCGCTCGACCGTACGGTGTTCGGTGTGCTCACCCGACGCGACGAACCGCTCACCGTCGACGAGATCGCCGAGGCGGTCGACCGCGAACGGTCGACGGCGTACCGGTCGGTCCAGCGACTCCGCGACGCCGGTCTCGTCGACAGAGAGCAGGTGAACTACCGGGACGGCGGCTACTATCACGTCTTCGAACCGGTCGACGCCGACGCCGTCGCCGATCGGATGCAGCGGATGCTCAACGACTGGTACGCCCAGCTAGGTGGCCTCATCGGCGAGTACCGTGAGAAGTACGAGGGCGAGCCCACCCGCGTGACCGCCGAACGCTGACACTCCACTCGCGGTGCGTGGACGACACGTTCTCCCGGACCTGTCGACCACGAACGAGCCGCGAAGGGAGGTTACGCCGCCCGTTCTTCCTCGAGCGCGCACAGCACCTCGTACGCGTCGACCGCGTACGTCATCGCTGGCCCGCCACCCATGACGACGGCGACCTTCAGCGCGTCGACGACCTCCTCGTGCGTCGCGCCAGCCTCCAGCGCCGCGTCGGTGTGCCAGAGGATGCAGTGATCACATCTGACGACGACGCCGATAGCCAGGGATATGAGCTCTTTCGTCTTGTGGTCGATGATGGCGGTCGCTTCGGCGGAGTGGATGAACCCCGCGAACTGCTCTAGCTCGGGCGCCTCCGCGACGAGGTCGCCCATCGTCTCTTTGAAGTCGGCCAGTTGGCTCGTGTACGACATCGAGAACTAGTCGGCAGCTTGGCGCGAAAAACGAGTACGCTCGTCCCCAGTTCGTAAGAACCGTTGTGGCGAGAACGACCCCCTCCTCACTCGGCCACGTCGTGGCCGGGGAAATCGCGCTCGCCCGCCTCGACGGCCACGTCGAGCCAGTTCTCCATCGGAACCAGCGGACACTCGTAGGCGGGATTGTACGCACACGTCGGGTTGTACGCTCGGTTGAAGTCGAGCACCCACCGACCGTCGACGCGGTGGTGGTCGGGTTCGAGGTCGAGGTACCGCCCCGCGCCGTACGTCTCCTCGCCGCTGGTCTCGTCGCGGAACGGCACCCAGAGTCGGTCGCTGCCGTCGGTGGGCCGGTACGCCTGAAGCGTCACCGCCTCGCCGTCGACCTCGAAGCGGAACTCGCCCCATCGGAGGTAGGTCCGCTCGCCTTCGGTCGAGGTCCCGACCGTCACCTCCTCGACGTCGTCGTGTTCGTGCAGCGGGAGTTCGTACCGGTACGACGGGTCGGGGTCGTAGTAGTCCAGTCCCGGAAAGTCCTCGCCCGTGAGTTCCGGCGGCAACGGGGATCGCGGCCCGTCGCGGAAGAACCGCTCCTTCTTCGCTCGTTCCTCCCTGACCGCGTCTCGCCAGTCGGCCGGTGGATCCGTCGTGTTCATCGTCGTGTCTCCTCCGACTGTATTGCGCTCCTGGTTCACAATAGTCTTCGCCCTCCCGACACCGGCACGGGGATTCAACACGTCACCCGGTGTCGTCGTTGACATGCCACGGACGACCGTCGCCGAATTCACTGTCGAGTCCCTCGGGATTCTCACCCCCGACGGGGAGGTCGACGAGGAACTGGTTCCCGATCTCCCCGAAGAGACGCTGCGCGGGATGTACCGGACGATGCGCCGCGCCCGCCGACTGGACGAGCGCGCCATCGCACTCCAGCGCCGCGGCGAACTGGGGACGTACGCACCCGGTATCGGGCAAGAGGCAGCCCAGGTCGCGAGCGCGACTGCGCTCGCCGACGAGGACTGGGTGGTCCCGGCGTTCCGCGAACAGGCCGCGCTCCTCACCCGTGGGACGCCGATGCACGCGATACTGGCGTACGCGATGGGTCTCGAAGAGGGCGCGGCGGTCGGCCCCGACGACCGGACGCTCCCGCCGTCGATTCCTGTCGGGTCGCAGGCGCTGCACGCGGTCGGTATCGGCTGGGCGTACGCGATGCGGGGCGAAGACCCCGTGGCGCTGGCGTACTTCGGTGACGGCGCGACGTCGACTGGCGACGTCATGGAGGCGTTCAATTCCGCCGGTGCGTACGGCGCACAGACCGTCTTCCTCTGTCAGAACAACCAGTATGCCATCTCGACGCCGCGGTCCAAGCAGTCGCGGGCGGAGACGCTCGCTCAGAAGGCTATCGGGGCCGGGATTCGTGGGATTCAGGTCGACGGCAACGACGCGCTCGCGGTGTACGAGGCGACACGGGAGGCGCTCGACCACGCCCGCGACGGCGACCCCGTCCTCGTCGAGGCGCTCACCTACCGCCGGTCGATGCACACCACCTCCGACGACCCGCGAAAGTACCGTCAGGAGGACGAGGAGGTCGACTGGGACCGCCGCGATCCGATTCTCCGGCTTGAATCGTATCTCCGCGAACGCGGGGCTCTCACGGATGACGACGTCACCGCGTTCGAGGCGGAACTCGAAACGGAAGTCGCCGAAGCCATCGAGCGGGCGAAGGAGATGGCGTCCGACGTCGACCCGGCGGACATGTTCGAGCACGCGTACGGCGAGCTGCCGCCGTGGCTCGAACGCCAGTTGACGGCGTTCTCGGACGCACAGGGGGGCGCGGTCGATGACGAATGAGCTCCGCATCGTCGAGGCGGTCCAGCAGGCGCTCGACGAGGAACTCGCCCGCGACGACTCGGTCGTCTTGTTCGGCGAGGACGTCGGGGTGACGGGCGGCGTCTTCCGCGCGACGGACGGCCTCGCCGACGCGTATCCCGAGAGAGTGTACGACTCGACGCTCGGGGAGTCGGGTATCGTCGGCGTCGGCATCGGTCTCGCCGCCGCGGGCATGACGCCCGTCGCGGAGATCCAGTTCCAGTCGTTCCTCTACCAGGGCTTCGCCCAACTCGCCCAGCACGCCGCCCGTCTCCGGAGTCGTTCTCGCAGCGGGTTCACCTGTCCGCTGACGATTCGGACGCCGTACGGCGGCGGGATTCGCGCGCTCGAACACCACTCGGAGAGCTTCGAAGCCGGCTTCGCGCACGTCCCGGGGCTGAAGGTGGTCGTCCCCTCCTCGCCGACGGAGACGAAGGGGTTGCTCACCGCTGCCGTCCGCGACCCCGACCCCGTCGTCTTCATGGAACCGACGCGGCTCTACCGGGCGATGCGCGAACCGGTGCCCGAGGGCGACTACACCCTCCCGCTGGGCGAGGCGACGGTCGTCGAGGCGGGTGAGGACGTGACGGTGGTCGCGTGGGGGTCGATGCTCCGGACGACCTTGAGCACGATCGGGAACGTCGACGCCGACGTCGAGGTGGTCAACCCCCGGACGATTTACCCGCTCGACACCGAGACGATAACCCAGTCAGTGAAGAAGACGGGCCGGTGCGTCGTCGTCCACGAGGCACCGATGACCGCCGGATTCGGGGCCGAAATCGTCTCCCGGCTCACCGAGACCGCCTTCTACCACCTGGAGTCACCCCCCGAGCGCGTCACGGGCTACGACGTCCCGTTCCCGATGTTCGCCCGGGAGGAGGCGTACCTCCCCGACGAGGAACGTGTCCGGACGGGTATCGAGCGCGCGCTCTTCGAGTGAGTCAGCCGAGCAGTCCCAGGAGGCCGAGCACCCACCGACCCACCTCGGAGACGGCGAACAGCCCGCCTTCGAGCCGTGAGAGCTGTCGGCCAGTCCACAGCGCCGCGACCATCACCACCACCACCGCGATCAGCCAGGCGAGACTCTCCAGAAGGACCGGACCGAACGAGAGGGGTCGAAGCACGCTGGCCAGACCCATGATGCCGAGCACGTTGAACACGTTGCTCCCGACGACGTTGCCGACGGAGACGCCGAGGCGACCCTGACTGACGGCCACCAGCGAGACGGCAAACTCCGGAGTGGAGGTGCCCGCCGCCACGATGGTGCCGCCGATGACCGACTCCGAGATACCCGCACCCCGGGCCAGCGCCGACGCCGCCGACACCATGAGGTCCCCGCTGACGAGGACCACCGCGAGCCCGACGACCAGGAAGAGCGCGTCGCGACCCCGAAACGCCACACGCTCGGTCAGTGCCGTCGGGATGACCTCATCCGACGTCGTGTCCTCGCTCGTGTTCGGGGCGGTGGACGTCTCGGCCCCGCCGTCCGTGGCCGCTTCGCCACTCGTCCGCAGCAGGTACGCCGTGTAGGCGACGAGGAGGCCCGCGAGGAGCGCCCCTTCCGCCCGAGAGACCGTCAGGTCGAGCATCGCCCCGGCCCCGACGAGCGTGCTCACGACGAGGACGACGCCGTCTCTGTGGACGAGCGACCGCTCGATGGGGACGACCCGGACCAGCGAGACGACACCCAGGACGAACGCGAGGTTGTAGATGTTCGACCCGACGACGTTGCCGACGGCGATGGCGCCGAACCCCTTCAGCGCCGCGTCCGCGGAGACGACTAGCTCCGGTGTGGAGGTTCCGGCGGCGACGACGGTGAGGCCGATGACGAGTTCGGAGAGGCCGAACCGGCGGGCGAGTCGAACCACGCTGTCGACGAGCAGTCGTGCCCCGAGCCAGAGTCCGCCGACCGTTGCGACGAGAACGCCGATCTGGACTGCCGTTCCACCCGTGACCATACCTCGTGTACCACTCCGTGAACAGCCACAAAAATCCAGTCTTTCGGTGCCCCGACGACCACGCCGGGACCGACGAACGGGCACAGAGCTATCCCGCTGGCTGTCGGTGTACGGACATGATTGCTCGGAACGGGGCCGTCGCCATCGGGGTGTTGGTCCTCCTCACTGGCTGTCTCCATGGCTTCGCCGGCGGCGACACCGTCACGGAACGGGCGTCCCCCGACCGTCCGTCCGAACTGACCGAGGAGACGGTCGGGCCGTACGTCGCCGAGTACGAGGAGGTGTACCGGCACAACGTTATCGTCAAGGAGGAGGGCGAACGGATACAGGAGATCGTCGTCGGGGCGGGCGCCGTCTCGACTACGCCGCGCGACGACGGCTACGAGGTCGGCTTCTACTGGACCGTCGATGGCGACGGCTCCGGTCAACCGACCGGCATCGCCGACGGCCGGCCGTACGAGGCGACCTACTCCGTGAACGCGACGATGACCGAGCGACTGGGGGACACGCTCTGAGATGTTCGTCAGAGCGATCCACACCGAACGGGTCGTCGACGCTCCACCGGAGGCCGTCTGGGCGGTACTCACGGACCTCTCCTCGTACGAGGAGTGGAACCCCCAGATCACGACCGCGATGGGCGTCCTCGACGTGGGGTCTGCCGTCGATCTCACGCTCGCCTACCGCGGTCGCGAACGGTCGCTCACAGTGCGGATCACCGACGTGACCCCCGAACGTCGACTCCAGTGGGTCGGCACCGTCGCGGACGGGTGGCTGTTCGAGGGGTGGCACACGTTCGAACTCCACCCGCTCGACGACGGCCGAACGCGGTTCGTCAACCGCGAGCGCGTCTCGGGGTTTCTCGCCCCGCTCGTCGTTCGCGACGGCGCCGCGGCGGGGTACGAGGCGATGAACCGGGCACTCGCCGAGCGCGTCGAGCGGGCACATAGCTGAACCGATGGCCCTACTGTTCGTCACGTCGTCCCGCCTGCTCGACCCCCGCGAGTCCGCCGTTCCGTCCCTCCTCGCGTTCTTCGCTGGACTGGGGCTGTTCCTCGCGGATACGGTGTCCAATCCTCGGCCCGGTCCGGTGGCGTACCTCCTGACGCCGACGCTCGTGGCAGTCCCGTTGTACGTCCGACAGCGGCCGGCGACGGGACGGCATCGTCTCGTCGCGCTCGCTGTCTTCGGACTCGTCGGCACGACCGCTGCCGGACTCCTCTCGATTCTCGTCGCGCTCGGCACCCGGCTCCCCCGCCCGTACGAGGCCTGGGAGTTCTTCCTCCTCGACCTTGCGGTGTTCCTCTGGTTCGTGGTTGCGCTCGCCGGCGCGTTCGTCGGTGCGGCTCGAACGCACGGTCGGCGCGAAGCTGTCGTGCTCGTGGCCGGTCCCGTCGCACAGTTCGGCGGAGTCGTCCTGGTCGTTGCCCTCACCGCCACGGCGGTGGTGCTGGTCGCGGGACACGTCGTCTGAGCGGGGAACGGGCCTAACTGAGCCGGGCGGGCGAGCAGGAACGCGAGAACCGAGAGCGGAACTGTCGCCACCGCCGCTCCTCGTCGCGCTCCGGCTCCTCTCGTCGCTCCCGCTGGGGTCAGTCCTCGTCCGGACGAACCTCGTGTTCCTCCCGCTGGCCATCGGGTGGGTGCTGCTCGGACGGTTGGTCTCCGACGTCGTCCGCGAGCGTGGACGACGATGACGTCGCTGCTGACGCTGCCGGGACGACGGTATTTACCAGCCTGCCCCGAGGAAGGAAGACGAGTGAGTGCAGGTGCCGTCCTCATCCCACTTCCGACTGCTCACGCTCGCCGTCGCTGTCGTAGTCGCGGCCGCCGTCGCGGCCGCACCGACGCCCCCCTCTCTGACGACCGCGGGACAGTTCGCGCTCGCGACGATGGCGTTCGC
>JBEPYA010000112.1:0-12015 GCA_041641615.1 Salinigranum sp. | reverse complement strand
GAGGAGAAGGCCCGCGTCAGGCGACGGGTCGCGGAACGCGCCTACGGCAAGGGGTGGCGACCCGAGCCGCCGGGCTGTGTCCACGGTGGAGTGACGCCGGACGGACGACCGTACTGCGAGCAGTTCGCGCGGGTCGTCGACCCGGGAGCCGACTGTGGCGAGAGGTGTGCGGCGTTCGACGCGGCCGACCCCCCCGATGTCGACCGCCGCGCCCTCCGGGACGCACGGACGCCGTGGGTCGCCGACCCCGACGGCGTCGCCCGGACCCAGAGCGGGCTCGACCGGTTCTCCTGAGCTCACTCGCGGCTGTAGAGGTAGCCCACCGCCGAGACGACGCCGAACGCGACGACGAACAGCGCCCCCTGCAGGAAGTCGGGCTCCGACCCCGTCGCGACCGCGAAGATCAGCCAGACGACTCCGCCGACGACGGCGCTCGGAACCGCGGCACGGAGTGTGTCGAAGACGTCGGGCATCGGTGTGGTTTTCGCGACGCGGACGCGTAACCCTTCGGTCGTGGGCGTCTCACGGCGACTCGCGTACCGAGCACGTCCCCTGTCAGCCAGTCACGCTCTGGCGCCACAAGGGATTTACACGGCAAAACCGCTGGTGAATGTATGGTCACCGAGTGGGGAACGAACGACGTTTCGGCACCAGTGACCGAGCCCGGCGCCGACACCATCCGCGTCCTCTGTGTCGACGACGACGCCCCGTTCCTCGAACTCACCGCGCTCCAACTCGAGCGACTCACCGTCGACGGCGACCGACCCATCTCGGTGGTCTCGGAGACAGAGCCCGCGAACGCGCTGTCGCACCTACCCGACGTCGACTGCGTCGTGAGCGACTACGACATGCCCGACGTCGACGGCCTCGAACTGCTCGAAGCGATCCGCGAGCGCGACCCCGACATTCCGTTCATCCTCTTCACCGGTCGCGGCTCCGAAGGTATCGCGAGTCGAGCTATCTCCGCCGGCGTCACCGACTACATCCGCAAGGGCGGAGGGTCCGACCGGTTCGTGATGCTGGCGAACCGCATCGAGGAAGCGGTCGCGCGGCACGAGGCCGAGCGCGAACTGGAGCGGAGCACCGAACGGCTCCGCAGCGTCATCGACCAGCTTCCACAGTGTCTTTTCGTCAAGGACGCGGCCGGCCGGTATCTTCTCATCAACGAGCGCGGCGCGGCGTCGTACGGTCGCTCGCCCGCGGAGGTCGAAGGCGAGCACGACGCGGCGCTGCTCGACGCCGACACCGCGGCTCGATTCAACGCCGAGGACCGCACGGTCATCGACTCGGGCGAACCGGTCGAGATACTCGATCAGCGCGTCACGGACACCAGCGGGGAGGAAGTCGTCGAGCGGGTTCGGAAAGTACCGTTCGACCTCGGAGCGGGCGAACGCGCCGTCCTCGGCATCGCCACCGACGTGACGACCGAACACCGTATCGCCGACCGCTGTGCCGAGTTCCTCGACGAGCTGGACGCAGCCGAGGCGACGCTCGCCGAGACGGCGGCCGCACACGACCGTGGGGACGACGAGGCGGTCGCGGCGGGCCACGACCGCCTCGCGGACCGACTCGCCGAACTCCGACGCGCGATTCCTCGCGACGACCTCGATCGACTGCTGGAAGGCTCTTCGCTGGGAACGGACGAGAGGGGCGCTCAGCACTGCCAGTAGGGCCGGACCGACGGCGTCACGTGACCGCCGGCGGCGAGACGCCGAACCGCGGCCCATCAGAAAGAGCGCACGTCCAGCACCCCGCGAGACATCTCGCGACGACAACCCGGATTGGCGCAGTCCTGACTACACGAAACGGTGACTGGTCCTGTTGCATCTGCAAGGAGCCTCCTCCGCTGACGGGCGCTGCGGCGGCCGACAGCACCGATGTCTCTCGACGGTCGCTTCCGCGTCGCTCGCGTTGGACTGTCCATCTCGCTGTCCGCCTACGGACCGCTCGTCGCCCTGACTGCAAGGGATCAGTCGCGCGGTCGCGTACGTCCCGGCGCTGATCGCCGGTCTCCTCGTCATCCTCGTCGGGTTCGTCGTGGCTGACTTCATCGGTGACGCCATCGCCCGGAGTGAGACGGTCACGGACAACGAATTCACGAGCATCTTCGCCGACGGCGTGCGCTTCTTCCTCTACTTCGTCGTCGTGACCATCGGTCTCGACACCATCGGCATCGACACGGAACTCCTCTACATCCTCGCCGAGGCGGCGGCGTACGGGCTCGGTGCGGCCCTCGCCATCGGTCTCGGTATCGCCATCGGTCTCGGTGGCAAGGAGTACGTGAGCGACAACGTCAGCCGCTGGATGGGCTCGGCGAAGCAAGGCGCGAAGTCGAGTGCCGAGAAGCACAGCCGCCCGCGCTCGTCTTCGCGTTCGGTGACCTCGTCGCCCGCCTCGTCCGGCACGACCAAGACCACGGAGTCGTCACAGCGCCAGTCGGGAACCGGTTCGGGGACGCCGACCGGCGACGACTGACGACCTCGGCGCGGTTCGGTCTCTTCTTTCGGCCCGTCGACCGTTAGTGGTAACACTCCATACAGGGGGTGTCGTACAGCGTCCTCGCCCGGCCGTCCGTCAGTCGCCGCGCCGCCGTCAGCGCGTCGTCACCTCGCCCGACCCGCAGTACGCACACTCGTCGAGCGACCTGTCCGACAGGAAGTTCGCGTCGCACTCCCAGCAGTGGTACAGTTCGTCCCGTACGATCCCCAGGCCCGCCCGGACGTCGTCTAACACGCTCATGAGTCCTCACCCTCGACTACGTGCCCGAACGAAATAACACTATCTGGTAGAATAAGACACCAAATTTATCAAGGTGGTATATTATCGTGCAGAATAAACCGAGATGGTATCTTTCTCTCTCGCCGCTCAGAGGTCGTACTGCTCGCCGTCGACCGCCAGCGGCTCCTCGAACGCCTCCTCCGCGGGATAGAAGTGGGCGGTGTGGACGAGCCGCGTCTCTCGGGCTCCGAGTTCGCGCGCGAGGTCGAGCGCCCCCTCGCGGGTCATGTGCTTCGACCCGAACGTCCGCGGCACGCCCGAGTCGTTCTCGTGTTTCCCGCCGAGGGGGTGGTACTCACAGAGCGAGGCGGGGACGATGGCGTCGGCGAGGAGGAGGTCCGGGTCCGCCAGCGCCCTGCGGGACTCGTCGGGAACGTCGTAGCTCGTATCGCCCGTCAGCGACAGTTTGGCTCCGGTCTCGGGGTCTTCGACGGCGAGGCCGTAACAGACGAGCGGCGGGTGGTCGACCGGGACGAGCGTACACTCGAACCCGCACGCCGAGAACCGCTCGAACGGGGTGTGGTCGCGGACGGTGATCCGGTCGAGGTAGTCGTACTTTCGCTCGATGGTGCCGGCGACCGACTCTCCCGTGACGGGGTCGACCTCGTTCGCCGCGTGGACGGGCAGGTCGTCGAAGACGCGGTAGGCGTTGCCGAGACCGTCGAGGTGGTCGAAGTGGATGTGGGTGACCACGGCTTCGTCGGGGAGGGAGACGTCGTGGGTGAGAAACTGCTGGCGGAAGTCGGGGCTGAGGTCGACGAGGAGACACTCCCCGGTCCGGGAGTTCTCGACGTGGACCGAAAAGCGCGAGCGCTCGACGCCCAGTTCGCGGGCGCGAGCGCAGGTGTCGCAGTCGCAGCCGACGGTGGGAGTGCCGGTCGTGTCGCCGGTTCCGAGGAGGGTGACCCGCATCTACTCGGGAGCAAGAGGCGACGATGCTTAAGCGTGGGCGAAGCGCTCCCTCACTGTTGCCACTGCTCGAACACCCTCACCCACACCGGAATCGTCGTCTCGTACTCCTGCGTTGCGAGCGAGACAGTGGTTTCGACCCACCGTGGCGCCACAGCCACGAGGTCCTCGAAAGGGACGTCCGTCGCAAAGACGCGGTTCCCCTGGCGGTCGTAGGTGATCGTCCGGGAGACCACGACGGTGGGCACCCCTCCGCGCGACGTGACGCCAACGGAGGCGTCGAGTTCCGCGCGCCCGAGCCGCTCGGCCGTCGTCTCCGCCACTGCACTGGCCGCGACGCTCACACACCGCACGCGGGCCCAGCGCTCGAACGACACGGTGTCGTACACCGGTTCGCGCTCGGGCTTCGATCCGTTCTCGATCGCCTCGCGGTTCGTGTGACGGTACGCGGAGACGTACTGCACCGCGTTCTCCTCGGAGAGGTAGGTGTACTCCTCGCCGTCGACGTACGCTCGTCGTGTCGAGACCGGTTTACCCCGCGGCCGGGTGGGTCGGGGTGTCGTCGAATCGGGTGCCGTCGACTCGGACGGCCGTCGCGTCGTGGTGACCGGTGTCGACTCCGACGTCGTCGACTGCGGTGCCTCGGCCGTCGCCGCGACCGGCGGGTCGACGCTCGTGTCGCCGAGACAGCCCGCGAGAGACACCGCGGTGAGACCGACCGCGTGGAGGACGGCCCGTCGGCTGGGGACCATACGTCGAGCCAGTGCGGCGGCTGGTAAATGTCTTCTCCGCACGGCCGGCAGCCTCGACATCCGGACGCGGCGTCAGGTCAGTCGTGGCTGTGGGTGTGGCCGTTGTCGTGGTCGTGGCTGTGCTCCTCTTTCGACCCACCGTCGCCGGCGATGAGCGTCTCCTGGTCGCCGTCGATCATGTCCATGTTCTTGAGGTTGTCGCGCTCCTCGAAGTCTGCAACGGCGTCCAGAATGTCCTCCTGGGTGAGGCTCATGCGCTCTTCGGTCAGGGCTTCGAGGACGGCCTCGCGGAGCACGAGGCGGAGGTCGCTCCCGGTGAGCCCTTCGGTCTTCTCCGCGACGGCCTCGGGGTCGAACTCCGCGATGTCCATCCGCCGGGTGACGATGCGGAGGATGTCCGCGCGCATCTGGTAGTCGGGCTTGGGGAAGTTGACGATCTCGTCGAAGCGTCGCCACGCCGCCGAGTCGAGCTGGTCGGGGTGGTTCGTCGCCCCGATGAGGAGCACGTCGTCCCTGATGAGCGAAATCTCGTCGATACACTTCAGCAGGGTGTTGACGGCGCGCTTCAGGGCGGCGTGTTCGTCCGATCGTCGCGTTTTGGCGACGGAGTCGAACTCGTCGATGAAGAGGATACACGGCGACAGTCGGCGGGCGACCTCGAACGTCTTGTCGACGTTCTTGGCCGTCTCGCCGAGATACTGGCTCGTGATCATCGACAGCTTCACCTCGACGAACGGAAGCCCGAGTTCGTGTGCGAGCGCCCGCGAGACGGTCGTCTTCCCCGTCCCCGGGGGACCGACGAACAGCAGCTTCCCGATCTCGCGGAGGCCGATCTCGGCGAGGTAGTCGCGGTGTTCGATGGCCTTGACGATCTTCTCGATCTCGCCTTCCTGGTCGGCGGTGAGCACGAGGTCGTCGAGCGTCATCTCGATCTCCTCGGGGGCTCGCACGGAGACCAGGTCGAGCATCTCGGCGTCCTCCTCCTCGTCGAAGTACGACTCGAGCAGGCTGTCGATCCAGACCCGGTCCGCCTGGATCGGGCGGTTCGACCGCCGCGCCTCCTCGTGGGTCACGTCGACGTCGATGTCGTCGCGGTTCTCGACCGCGGCCGCGATCGTGGGGTTCGTGGCGAACCGCTCGCGGTCGGCACGCTTGACGAGCCAGTCGAGCGCCATCTCCGGCTGCGTGAGGGTGATGCGCCCCGCGAACTCCTCTTTCTGGGTGAACATGAGGTCCGAGACCACCCCCCAGGGGTCCTCGACGCCCGTCGCCTGCCGCGCCGTCTTCTCGGTCGCCACCAGCGGGCGCTCGACGCCGCCGACTTCGCCTTCTTCGTCGGATTCGGCCCAGAAGACACGCCGGTACCGCGGCGGGAGGTCGTTCGCGTCCAGTTGCCGGTTCTCGCTGTAGATGTGGGCAGTCAGAAGGAACTCAACCACGTCGAGGGCCCGGTCACTCATCCGTTCTTCGTTGCTACCACAGGCGCATAAGGCCGTCGAAGCGCGTCCAGCCGGCGCGCCGGGACGCGTTCACGAGTGACGACGGAGGTGCCTGGGGTTCTCCCTCTACTGGGTGCGCGGGCAGTTGTAGACTCAAAATCAGATGTTTACGTATACCTATTCCTTATATTCCAATGGAAATACGCAATATGTCCGGTAGTGTTGTCTAGAATTTTAGCTCCACAACGGTTAGAGTTATATCGCCCCGAATATCCACGTTTTGGCGAGCAGATGACCCGGAACCACATCGACATCGGCGAACCATGAACACGCACCCGTTCCCGACCCGCGCGGGTGTTCTCGCGAGATGAATGCCCCCGCCCCGCCGACGTGTGTACGGCGTGCCGTGGCTGTGGGCGCGCTCGGCAGGGTGCGGACGGCTACGCCCCCGGCGTCCGCTCCCGACTCGCCGACGATCTGGTTCGAGCGCGGGTCACCCCCGAGACGTTCGAGACGCACCGTGACGCGGTCGCTTCCCCCGGCGGTGGCGACCGGCGAACCGCTCTCGTCTCCGCGGCGCGCACGCGTCCCCTGTCTCACTCGTTCCCGACGCTCCCGCGCCCGCAAGACTCGTCCGTTTCCCCCTCACCACCCGATGACGACGCATCTCACCACCGACGCAGTCGCCCCCGACTCCGACGAACCGAACTCCGAGCAGCGTGCGGTCCGTCTCGCAGCGCCCGTCGCGCGCGAGACGCGTCCGGAACCGGCCGCCCGCGCCCCCTCCGAAGGCGGCGTCGACGGAGGACAGGCACCGTCCGATGTCGAACCGGGCGACGACTGACGATGTCGGTGAGAAAGGCTGACACGGGACGGGCCGGCATCGTCCTCGCCGGCGGCCGGTCGGCGCGCTTCGAGGCCGCCGACGAGGCGCTCGTCTCTCTCGACGGGCGGCCGCTCCTCGTCTACGTCATCGAGGCCGTCTCGCCCGTCGTCGACGAGGTGCTCGTGAGCTGTCGGGCGGACCAACTCCCCGGGTTCGAGGCCGCGCTGGTCGGGGAGGACGTGTCGTTCGTCGTCGACCCCATCGACGGTCTCGGCCCGGTCGCTGGTCTCCGGACGGCGCTCCGTGAGACCGAGCGACTCACGGCCGTCGTCATGGCCTGTGACACGCCGCTCGTCCCGTCGGCGTTCCTCGGCCACTTGCTCGACCGGGCCGAACAGTCGACGACCGCCGGCGTGGTCATCCGGACCGGGGGGCGGACGCGACCGCTCCCGACGGCGGTCAACGTCCGCGCCGCGGCCGCCGCGGCGATCGAGACGCTCGACACCGGTGGCAACCTCCACGACGTCGTCGAGTCGCTCGCGCCGGTCGTCATTCCCGAACAGCACGTCGCCGCCACCGTCGGAATCGAGCGTCTCCTCAGCGTCGATACGCGCGCCGATCTCGCCCGCGCCGAGGGAATACTCGCTCGCGATACCCCCCGCGGCCCCGCGGACGGACTGTCGCTGTGAGACGGCGTGATGCGGCCGAACAGTCGACGGCTATGGCTCCCCGTGCGCCGCCCGACTCGGCCGGAGCGCCCGACGACACGTCCACGTCGCGAGACGGTCGCCGACAGCACGCTTCGGCCGACGTCGCGCCCGAACTGTTCTGACCCACGGGTGTCCGAGCCGAGACTCCGGGACCGTTCACGCCCCGCAGGCGGCGATCTCCTCGCCCGGGACGTCCCGCGGGTCGACGGCCGTGAGTTCGGCCGTCCCGACCCGGAGCGCCCGGTCGTTCACGAAGTATGTCGCGGACGCAGAACGCTGGTCGCGGAAGCTTTGGGCGTCGGGGTCGTCGCTCGTGTGGACCTCGCGGCCGTACGCCAGCACGACACGACCGGCGACGAGGTACCTAGAGTCCACCGACCGCGGTTCGGTCGCGTCTTTCGATTCGAGCACTGACGTATGAGGCGTCCGGTTCGAGAAGCTGGACGCGGTTGCGCTGGAGCGCCTCCTCGAAGCGAGCGCGAAATCTATCGCCCGCACCGGTGAGTCGACGGACAGGGGCGGATACGCCGGGCCGATGTCGCTCTTGGGGAGATCGGCTTCGACTCACAGGGTGGGGTGGGTGTCGCCGTCTGCCGGTCGGTCGACGAGTCGGCCCCCGCCGCCCTCACGACGTCGGCGGCGGGCTCGCCATCACCCCCGCCGAGACAGCCCGCGAGCACGCCACTCCCGCGGCCGACTCCTCGTCGGCCTCGGGTCCACGGCGAGGCCATAGTCGCGGCCCAACGAGCCGTGAACAAGTGCCTTGTACCGACGAGTGGGCTCGTTCGCCGCGCTCGGCCAGTCCGACCGCCGTGGACGAGCGCCGCCCGGATTTATACGCGCCGCCCGTCGACACTCCGGTATGTCAACGCCCGTCGTCGCGGCCGCCTACCGGACCCCGCAGGGAAGAGACGGTGGATCCCTCTCGGGGGTCCGGAGCGAGGACCTCTCGACGACCCTCGTCGACCACCTCCTCGACGTCACCGGCTTGGACCCCGCCGCGGTCGACGACCTCATGTGGGGGTGCGCCCAGCAGCGCGGGGAACAGGACGCCAACGTCGCCCGCGTCGTCGCGCTGCTCTCGGACCTCGGGGAGGGGACGCCGGCGACGACCATCAACCGCTGGTGCGCGTCGTCGATGCAGGCGGTCATCTCCGCCGCGGACGCGGTCGCGGCGGGGAACCGCGACTGCGTGGTCGCCGGCGGGGTCGAGAGCATGTCACGCGTCCCGCTCTCGTCGATGCCGTACGACGAACTCCACCCGCGACTCGCCGAACTGTACGACCTCGCCGACCTGGAGATGGGCGCGACGGCCGAGCGAGTCGCTGACGTGTACGACGTCTCCCGCGAGGCGCAGGACGAGTACGCCCTCCGGTCACAGCAGCGGGCCGCCGAGGCGACCGACTCAGGCCGGTTCGACGACGAACTCGTCCCCGTCGACACCGGAGACGGAACGGTCACCGAGGACGAGGGTATCCGCCGCGACACCTCGCTGGAGGGGCTCTCGAAGCTCCCGCCGGCTTTCAGCGAGGAGGGAACGGTGACGGCGGGGAACGCCTCGCAAATCTCCGACGGCGCGGCGCTCCTTCTCGTTACGAGCGAGGCGTTCGCCGCCGACTACGGCCTCGACGTCCTCGCCCGGATCGGGACGAACCACGTCGCCGGCGTCGACCCGACGGTGATGGGTATCGGACCCGTCCCGGCGACCCGCGGGCTCCTACAGCGAGCCGGTCGCGACATCGATGACTACGACCTCGTCGAACTGAACGAGGCGTTCGCCTCTCAGACCCTGTACTGTCGCCGCGAACTCGACATCAGCGAGGAGCGGTTCAACGTCAACGGCGGTGCCATCGCTATCGGTCACCCGCTCGGTGCCTCGGGTGCTCGGCTCCCGGTGACGCTCGTCCACGAGATGCGGAAGCGAGAGGCCTCGCGCGGGCTGGCGACGCTCTGTGTCGGCTTCGGACAGGGTGCGGCGGTAGAGTTCGAGCGGTAGTTTTGGTCGAGCTTTTGGAGCGACCGAGCGAAGCGAGGGAGCGGTAGTTCCTCAACACGCCCCGGCGGACGGGCAGGCGGCTGTGGAACCGGGTGTTCGACCGAGTACCGCGCGGAGTTGCTGCAGGCGTCGCGTAAACGGGTCCGGCTGCTCGGCGGTCGTCGTCGGCCGGGACTGCTGGTAGTCGACGAACCGGACGCTCACTGTGACCGGCCGTCCCGTGTCCTCGGTGATTCGCGTCCGCAATCGCTCCGCGAGCGCCTCGTACTCCGCGTCGCTGGACGAGCGACTCACCGTGACCGTCACGGACTCGGCCCGCCCGAACAGGTTCCCGTCGCTGTAGCCCGTCTCGACGCTGACGAGTTCGAGCCGGTCGTATCGATCGGAACCGAGGACCTCCTCGACGTTCTCGTTGACCGCCTGCTCGAACGCGATGTGCTGGCTCGTCGCGGCGAAGGTGACGACCACGGCCACGAGAAAGACCACGATGACGAGCGCGTACGCGCCGGTCCGAGCGGAGATCGACACGTTCTCGCGAACGCTCTGGAGGATCGACGACCGGTAGCCGAGCGAGACGAGGCCGACGTACGCGGCGAGGTTGATAGAGACGATGTTCATCATCAGGAGGACGACCGCGCCGGCGAGCATGAGCGGCTGTCCCCAGACGATGCTGATGCCGGCCGTCGCCGCGGCGGGGACGATCGCGGCGGCGACGGCGACGCCGGCGATCGACACCGGCAGGTCGGTCGCCAGCGCGAGCGCGCCGGCGAACCCGGCGGCGAGGGCGATGATCAGCGTCAGCAGGTTCGGCGTGGCGAAGGCAGCGACCTGGTCGATCCGGCTCACGACGAGCGACGCGGGGATGAAGCCGGTCCGCTGAAGGGTGGCGCCCATCAGCACCGCGCCGCCCAGCGCGACGACGAGGCCCACCGCCTGCGACGTGAAGCTGTCGACGACCATCTCGCGGTCGCCGATGACCGCGCCGACGCTCGCAGAGAGGGTCGAGCCGGCGAACGGGGCGATCACCATCGCCCCGACGATGATGATTGCGGAGTTGAGCAGAAGACCGCCGACGGCGACGAGGGCGCTCAACGCGGCGAACGCGACGTACGTCCTCGTGTCCGGCTTGAGGTCGTTCGCCCGCTCGCGTATCTCGGGGTGAGAGATGGCGGCGCCGCCGCGCGGTCCTTCGACGTACCGCTCTGTCAACTCGTCGAGATTCGACATCGTCGCCCGTTCGGCGTCCGTCACCACGGTGTAGGTCGACTCATCGAGCCCCGCCTCGTACAGCGTTTCGAGCACCGCGTCGACGGCCCCGGAGGGGACCGGTATCTGGGCGAGGACTCCCTCGTCCGGTCCGGCTTCGTCGACGAGGACGTGGTCGACGTCGCCCTCCGAGAGCGCCCCTCTGACGGCGGGGAGATCGTCGTTCGGGACGTGGATCTGAATGAGTCGCATTCGGTTGCGTGACCGTCTCCACCGAGATTACTAGTCGGCTGTTACTCCAATTAACGAGAGATTCACTGCCCGCTGCGACCGTCGAGTCGTCGAACCGCCACCCTCCTGCCGGTGTGAGCGTCCCCTTTGGTACGCAAGCAGCAGTCGCTTGCACGGGAGTCGCTACCTCTCGTGTATGAGCGACCGGTGCAGTGAGAGTCACGACACAGTACCGAACGAGTGGACGCGACGGGGCGTACTGGCGGCGACGGCCACCGCCGGAGCCGGTGCGGCGACCGGTGTCGCGGGTGCCCAGAGCGAGGAAACCGAGATCACGACCTCGCTCGTCATCCCCGCCGACACGTCGAAACTGGGAAACGACGACTTCACCGGGCTCTTGATTCAGGTGGTCGACCAGGGGAAAACTGACGCGAGCGACACCGACGTCGCCAGCTGCGACTCGCTCGAAGACGACCGTATCATCTCGTATCAGCTCGCACTCACGGACGAGCGGGACGACTCCGAGGAGACGGTCGAGGCGACGGGGTTCGCCTCCCGCTCGAACGACAACGTCCGCCCCGACCAGGAGTTCATCGTGAGCAATCAGGACGAGTGCGGCGACGGATACCTCGACCTGAGTCTCGAAGAGGTGACCCGAAGCGGCATCGAGGTCGACACCGAGTCGACGTCGACGGCGGCGTCGACGTCGACGTCGGTGCCCGGGTTCAGTGTCGCGACAGCCGTCGCCGGCGTTACCGCCGCGGCCGCCGGGGCTGTCTGGCGGTCGGTACGCTCCTGACGACGGAGAACGGAGCTCGCGACGACCGGGAACCGAGACAGTCGATTCGCCGCGCGTTCGACGACCGTCTCGGGTTTAGTCGTCGGCGGGCGCGGCACCGCTCGACCCGGCGAGCCGTCCGTCCGGGACGGTACCCTCGGCGGTCCACCCGCGGGCCGTGTAGTAGTCGTCGAGCGCCTCCTCGAAGCCCGGGAGTTCGTAGGGGAGGGTGTCGGCGTCGCGGTCCAGCCCCCGTTGATTGTTGAAGTGGCGTTCGAGGTCGACGATGCGCGAGCCGACGGCCATCAGGTCGTCGAAGTCCTCGCCGAGCAGTTCCGCGAGGCGCTCGTCGGTGACGAACCCGCGTGAGAACTTGCAGACGACGCCCGA
>JBEPYA010000111.1:0-12121 GCA_041641615.1 Salinigranum sp. | reverse complement strand
ATCGACTCTCGACTGGGTGGCTCGGAGGGAGAACGGGAAGCGGCGTCGACTATCGCCCGCGTGCTCGAACGGAGTGGCGTCCGCGACGTCTCCTTCCAGCCGTTCCCGACGCAGGTGTGGACCCGCGGCACGAGCCGACTCGCCCTCGCCGACTCGGGGCGGGAGTTCGACTGCGTCGCCCTCCCGTACTCCCCCACGGGCGACGTCGAAGCCGAACTCGTCGACGTCGGCTACGGCACGCCCCGCGAGATCAGGGCGGCCGACGTCTCCGGACGCGTCGCCGTCGCCTCCACTACCACGCCCGACGGGAGTCGGTTCATCCACCGTATGGAGAAATACGGCTGTGCCGTCGACGAGGGGGCCGTAGGGTTCGTCTTCGTCAACCACGTCCCCGGTCAACTCCCCCCGACGGGCAGCCTCCGGTTCGACGGCGAGGCCGAGATCCCCGCCGTCGGCGTCTCGAAGGAGACGGGTGCGTGGCTGACCGACACCTCCTCCGGCGTTCGGCTCTCGGTCGAGGCGACGACCGAGTCCGGCGAGAGTCAGAACGTCGTCGGGACGCTCGGCCCCGACGAGGGGACCGAGGCGGAGGAGCTACTCGTCGTCGCGCACTACGACGCCCACGACGTCGGCGAGGGCGCGCTCGACAACGCCTGCGGCGTGGCCGTCGTCGTCGCCGCCTGTCGAGTCCTCGCCGCGATGGACCTCCCGCGTCGGGTACGCGTCGCCGCCTTCGGCTGTGAGGAGACGGGCCTCGTCGGCTCCGAACACCTTGCCTCTCGCACATCCCCCGCGGCCGTAGTCAACGTCGACGGCGCGGGTCGGTTCCGCGACCTCGTCGCCATGACGCACACCTCCGCGGAGACGGAAGCGGTCGCCGGGGACGTCGCTGACGCCGCCGGCCATCCGATTCAGGTGGAGACGAACCCCCACCCGTTCAGCGACCAGTGGCCGTTCGTTCGGAGAGGCGTTCCGGCGCTGCAGCTGCACTCCGACAGCGGCGAGCGAGGGCGGGGCTGGGCGCACACGGCCGCCGACACCCGCGACAAGGTCGACCCGCGCACCCTCCGCGACCACGCGATGCTGACCGCGCTCCTCGTCCGCGAACTCGCCGCCCGAGACCCGTCGCGGCTCGACCGTGCCGACCTCGCAGATTCGTTCCGCGCCGCCGACTTCGAGCCGGGTATGCGCGCGGCCGGTCTGTGGCCCGACGAGTGGGACTAGTTCCCCAGCCCGTCACGGATTCGCGCGGTCACTCGCGCCCGGACGAGCCCGTCGATGGCCCGTTCGTCGAACAGCGCCCGCGACCGCTCGGCGGCCTCCTCGTCGACGGTGAAGTCGAGGCCGGGATACTCGACGCCCGCGAGGACGAGCGCCTCGGCCGCCGCGGGCGGCACGCCCTCCTCGCCCGGACCGGCTCCGGGTGCGAGGACGCGCTCGACTGTCGCGAGTGGCGCGCCCTCCCCTACCGCGTGGACGAGTGAGACGACCCGTCGGACCTGCTGGCGGGCGAACCCGGGCGCGGAGAGCCTGAACACGAGGAAGTCGCCGTCGCGGTCGACGGAGCCGGTGAGCGTTCGAACCGTCCCCTCGTCGTCCGTCGTGAGGTTGTGGAAGTCGTGATCCCCGCAGAGCCGAGAGAGCGCGGCGGCGACGCGGCCGTCGTCGACGTCCGGCGCGTACAGGTCGTAGATATACTCCCGCTCGGCGGCATCGTGGGTCGCGTGGAACGCTGGGGGCGCGTCCGCGTGTGCCCAGACTCGCACCTCCGGGGGTAGCTCGCTGTTCAGCGCCGCGGGCGAGCACCACGACGGGCACCGGAAGCCGACGGTCTGTGCGAGCGCCGACACGCCCGCGTCGGTCCGGCCGGCGGCCGCGTATCCCGACGGAAGGCCGTCCTCCTCGGCGAGCCCGAGCGCGCGAACCGCGTCCAGAAGCGTGTCCTCGACGGTCGGGACCGCCGGCTGGCGCTGGAATCCGTAGAACGGACGGCCGTCGTAGGCGACGCGGAACGCGCGCATCCGCTCTCGGGCAGCGTGGCTCGTCACCGACACACCCCCCGTCGTGCCGCGCTCGCTCCGTTTGCGTCCATCAGTGGCTGTTCACCCAGTCGGCACTTCAAGCCGCACCCTGCCGAGGCCCCGCACTCTCCGAATGTGCGCGCGCCGTCGCCGCGCTCGCGCTCGGGACGCTCGGCCCGCCGAACGCGGCGCGGCCGAAGCGGTCGACTCGACGGTCGTCGACCCGTTGCCGAGCCGCGTCGACCGCTATTCTCATCTCCTGTATTCGCGTCCGCAGGTTTATGCTGTGAACTGGATTGGGCTCTCTATGGACGAGAAACGACTCGTCGTCGCCCTGTTCGGTCTCCTCGTCGCCGTGGTCCTCGGCGCGCTCGCCCTCCAGTTCATCGCTCCCCTGACCGTCTCGGTGTTCCTCTACTACTCGACCCGGCGCTTCTACGGGTCGCTCCGGCGGCTCCGGCTCCCGGCACAGATCCGTGCGGTCATCGTCATGTCGGCGCTCGCCGTCCCGCTCCTCCTCGTCGTGAGCTACGCGGGCGTCCTGCTCGTGGTCGAGGCCCGACAGTTCGTCGACCAGTACGCGTTGATCGACGTCGCCGCGACCCACGTCAGCTGGCTCGGGGAGATCGGGACCCTCCCCGACCTGACGGCGCAGGGGCTCTACGAGGCGTATCGGGCCGGTCAGCTCTCGCCGCTGGTCGACTTTCTCAGCCAGCACGCGATGTTGCTGACCGCGGTCGTCTCGAACTTCTTCCTCAACCTCTTCATCACGATCATCGTCACCTACTACCTCCTCCTCGACGGCTACCGGATCCGCGAGTGGCTGCTGCGGTTCGACGACGACGCCATCATCCGCGAGTACCTCGAAGCCGTCGACGAGGAACTCGAGGCCGTGCTGTTCGGCAACCTGCTGAACGTCCTCGCCATCTCGCTCATCGCCATCGCCGCGTTCTCCGGGTACAACGCCGTCGCCCCCGCGTCCGTCGAGGTCCCGTATCCGGCGCTGGCGGGCGTCCTCACCGGTGCCGCGAGCCTGGTTCCCGTCGTCGGGATGAAGGTCGTCTACCTCCCGCTGACCACCATCACCGCCCTGCCCGTCGTCCTCGGCGGCGACTCGTCGCTCCTCCTGTACGTCGTCGTCCTGCTCGTGGTCGCGGTGGTCGTGGTCGACACCATTCCAGACCTGGTGCTCCGCCCGCTGCTGAGCGGCAAGAACACCCACGTCGGACTCCTCATGCTCGCGTACACGCTCGGTCCGGTCGTGCTCGGCTTCTACGGCCTCTTCTTCGCACCCATCGCGCTGGTCATCGGGTTGACGTTCGCGCAGACGGCACTCCCCCGGCTCCTCGGGGCGGACGAGCCCGACGGCCTCTCACCGGACCAGATGCGACTCGACGACTTCTAGAACGGGAACGGCCGCGACGCGCCGTCGGACCTATCGTAACGTTCGAGGCTCTTCGCAGCCGATTGCGTCGCTCTGGTCGCTCCAGCCGGGCTCTGATGTGAGACGAGAAACCGACTGAGTGGTCTCTTTCAAACGCTCCTATCCACCCCCTCGCCTTCGCCCTCGCTTTCGCTTTCGCCTTCGATGTCTGCGTCCTCGCGCCGAACCGTGAGGACGGGGACGTCGCTGGTCCGAACGACCCGCTCCGTGACGCTCCCGAGCAGGAACCGCGAGACGCCGTGGCGACCGTGCGTCCCCATGACGACGAGGTCGACGTCGTTGTCGGCGGCGTACTCGGTGATGACCTCGTGTGGGTGGCCGTGCAGGACCGCCGTCTCACACTCGACGCTGGCGTTCGCCGCCGCCGCCGCCACCTCGCCGACGAGCGACTCGCCCTCCACCTCGAACCCCTCGACGACCACGTCGGAGTCGATACGCGCCGCTCGGAGCGCGTCGTCGTCGACGACGTAGATGACGTGGAGCGTCGCGCCGTACGCCGTGGCGAGGCCGATGGCGTGGTCGCGGGCGGCCTCGCTCGGACCGCTCCCGTCCGTCGGGAGGAGTATCGTGTCGTACATGCGACTGAAGACGCCGGCGGGGATGTTAAACGCCCCGACGATTCTCCCGCCGTGAGAGGGCGGCCGGGCTCAGACGAAGTCGCCGTACCGCGGTTCGTCGTGTTCGCCGGGGAACTCGTCGACGGGCACCGTCGTCTGCTCGCCCGACGTCATCTCTTTTATCGTCACCTCGCCGTTCGCGAGGTCCTGCTCCCCGACGATGATGACCGTCTCCGCGTTGACCGTGTCGGCGTACGACAGCTGCGAGCCGAAGCCTCGGTCGGAGAGGTCGGTCTCGACGACGTGGCCGCGCGACCGGAGGTCGCGTGCGACGCGCGAGGCGACGTCGCGCGTGTCGCCGACGGTGAGGACGTAGTAGTCCGTCGAGAGCTCCTCGTCGGGCCACTGGCCTGCTCGCTCGCAGAGCAACTGGAGGGTGGCGTCGCCGAGCGCCACGCCTACCGCGGGCGTCGGCTGCCCGCCGAACGACTCGATGAGGTCGTCGTAGCGGCCGCCGCCGAAGACGGCGCGGGAGACCTCCCCGGTCGTGTCGAAGCACTCGAAGACGACGCCGGTGTAGTAGTCCCGCCCCCGGGCGGTCTCCAGAGAGAGAGTGCAGTGCTCGCGGACGCCGAAGTCCTCGGTCGCGTCGAGCACTCGCCTGAGGTTCGAGACCGCCGACTCGACCCGCCCGGTTCCGGCGAACTCGACGAGGGCGTCGAGGTCCTGCTTCGAGAGGAGGTCGTCGAACTCGTGGGCCTGGTCGTACGAGAGGCCGGCGTCGTGTAAGAGGTCGTAGTACTCGTTCCGCTCGACCTTCGCGGACTTGTCGACCGCCCGGATGGCGTCGCGGACGTCGATGTCGCCCTCGTCACCTCTCTCCATCGACTCCAGGAGGCCGCCGAGGATGTCGCGGTGGGAGACGCGGAACTCGAACTCCCCCTCCGAGAGCCCGAGGTTCGTGAGCGCGTCGGCCGCGAAGGCGAGTATCTCGGCGTCGGCCTCGGGCTCCGAGGAGCCGAAGACGTCGACGTTCGTCTGGTAGAACTCCCGGAATCGTCCCTGCTGGACCTGCTCGTACCGCCAGAAGGGCCGCGTCGACACCCACTTGATGGGCTTCGAGAGTTCCTGGCCCCTCGCGACGACCATCCGCGCCACCGTCGGCGTGAGTTCGGGCGTCAGCGCGACGTCTCTGCCGCCTTTGTCCTCGAAGGTGTACAGTTCGTCGACGATCTCCTCGCCGCTCTTGTCGACGTACATCTGGGTCCGTTCGAGGGCGGGCGTCCCCACCTCGCGGAAGCCGTACCTCCCCGCCGTCGCCTCGACGGTGTCGAGCACCTCCCGCCGGGCGGTCATCTCCTCGGGGTAGAAGTCGCGGAACCCCTTCAGTCGGTCGTACATGCGCGTCGGTTTGCGAGGCGCGCTTGAAAGCTTTCACATCCCGCCGTTCGATGCCCGGTGGTGTGATGGACGTCTCGGTTTGATGAATTGGTGAGGGACGAGCTGGTGGCGATGTGAGGACGATTCGACACGAGTAACGCCGATGCGACCAGGTACGAGGGCGATCCGATTTCGGTTCGGTTCGGTTCGGTTCGGTTCGGTTCGGTTCGGTTCGGTTCGAACACGATGGTCGCGCGGTACACGGGCGCGGTGGACCGCAGCCACGACCTCCCCAGCCGATTCGTTCAGTCACTCGCGTCGCTCGTTCCTTCACTCATCCCTCGCGCATGAGACGCGGCACAGAGGCCGCGTCGTCACGCGCCACCGCTCCGTACACTTGCGGTCGGCGCGTGCGAGCGAGCGACCAGCGGGAGCGAGCGAACGCGCGAGGTCTTCGTGAAGGAACTGAACGAAGGCTCGGGGCGACTCCGTCGCCCGGTGGCCGCGGCCGAGTGCCGTCTCGGCCGCACCGGTTGGGGAGAGTGAGGCTACGGTCACACCGCCTTGGCGACCGCGCGGTCTCGGTGCTGTCGGTTCCGCTCGTGAAGTCCTGCCTCGGCTTCGCACGGTCTCTGTGCTATCGGTCCCGCTCGTGAAGTCTTACATCGGTTTCGCACTGTCTCTGTGCTGTCTCACTCGTCACGGATCCCCGTCTGCATCGCTCCTGTCCACGTTATAACGCGATGAGGCCGACACCACAGACCGCGAGCCCCGCCGCCACCAGCCGCGTCGCGAACGCCCGCTCCCGGAGGACGATCCCACCCAGCAGGACGGCGACGATGGCCTGCGTGTTGATGATGGGCGAGGCGATGCTCGCGGGCACCTGCTGGAACGCCAGCGAGGTGACGTGTTCGCCGACGGCGACGCCCGCGCCCGCGACGGCGAACTTCAGCAGGTCCCCCCGCACCGGGACCCACTCGCGAAGCGCCAGCGGGAGGACGACGACGGTCACGCCGACGAGGAGCGTCGGCACCCACAGCTCGGGCTGGAGGCCGAGTTCCTGCAGGGCGAGCCGCTTACCGACGTCGCTGACGGCGTAACACACGGCGCTCAGGAGCGCGAGCTGGGCCGGGCGCGCCGACGCCGCCTTTCGGAGCGGGTCCAGGAGGCTCCCCCGCCGGTAGTTCGCGACGTACACCGCGAGCGTGGCGACGACGACGCCGACGACTTGCAACGGGGTCAGCCGCTGGCTCAAGAACAGCACCTCGATGGGGAGGACGAAGACGGGGACGATCTTGTTGATCGGCGTCACGTACGACACCTCACCCGCGCCGAGCGCGCGGAGGAACACCAAGAACGCGGCGGCCGTCGTCAGCACGGTCCCGACGACGACGCCGACCTCCCAGGCTCCGAACGAGACGGGTGCGCGGAGGCCCTGCTCTCTGACGTGCGGTACCGCGAGGGGGAGGTACCACGCGACGGCGACGACGTTGACGACGACCGTCAGCACCGTCCCCGGGTACGCGGCGAAGTAACGCTTCAGCACGAAGATGTACGTCCCCCAGACGAACGCGGCGACGACGGCGTAACCGATGCCCGGGGAGAGCGAGAGGGGGCCGAGGACCATCTACCCGGTCGTGGCCGCGGGGCGGAGAAAGACGTTCGGATTCGAGTCGGAGACCGTGGTGGTGCTCGCGACGGCTCGGGGCTCAGTCGTCCGCGGGCTCGGCGTCCGCAGCGTCGTCGGTTCGCCAGCGGAGCGTGACCGACCGCTCGCGTCCGTCGTCGCCGGTCCGGGTCGTCTCGACGACTTCGACCTCCTCGGACGGCGAGGACCCCAGAGGCGTCGGGACTACCCGGTCGTTCCCGGCGTGTCCGTCCGTTCGACCCGCGCCCGTGGTGGGCCTCATCTCGGTGTAGTGCCCGGTGAGCTGTTCGCGGAGCGACTGGAGATAGGTAGCCAGCTCGCCTCGGTCGAGCGACCGCTCCGACCGGGTCTCGACGTCGTCTCCGCCGTTCCCCGCGCCGCGCCCGACGCCGCCGGCTGCGCCCGACGCGTGTCCGCTGATGACCGCGTTCAAGACGGCGCCGAGGAGGAGCACCAGCCCCGAGAAGTAGAGCCAGGTGACGACGAGGATGACGCCGCCGAAGAACCCTCCCGACCCGTCACCCTTGAAGAGGAGGTACACCTGGAAGAGGCTCTGCAGCGCCGCCCACCCGAGTGCGGCGACGACTGTCCCGGGGAGGACGTCTCGCCAGCCGAGTTCGGTGTCCGGGAACCGGTAGTACATCGGCGAGAAGGCGACGACGAGCCCCACGACGAGCACGGTCGGCGTCAGAACTCCGAGGAACGGTATCCGGCCCGCTACGGACGAGAACACCGTCGTAACCGCGATCGTCGCGACGATGGAGACGACGAGCGAGACGAGGACGACGCTCCCGTCGACGAGCTGGTCGACGAACGAGTTCCGCTCTTCGGTCTCGTAGATCTCCGAGAACGCGGTGTCGAGGCCGCGGAAGATCTTGAGCGTCCCCCAGAGGAGAACGACGAGGCCGACGACGGACATCCCGGTCGTCGCCGTGTCCGCGGCGAATATCTGCACGACGACGTCCGCTATCGGACCCGGCAGTGACCCTTCGAAGGTTGTGATCAACCGCTCCTGGAGGCCCTCGCCGACCAGCGAGACCGCGAGCAGGAGGAGGATCAAGAGTGGAGCCAGCGAGACGAACGCGTTGTACGCGATGCCCGCCGCCATGAACGTGACGTTCTTCTCGCTGAACTCCTCGACCACTCGTTTACCCGCCTTGCGTGACTCGGAAAGGATCTGCACTGGGAGGGTCTACTGTCACCGACAGCAAGAGTGTTGGCGGCGCATGTGCAACCCGTGACCGAGACTGGGTGTCCGACGTTCGCCGTCCGCCCCTCGGTCGGGAGGCCCCGTCTTCGACGACAGCTCGGACGGTCACTCTCCTCCTCTGTTCGGCACGACGTCACTCTTTCAGCCCGCGGACGCGGGTCTGAGTGTGGTCGGGAAACACCGTCTCGACGGCGTCGGACCCGTGGACGTCAGCGAGCAGGGCACGAAGCTCGGACTCGTAGTCGGCCTTCTTCACCTCGGCGCTCGGGCCGGACTCGACCTCTAACCGTCGCTCGACGAGTCGGTCGATGGCCCGCCGCCCGAACCCCGACAGCGGCGAGAGGTAGTCGACGTCGTGGCGGTCCTCGAGCGACTGCGCTTGCGCCCGAGAGACCGTTGGGACGCGGTCGTCGCGGCGGGTCCCGTCGGCGACGGCGGTCACGTCCAGCTCCGCGACCCGTTCGAGCGCGTGGACGTGGACCTGCTGGATGCCGTGTCGGGGGTACCCGTCGCTGCGCATCCGGTCGACGGCTTCCCGCGCCACGTTCCGGTCGAGTTCGACGCGCTCGAAGCCGTACCCGAGGGCGTCGGCGGCGTCGCGGGCGTGCCGCCAGTCGTCGGTCACGCCGAACCAGCCGGTGACGAGCGTCACGTCGTAGAAGGAATCGAGGAGCAGGGCCGCCAGCGTGGAGTCCTTCCCGCCGCTGTACAACAGCGCCAGCTCCATCACCGGCGACGGATGTTGAAGCTCTTCGAGTCGGGCTGCATCTCCTTCAGGAGGTTCTTCATCTGTTCCTCGTCGATGCGGCTCTGGAGCCGGCCGCTCCGTGCGAGCGCAACCAGTTGCTGTTCGACCTGGTCGGCGAAGTCGGGTTTCGACATCTGCACGGCGTTGAGCCGCTGGCGTGCCCCGTCGGTGAGGTGCTGTTTGAGCAGCGCCTGCTTCTGCGCCTCCGCCTGCTCCTGTGCGGCCTGCTGGGCCTCCTCGTCGGCACCTGCGCCGCCCTGCTGCTGTTGCTCTCGGAGTTCCTGCATCTTCTTCTCGCGGAGTTCTTCGAGTCTGTCTTCGTCCGGGGTGCCGCTCATAGACGTGTCTTCGCGGTTACGACAAAAAACGGTTACGGACCCTCCGGCGAGAATCCCCCGACGTGGCGGCGAGACCAGCGGACGTGGGGTTCTACGACCTACTGCCCGTCGTCATCCGATCGCCGCGAGACGACCTGGAGACTGACGGTGGACCGTCTCAGGCGTAGCGTTCGAGCTCGGGGCGGTCCAGCGATTCGAGGACGTCGCCCGCGACGGAGTCGAGGAAGCTCTGTCCCTCGGGCGTGATGCGTCGCCCCTCGCCCCTGACCGTCGTCACCAGTCCCTCCTCTTCGAGCTGCTGGAGGATGGTGCGGATGACCTTCTTCGAGCCGCTCGACTTGGCGGCCTTCGCGACCCGGTAGCGGGTGGAGCCGCGCTTCTTGCTGCCGTACTCCGTCGAGAGGCGGTCGATGCCTTTCGGGCCGTCGATGGCCAGTTTCCGAAGCAGTGAGGCGGCACGGACGTACCAGAAGTCGTCCTGCTGGGGTGGCAGTTCGCGGCCGGAGCCGGTCTTCACGAACTCTGCCCAGGCCGGTTGCTCGATTCGCTCTTCGAGCTCTGCGGCGACCGCCTCGATGAGGTCGTCCGCCGGGACGTCATAGAGGGTTACCATGCGCGGTAATTCCCGAGGACGGCGTTTAAACCCATCGTATCACACCGGCTGCGTGCCCGATTCTCACACGCTAGAACCGGCTCCCGACCCCGGTCGTTCCGAGGACAGTTCCCCCGAGGACGACCGGCGTCCAGTAGACGAACCCGCGAAAGACGATGACGCCCGCCGTGGCGATCTTGAACCCGACCGCGGGCGAGGCCGCGGCGATGAGGACGGCGAGCGTCCACTCGATGCCGCCGGCACCCCCCGGTAGCGGCGTGACGCCCGCGATAGCCCCGATGGGTACGACGAACAGCGCGATGGAGAGCGCGATGGGCTCTCCGATGGCGACGAAGGCGAGCCAGAGCGCGACCATCTGAAAGCCCCACCCCAGCGAGGAGAGCGCGAGCGCGACCGCCAGCTCCCGGGGGTTGGCGGCGACCCGCTCGATGGCACGGAAGAAGCCGGTAATCCGCCGTTCGAGACCCTCCGCCGTGGGGACTGAAACGCGCGGCACGACGCGGGCGATGGCCTGGATGAACGGGACGAGCGCCTCGACGACGCGGTGTTCGAGCGAGTATCTGTGCGTCCACCCCACGTAGACGAGCGAGGGAACGACGACGGCGAGCACACCGACCGCGCCGATGGCGACTTCGAGCCGACGGCCGAGCGTCACCTCGGTCGCGTAGTAGCCCGCGCCGATGAGTGCGATGGTAATCGAGGGGACGAAGTTGAGTGTGTCGACGCTCGCGATGGCAGCGAGCCCCGTCTCGTACTCCGCGTCGGTCGAACGGGTGATGAGGAGCGCCGTCACGGGCTCTCCGCCCGCCTGGCCGAACGGCGTGATGTTGTTCGAGAACATCGCGCCGCAGAACACGAGAAAGGAGCGGAGCCACGACAGTTCCACCCCGAGGACGCCCAGCACCGTTCGGAGCGCGCCCGCCCACGCGCCGAGCCACGCGAGCGTCAGGACGAGGACGAGCCCGACGTAGCGGAGGTCGGCACTCGTCACCTGTGCGACGAGGTCGTCGACGCCCGCGGTGTAGAACAGGACGGCGAAGATGACGAGCGTCCCCGCGAATCCGACGAGTGTCGCGCGGAGGTTCTCGCGGCCCATATCGGCGGGTGGGCGAGCGGGTGCATTAAGGCTCCGAAAGGGAGCGTCCCGGGGGTGGAGGGTCGGTTCGATGTACGTGACGTGGACGGATGCACTGGGTGGATCGAACGAGTGGTGGGTGTTCGGATGCGGTACGCGAGGGCGTGCGTGAGGGGTGTTCGGTTGCGGGACGCGACGACGTGCGTGAGGGGTGTTCGGTTGCGGACGCGAGGGCGTAAACGACCGCACGGTACACGGGCACGGTGAGGCCTCTCCCTCCCCAACCGACTCGCTCTTTCGCGTTGCTCAGTCGCTCGCCCCTCGCGCGTTTTGGTCGCGGACGGAGCCGCGACCGTCACGCGCCACCGCCCCCGTATTGCGTTGTCGCGGTCGGCGCGCGGGACGGAGCGAGCGAAGTGAGCGACGGACTCGCGCGAGGTCTTCGTGAGGGGACCGAACGAACGGCTCGGAGCGACGCAGTCGCTCCGGTGGGCCGCGAGCGCCTCCGTGCGCGAGCACCCGGCTGGGGAGGACCGAGGCTGCGGTTTCACCGCGCCCGTGTGCCGCCGACTATCTCACTCTCACTGACAGAGTCGACGGACAACGTCCTTCTCACTGGCAGAGCCGACGACGAAGCGTTCCGCAGCCGACGACCCACACTCCCTGTACCGAACCCTGCGACGGAAGGGAAGCTTTTCCCTACCAGCCAACGACCGAACGGAGCATGGACGAGCGGACCGCCCTCCGAATGCTCACCGACACTCTTCCCGCCGCCGGGGACGACGCGGCCGTTGTCGACGAACTCGTCGTCACCACGGACATGCTCCACGAGACGACGGACTTCCCGGCGGGAACGACGCGCTACACGGCCGGCTGGCGCGCCGTCGGAGCCTCCCTCTCGGACGTGGCCGCGATGGGCGTCCCCGCCGTCGCGGCGGTCGCCGCCTACGCCGCGCCACAGTTCGACGAAGGTGAGCTGACCGACTTCGTCCGGGGGGCGCGGGACGTCGCAGAACGCGTCGATGCCGCGTACGTCGGCGGTGACCTCGACCACCACGAGGAGTTCACCGTCGCAACGACCGCTATC
>JBEPYA010000110.1:0-12193 GCA_041641615.1 Salinigranum sp. | reverse complement strand
AGAGCAGCGTCGCGAAGATGGGTTCGCGCGTCTCCTCGGTGAGACACTCCGCGTGGGCCGCCAGGTACGCCTCGCGGGAGAGTGGGGGCGCACCGGCGGCCTGCGCGGCCTCGGAGAGGATGGTCTGGCGGTCCCTGGTCGCGACAGCCAGCGTGTCGTCGAGGTCGAACGCGACGGCCGTGGGTGGCATTCGGGCGGGTGTTCGACAGGAGAGGAGATGAGCGTGTCGACGCCGGACCGAACTGTGTAATCATTCGTGTCCTTTATCGAGTGGGGGTACGTCCGGGCGGTCAGTGAGCGACCCCCGGAGAGAACGCCCTCGGGGTGTGACGCCGGTGAGTCGGCGCTACAGGCCCATGAAACACCACGGCACGATACGGGAGACGTACGGCGCGGCGCTGCGACTCGGCGAGGTCACCCCGGAGCCGGACGACCTCGTCGTCGGAGTCGGGTCGGAGCCCTCGGAGTCGTTCGCCCGGACGGGGAGCGACGCCGACGTGGCGGCCACACGGTCGCTCGCTCCGCCTCGTCAACTCCGGTTCGACCTCGAACGGGCGCGCGGGCGACTCGAACCGGACGAAGCGTGGGAGGCGGTCGGGTACGCCGCACGGTACCGGGCGTTCCTCGAATCGGACCCGGCGGCCCGGGCCGAACTCGACCGCATCAGGCGACTGCTCGCGATGGGCGGAACCGTCTGGCTCGTGTGTCCGGGGAACACGCCCGACGAACGTCGCCATCGGGCGGTCGTCGTCGAACTGCTCGGAGCGGGCGCACGGAGCGGCGGTGACGCGGCGATCAGGGAGTGAGCGGACGCGGTGCGGGCGAGTAGAGGCGGGCGAACGAGGGCAGGGTTTTCGTAGTCGGGAACGCGAGGTCGGGTATGACTCTCGACCGCGTCCACGTCGACGGCATTGCCCGGCTGGCGAGCGCCATCGCCAAGGCCGTCGACGACGCCGACCACGCCGACCTCGCGACACGGGTGTGGGAGAACTTCCTCGACCCGCTTCGGGACGGTTCGCGCGTCGTCGTCGAACCCGTCGGGGAACAGCGTCTCCGGTCGGTCGAAATCGAGGACGTCGCCCTCGCGGAGCCACCGTTCGACACGGCCCACGGACTGGACTCGGGTACCATCAACCCCACCACGTTCAAGAACGGACTCGTCCTCGACGTGGCACAGGCGGCGATGGCCTCTGTCCCGTCGGACCTGGACCTCCACCGCGCACGCACCCTGGTGGTGACGGTCCACGCGAACGACCCGACCGTCGACTGCGAGACCGACTGGATCGTCGACGACGACGGCTACTCGCGGCGGAAGGTGCTGCACGCTCCGCGCGTCGACCGCTACGCCGAGGGAGTCGTCCACGCGCTCTCGCTGTACCTCGCGGAGGGCGAACACGCGCTGCTGCAGGCCGACACCGTCGACGACCTGCTCGTGCTCGACGGCCCGCTCTACCCGATGGAAGTGCTGACCTGGCAGGACGGCGAACGCGAACTCCGAGACCTCGTGAGCGAGGCCGCACCCCGCGACGTCGTCGAGAACTACGTCCGCCTCGTCGAGCGGTTCGTCGAGCGCGACGTTCCCCTCGTGGGGTTCGTCAAGAACCCCGCTTCGCGGGGTATCGTCCAGACGCTCCGGAAGAAGGGTGTCGAGGCACCGTGGACCGATGACGCGGCGCTCTTCACTCGACTCCTGGAGCGGCGGGACGACGAGCGCGGCGAGCGCCGAACCGACTGTCTCACCTTCACGAACTGGTTCGTCTCCCGGAGCGGGACGGACAGGACGATGTCGCGAGACGGCGACGCGCTCGGCGTCGACCGCGAGTTCTCCCCGGAGGAGTACGAGGTGGCGTTCCTCCCGGTATACGACCCTCGGACCGACGTGTGCTACCGGGTCGAGGCCCCGGCCGTCTTCGTTCGCAGGGAGGAGACGAGGGAGCGACTCACCCAGCAGGTGCTTCACGACGTCGCCGTAGCTCGCGGGCCGCCGCCGGCCATCCAGAAGGCGGACGAACTCGCGCGGGTGAGCCAGAGCGAGAAGGCGGCGCTCCGCCGGAAGCTAGAGGAGTATCTCGATTCGGACGCCGTCCGCCGGTACGACGAGGAGCGCTGGGGGCTCGCCTGAGCCCGGTCGAGTCCGAACGAGTGGGGAGCCCCGAAACCCCGGAGGACGCTCAGATGTCGGCGCGTTCGACCTCGAACGTGACCTCCGCGGAGGGGACGCCGACGCGCGCGAACTGCGTCCTGAGGTGCTCTTTCGCCGCCGCGACCGCCTGAGCTTTCGTCTCGAACCCGCGGGGCATGGGCGACTCGAACGCGACGTGGACCTGTCGGTCGTCGATGGTCGTCACCGAACCGCCGCTTTCGACCTCGTAGAACTCGTCGCAGATCCAGACGTAGGGCGCGTGTTCGTCCGGTGCGCCCCTGAATCTCGGTGACGTCTCACCACGCTCGTACAGCGTCCCCGTGAGACCCGTGCCGCCGCCGAGACCCCGAATCAGTAACATACGAATGTTAGGGGCTCCGAAGGGTAAAGGACCACGCTCGCGAGATCGGGGGAAAGGGATTTATCCGCGGCTCTCCCTGCGTGAGACATGTCCGACCTCGGTGATTTCACTGACTTCGACGGTTCTTCTGACGCATCCGAGAACGAAGCGACCGAACCCGACACCGGGGACGACGAGGTCGAGCAGACGGCGGGCGCCGTGCGAGCGGACGGGACGACGAACGGGAACGAGAACGGAGACGACGCGGAGGCGACGTTCGAGACGTACGACGTGACTCCCGTGGGGGAGGACCGCGGACTCGGCGTCGTCTCGGTCTCCCGCGGACTCCGCGTGTCAGAGGACGGCGACGACACCGCGATGGAGGCGTTCGTCACCGTCGGCAATCGGGAGTCGGTTCGGCTGGGGAAGTACCTGCTCGTCCCCTACCCGGACCGCGAACTGCTGTTCTGCCGCATCACCGCCCTCGAGTACGCCCAGGAGTTCCACGAGGACGACGCGACCGAGATCGCCGCCCGGCGGGCGATGCGCCGCGACGACTTCGAGGAGCGTGACTACAAGTTCGTCTCCGAACTCGACCCGGTAGCCGTCCTCTTCTACGACCACGACGCCGAAGAGTGGAAGCGACGGATGACGGACCGGGTTCCGAAGCCCGGGTCTATCGTACAGGAAGCCACCGACGCCGCCCAGATCAAGGCCGGGCTGAAGATTCCCCGTGAGGGCGTCTTCCTCGGCCATCTCTCGGTCGGCGGCGAGAAGGTCCGGACGGCGGCGTCGCCGCCCACCATCGACTATCGACTGAAGAACGACTACGCCGACGGCGACCCGCTCGTGTTCAGACACGTCCTGGTGGCGGGGGGGACGGGGTCGGGGAAGACCCACGCCTCGAAGAACGTCCTCCGGCAGTTCCTCGATACCCGGTACGAGATGGACGACGGCCGGGAGGTCGCTCCGGCGGTGGTCCAGTTCGATCCCCAGGACGAGTACGCCCAGATGCACGACGACAACCCCGCGCTCTCGACCGACGACTCGCGGCGGTTCGACCGCGAGGGAGTCGCCCACGGCGGCCACAGGGACACCGTGGCGTTCGTCCCCGAGGTCGGCGGGTCGACGTATCCGGGAGAGGGACACCGCGCCGAGCAGGCGACGTTCACCGTTCCCTTCTCGATGACGCGCTCGCGCCCCTGGCTCGTCGCCGGCGCGGCCCTCAACGACAATCAGTACAACGCGCTGGAGGAGCTCATCTATCGGTTCTTCCAGGGGGCGGGCGACGAGGGGACGTACGACCAGTTCACGACGTACCTCGACGACCCGGGCCTCAAGGAGGAACTCCACGAGACCGGCCGAGTCCACGAGGCGACGTTCGACGCGGTGAAGCGCCGGGTCCGGTCGGCCACCTTCCGTCGGGTGTTCGACCAGGCCGCCCGACCCATCACCGAGCAGGTCCACGAGTTCGTCCGGCCGGGCGGCCTCACCGTCGTGCCGACCTACCACATCAACGACTCGCGGGCTGCGGTCACGGTAGTCCTCGCCGTCGCGAGCCTCCTCGTCGACGAGAAGCTCTCGAACGACCCCTCCTACGAGAGAATCAAACGGACCCCGCTCGTGCTGGGGATGGACGAGGCGCACAACTTCCTCGCCGACGCCGACTCGGTGCAGGCGCGGAAGGTCGTCCACAAGTTCACCGAGGCCGCAAAGCAGGGCCGAAAGGAGCGGCTGGGGCTGTTCCTCATCACACAGGACCCACAGGACATCGCCGATCCGGTGTTCAAACAGGTGAACACGAAGCTCGTGCTCAACCTCGGCGACGAGGACGCCATCAAGTCGGTGAACATCCCCTCGACGCTGGAGGACAAGGTCCCGTACATGGAGAAGGGCCAGATGGTGGTCTACTCGCCCGACAACTCCGAACCGGTGGAGCTGACGGGGCTGTCGACCTGCGTGACGCGTCACGGCGACTGACAGGAACCCGGAGACACCTGCCCCACCGGGTGTCTCCGTGAGAGATCGGAGGGAACGAACGGAGAGCGTTGCGGAACCCGTCCGCCAGTGGCTCGCGGACGGAGGCGCGAGCGACCGTACGGCTTCTGTGCCGTCACAATCAGTCGAGAACGGGCGGGAGACCCGGACGGATCGCAGACGCCTCTCGCGACCGAGACCGCCGAACGCACCTGACTTCTTGTAGGAGAACGCGGCCCAGTCGTCCCGTGCGCTGACCGAAACCGCAGGGCGTCTCACGGGAGCGTGGTGCGCCGTCCTGTGCCCCGCCGCCAGCACCACCTGTTCGCCACACGCTTCTCGACCGAGATGCCGAGCGGAAACAGCCGACGAGGACGACGAGCGCCACGCTGTCCGTGAGAAGCCTTGGCCTCGGGCTTCTTGTCCGTCGGTCGTGTACGTTCAACTATGGTGAAGCGTGTCCTCGTCCCGATCGACGGGTCGCCGAAGTCAGAAAAAGCGATACGGTTCGTCACCGAGGAGTGGCCCGACGCGGACGTCGTCCTCCTGAGCGTCATCGACCCGGTCGAGTCCGGATACAGCGGGAGCGCGCTCCCCTCGGGGGCCGAAGAGTGGTACGAGCGCGAGCGAAGCGAGGCGGAGGGGCACCTCGCCGACCTCGCGGCAGAGTACGGAATCGGCGCGGAACAGGTCGTCGTCGCTGGCCGACCGACGTCGAGCATCGTCGAGGTCGCGGAGGACGTCGACCACATCGTCATGGGCAGTCACGGGCGGACGGGAGTCTCCCGCGTCGTGCTGGGGAGCGTCGCGGAGGCCGTCGTCCGTCGATCGCCCGTGCCCGTCACGATCGTCCGGTGAGGGGTCCGAACCGAAGCGTCAGAAGAGGTTCGCCTGCTGGTGGACGCTGATACCCTCGCTCGTTATCTCGTACGGCTTCGGCTGTCGCGAGTGGTTGGCGTCGCGGATCTTCTGTATCTCTATGGCCAGCCGGGTCTCCTGGAAATTGCTCGACCGAACGTACTGGAGGATCAAAACGGCGTCCGAGAGGTACTCGATGATGCCGTACCGGGAGGCGAAGGGGTCGGTGTCGCTCGCCTCGCTCGTGACGAGCGTCGTCACGCCGGCTTCCTTGAGCGCGCGCGTGAACTGGAACACCTCGCTGCGACGGCGGGCCGGATGGTCGTACATCATCTCCAGGAGAGAGACCGAGTCGAGGACGAGTCGTTCGGCGCCGAAGTCGTTGATGAGCCTCGTGAGGTCGTTACGGATGCTCGCCAGCGAGTTCGCCATCTCGACCGGGTCGAGATCGACGACGGCCAGCGACCCCTCCTGCTCGTACCGTCGGAAGTCCCACCCTTTCTCCTCGGCAGTATCGAGGACGCGCTGTCTGCTCTCCTCGAGCGAGATGTACACCGCGCGCTCGTCGTTCTTCAGGGCCGTGTTGAGGAACTGCATCCCGATAGTGGTCTTCCCCGTACCGGCACTCCCGACCGCGGCGATGAGTGACCGCGTCGGAATCCCGCCGAGGATCATCTCGTCGAGTCCCTCGATGCCGATCTTGATCCGGTCGAGTCGGGAGTCGAGTTCGGCCTCGTCGAACTCGCTCGCAGAGAACCCACCCAGATTCGCTTCGTCGGACGGGCGGCCGCCGGGCGGCGTATCCGTATCCCTCAAGGACGCCTCCGTCTCGCCGGGACCCATCTCCGGGTCCGGAGCGCTGTTGAACGCCTCGGAGAAGTCCTGCGAGAACGGGGAGTCGTCGGAGTCGGTGTCGGCCCCTGCGTCGCCGTCGAGCGGCTCCGTGCCGTCGGATGCGCTCGCGTCCGACTCGTGTACGGGGTCGGCGTCACGCTCGGCGTCGGTTTCGTCGTCCGCGTCTCCCTCGTCGGTGAGCGCACGCTCGAACCAATCGTCGTCACTGCTCACGGGGAGACTCTCCCGGGGTCGAACTCGACAGAGCCGGTTCGGGCCGCCATTGGCCCCAGTTTCGGGTAGGTATTCATATATCTTGCCGCCTCTTTCTCAGTATCGAGTCTGTGGTGACGGTGGGCTTTTCTCACCGGGGGGGTTACGCGAGGTATGGAAGTCGGCATCGTCGCCCAGCGAGACAACGACCGTGCCGTGGCGCTGGCGCGGACGTTAGGGGCGCGACTCGACGAGAGCGACGTCCGGGTTCGTTTCGACGCGACGACGGCCGCCGCGTTGGACCGTTCGAACGTGAGCAGGGCGATAGACACCTTCGACGAGTGCGACCTCGTGGTGAGTATCGGCGGCGACGGGACGTTCCTCTTTGCAGCGCGTGGGGCGAACGGGACGCCGATGCTCGGCGTCAACCTCGGCGAGGTCGGGTTTCTGAACGCGGTCGGGCCGGACGAGGCCGAACGTGCTGTCCAGCGCGAGGTCGAGGCGTACCGTCGGGGGGAGCTCGGCGTACAGGAGGTCCCACGGGTCGCCGCTCACACCGAGGAGTGGGTCGGCGAACCGGCGATGAACGAGATCGTCGTCCAAGGACCTCGTCGGGGACGAGGCGGCGGCGGACACGTCGAGGTGCGGGTCGACGGCGTGCTGTACGACGCCGGGGCGGGCGACGGCGTCCTCGTCGCCACGCCGACCGGGTCGAGCGCCTACAACCTGAGCGAGCGCGGCCCGCTCGTCCACCCGGAGGTCGACGGTCTCATCGTCAATCAGATGGCGGCCCGCGAAGGGATGCCACCGCTCGTGCTGTCGTCGGACCACGACGTGACAGTTACCGTCACCGACGTCGAGTACGCCGTCGTCGTGAGCGACGGACGAACGAGACAGGAAGTCGAACCCGGAACCGAGGTCCACGTGGGGCTGGCTGACCAACCCGTCCGACTGGCCGGGCCGGCGGTGAATTTCTTCGAGGCACTCGGCAAACTCGACTGACGACGAGGCAGGGCGGGTCCACGGATCGTGGGTATCGAGATGAACAGGTGACCGTCCTCCCCGCAGTGCCCGTGCCGGTCGGTATCGGTACTCACGGAACGGAGACAAAAACTCGTACCGGAGGATCGTCCGAATACGTTACTTCGCGCGGAGCTGGCCGCGGATCTCGCCCGAGGCGTTCTCGATAGTGTGAACGTTCACGTAGTATTCACCCGGAGCGGCGAGCAGTTGGGCAACGAGTGCGGTTTCGGAGAGGGTCCCGCTCACCACGATGGGATCCTGCGGGGTTCCCGACTGTGGCGTCCCGGTGGAGCCGTCGAGTGCGGCGAAGTTCAGGAGGAAGGCAACGACACCACCCGTCGACCCCCGCTCGGCGGCGTGGATGTGCGCCTGCGTGACGTCTTCGATGTTCTTCAACGTCACCGTGTAGTCGAGCGTCCCGTCGGCGTTCGCCGTGAACGTCGCGGACCCCGTCGCACGTGACCGAACTTTGGGCACCGTCTCGCCGCTGGTGAGCGGCGCGAACAGGTCTGCACCCCTCTTCCCGTCGTTCGCCGCTGCACCGGCAGTGAACGCGGCGGCTGCAATCGTCCCGACACCGACAGTCTCGAGGAAGCTACGTCGTGTACGCATCGAAGAAGGGGTCGTGTGCAGACGTAGTGAACGTATGCCAGAATCTCACCCGAAAACCGACGGCGTGTGAGGCGACGACGCGGGTTTACTCGCTCTGCCCGCCCCACTTCGCCACGTTTTTCACCCGGTCGGTCACGGCGACGACGTCGATGTCCTCGTCGTGGTGGCGGCGGGCTTCGAGCGCGGCTTTCGCGGAGGCGTGCGTCGAGAAGTACGTCACCTTCTCTTCGACGGCGACCTCCAGCGCGTCGCGGTTCCGCGAGACGATGAGGTCGATCTCGCCCTCACGGATCGCGTCGGCGAACGCCTCGTCGGAGTCGAACTCGGTGAGGTCGTAGAACTCGGCGAAGTCTTCGGTGAGTGCCGCCCCGTCCTCGGTGTCGGCGTCGGGGAATTCCTCCGCGGAGAGGTCCACCACTGCCGTCCCTTCGGTCGGGATAGGCTTGCCGGTCGCGGACTGGGCCTTCTCGTAGGCCTTGCCGAACGTCGAGGCCGTGCCCATCACCTCTCCCGTCGACTTCATCTCGGGACCGAGGCGCGGGTCGCTCCCCTCCAGCCGATCGAACGGGAGGACGACCTCTTTCACCGAGGTCTGCTCGGGAATCTGCTCCTGTACGTCGAGGTCGTCGAGCATCTCGCCGGCCATCACCTTCGCCGCGAGCTTCGCGATGGGGACGTCCGTCGCCTTCGAGACGAACGGGACCGTCCGCGACGAACGGGGGTTCGCTTCCAGCACGTACACCTCGCCGTCCTTCACGGCGAGCTGGACGTTGAGCAGGCCTACCGTCTCCAAGGCGACGGCGATGTCCTCGGTGACGGCACGGACGCGACCCATCACGTCCTCGTCGAGCGAGCGCGGCGGGATGAGACACGCCGAGTCGCCGGAGTGGACGCCGGCGCTCTCGACGTGTTCCATCACGCCGCCGATCAGCACCCGCTCACCGTCGGAGACGGCGTCGACGTCGAGTTCGATGGCGTCGGCGAGGAACTCGTCGACGAGGATGGGCTTGTCGGGGGAGACGCGGACCGCCTCCTCGATGTACTCTTTCAGTTCCGCGTCGGAGTGGACGACCTGCATCGCGCGACCGCCAAGCACGTACGACGGGCGGACCAAGACCGGATAGCCGATGTCGCGCGCGAGTTCGAGCGCCTCCGCCTCCGAGGTCGCAGACCCGCCCTCGGGTTGGGCGATACCCAGTTTGTCCATCAGGCGGTTGAACCGGTCGCGGTCCTCCGCGAGGTCCATCGCATCGATCGATGTCCCCATCACCGAACAGTCGAGGCCACGGCGGTCGATCTCGGCTTCGACCTCGTGACCGATGTTGACCGAGGTCTGCCCGCCGAACTGGACCATCACGCCGTCGGCGTCCGTCGCCTCGATGACGTCCGCGACCTCTTCGGCCGTGATGGGCTCGAAGAAGAGGCCGTCGGAGGTGTCGTAATCTGTCGACACCGTCTCGGGGTTGTTGTTGACGACGTGGGCGTCGATGCCCATCTCGCGGAGCGCCTGGATGGCGTGGACGGAGCAGTAGTCGAACTCGACGCCCTGTCCGATGCGGATGGGGCCGCCGCCGACCACGACCACCGAGTCGATGTCGCGGTCGACGCGGAGTTCGCCCGCCGCGGCGTCGCCCTTCAGCGGGCCGCTGAAGTACTCCGTCATCCGTGAGGAGTAGTAGTAGGGCGTCTGGGCGGCGAACTCGCCCGCACAGGTGTCGACTTGTTTGTACGTCCGGCCGGGGACCTGCGTCTCGACGGTGTCGACGTCCGACCCCGTCGCGGTGGCGATAGAGGCGTTCGTGTGACCGGCGATGGCGGCGGCGGTGAAGTCGCCGTCCTGTGCGGCGGCGACCGAATCAGTCACGCGCTTGTACCGCTCGACGTACCACGTCTTGATTCCCGTGAGTTCGGCGACCTCCGCGACGGAGTAGCCCCGCTCGAACGCCTCGAACATGGCGTACGCCCGGTCGGGCGTCGGCTTCTCCAGGAACTCGGCTTCGAGTTCGTCGTCCGAGACCTCCTCCCAGTCCGCCGCGGGTTCGTACTCCGAGGAGCGGAGCGCCTTCAGTAACGACTCCTCGAACGTCCGGCCGATGGCCATCGCCTCGCCCGTCGACTTCATCGCCGTCCCGAGGGTAAAGTCGACGTCGCCGAACTTGTCCTTGGGCCACCGGGGGATCTTGGTGACGACGTAGTCGATAGCCGGCTCGAACGCGGCGGTCGTCTTGCCGGTGATCTCGTTTTCGATCTCGTGGAGCCGTTTCCCTAGCGCGACCTTCGCCGTCACGCGGGCGATGGGATATCCGGTTGCTTTCGACGCCAGCGCCGAGGAGCGTGAGACGCGGGGGTTCACCTCCACGACTCTGTACTCGCCGCCGGGGGTGCCGTCGTCGCGCCAGGCGAACTGGATGTTACATCCGCCCTGGATTCCCAGCTCCCTGATGACTTCGAGCGCGGCGTCGCGCATCTCCTGGTGACCCTCGTCGGGGATCACCTGCGAAGGGGTGACCACGATGGACTCGCCCGTGTGGATCCCCATCGGGTCGATGTTCTCCATGTTGCAGATGATGATACAGGAGTTGTCGGCGTCGCGCATCACCTCGTACTCCAGTTCGACCCAGCCGGAGATGGACTCGGTGATGAGCACTTCGCTGTTGCGCGAGAGGCGCAGCCCCTTACGGACGCGCTCGCGGAGTTCCTCGAAGTCGTCGACGACGCCCGACCCCGACCCGCCCAGGGTGTAGGTGGTGCGGGCGATAACGGGCAGGCCGCCGACCTCCTCGACGGCGGCGTCGACCTTCGCTTCCATCGTCTCCTTGTCGAAGTCCGTCACCGACTCGCCCTCGTCGAGCGAGATCGTCGTCGACCGGGGGACCGGCTGACCGATCTTCTCCATTCTCTTGCGGAAGAGGTCGCGGTCCTCCGTCGCGTAGATGGTGTCGAGCGGCGTCCCCATGACCTCAACGTCGTGCTCGTCGAGGATGCCCTCCTCGGCGAGTTCGGCCGTGACGTTGAGCCCGGTCTGACCGCCGAGGCCCGCGATGACGCCGTCAGGATTCTCCTTCCGGATGACCTCCGCGATGGCCTCGGTCGTGATGGGTTCGATGTACACCCGGTCGGCCATCTCGGGATCGGTCATGATGGTCGCAGGGTTGGAGTTGACGAGGACGACTCGGGCACCCTCCTCCTGGAGGGCGCGACAGGCCTGTGCCCCCGAGTAGTCGAACTCCGCCGCCTGGCCGATCTGGATCGGACCACTCCCGATGAGGAGAATGGTTCTGTTCTCCGAAGCCGACTCCGTCCCTGGCTCGTCGGTCATCACGTGGTCGAAGTCAGTTCATCGTAATAAGCGCGACGAATTTCTACGAGAAGCGCAAGCGAGCTTCGAAATTCGCAAATCGGGGTGTGAGAAGCGCGAGAGCGGCACGAGCGGAGTGAATTCGTTCGATTGGGTGGGTGATGCGAGAGCGAGAGGGTAACGGGGCCGAGCGGCGAGCGGTCTCTTCGCCCACCGGTGCGGGCGGGTGGTGGTCGCGAACAGCGGGTGACGTCAGTGGTGTGCTCGCCGTGCTATGAGTACGATGACGAGGACGACGACGCGGAAGACGAGTGAGAGAGACGGTACCGGTAGGGGCTCTCGCGGAGCACTTCGACCTCGCCCCGCTGGGCCCATCGACCGAGGACAGTCGCCACTCGGTGGGCGCTGTCGAACTGGTCGTGCTCGTCGAGGAGCGACAGGATCTCTCGCGCGGTCAACGGCTCGTCGGCCTCGGAGAGCACACCCCGAAGCGGTTCGAAGTCCGTCTGGGGGTGCATCTTCACGTCATACGTATACACGGAGACGACTTAGCGTTCAGTGAGACGGGAGTCAGACAACCGTCAGACGTAGGCGTCTTCCTCCGAGAGGTCGCGCTCGGCGCGGTACTGGTCTACGAACTCGCTAACGTCGAAATCCAGCATCTGCGCCTCGAACTCGGTGAGCAGGGAGTCGTCTTCCGCGTGACTGACAGCGTGTTCCATCAGTTCGACGACGAGTTCGACGATGATCTCGTGAAGCCGCCGAGCGCGGAAGTCGGTCACCCAGACGATACCGGCCCCGACTTCCCCGTCGTCGCTGACGTCGGCGGAGACGACCGCTTCGGGGAACTCCTCTTTGACGAGCGCCATCAGGTGCGGCGTCCCGAACTCGGGCA
>JBEPYA010000109.1:0-12260 GCA_041641615.1 Salinigranum sp. | reverse complement strand
CGTGTGCTCTTCCGATCTCGAGAGTAAATCACCGACGGAGTTCCGCGGGACGGTCCTCGCGTACATGCAGGACCACCCTGTCGGAGGCGAACTGACCGCCGTGCAGAACGAACGGGTCTACCGCGGCGGGCCGCTGAAGCAGGGTCCAATTCAGAATCTCTTCCTGACGGAGCGGGCTGCAAAGCAAGTGTATCCAGGGGAGTTCGGCGAGGTGACCAGCGACGAGCAGCTGTTCGACCGTCAGCGCGTTGCGGACATCGTTAACGGAGACATCTGAGTAATGACCGACAACGACACCACAACGGGTGAGGCATCGCCACGGCGCGAGTATCTCAGACACGGCGGGGCAGTCATCGGGGGCGGGTTACTCGCAGGGTGTACGGGCGAGACCGACGCCGGGGTCGACGTCTCACCGCAAGCGGAGATCGTGAACCCCCTCCGTGGACTCATACACTCCCGAAGAGATCGGCGTGCTGTACTCTCATGTGACCTGGCGAGCCTCACTAGAGTCGACGACCGACTGTCGATCACGTATCTGTGAGGGTTCGTCGAGAAAGACCCGACCGAGCGCCTCGTATGCGACTCGCAGCATTCCTACACTGAGACCCTGCCCGCGGCCGTTCCGGAGACGAACCCGCGCGGGAGCCGTGACCGGGTCGCGCTCGACGGAGCGCCCACCGACGCGGTGGAAGTGCCCAACGGCTGTCGGTTCTCTCCCCGCTGTGAGAAGGCGACCGACCGCTGCCGTCGTGAGGAGCCAGAACTCGGCGCGTGGGTCGACGACGAGCACACCGCCGCGCGTTTCCTCCCGTCGATGGAGGTGGCTACCGACGGGTCGGATCGCACAGTCGACTGCGACCGTGAGGAGGCGTCCGGTCTCGGCTCACCGACGCGCCCGGACCAGTAGCTTGAGGTTGGCGAACGATTCGATTTCCCCTTCGTCGTACGTCAGCTCGAATGTCTCGACGGCTCCGACCGGCGGATCCGCGAAGGCGGCTTCGAGCCGCGCTCGGCGCTCGGGGGGCGCGTCGACGTTCGCTACCCACTCGTCGAAATCGAGTGTCTTCGTCACGACCCGCGACGTCTCGACAGCGAAGCCCGCGGTTTCGAGCCACTCGATCCAGTCGGTGACCGCATGCGAACGGACGTGGGTCGGGTCACGGATGCGTTCGACGGTGTTGAGGAAGTCGTCGAGCGCGTCGTCCGCCGGGGCGACGTTGTCCTCGAACGCGAAGGTGCCACCGGGTTCGAGGACGCGAGCCACCTCCGCGACGAACGCGGACGGCTCCGGGAAGTGGTGGGCGGCGATTCGGCAGGTGACCGCGTCGAACCGGTCGGACTCGAACGGAAGCCGCTCCGCGTCGCCGACGACCCCCTCGACGGCTGGGAAGGCATCGGTCGCCGTCGCGACCATGTCCGGTGCTGCGTCCGTGGCGACGACGCAGTCGACCCCGGCGTCGACGAGCGCACCCGCGGTGTGGCCGGCACCCGTCGCGACGTCCAGCCCGTGCTCGCCCGACTCACACCACTCGGCGAGTTGGTCGAGGTCGTCACCGGCGCTGTGAACCGCGCTCTCGAGGTACGCGGCGGCGTGGGCTCCGAAGTGCGACGCAGTCGATCGCTTCCGGTCGCTCCCCTCGGTCATACTTCCCCGCTCGCTCGCTCGAACAAAGCTGTTCCGACCGCCACACCGCCATCGGGGAGTTCAACGGGCGCATCGGGCGTTATGCGAACCCCGTGCGGGAGCGCACCGACGATGTCGACGCCGCCTTGTGGGTGCTCAATCAGCTCTTCGACGACCACCTCAGAAACGAGAACTTCGACTACGCCGACGAGCACGCCGAGCCGGGTGACGTCGTCTCCTCTCCCCTCGTACGAGCCGACGAGGCCGACGGCCACCGTCGCAACGGACAGCGCGGGCGGATTTGGGACGGGCGACCGGGAAGCACTCCCCGAGACGGCGACAACGCTGGCCGACGGAGGCGTTCACGTGCTCCTCGGTGTCCTGCGAGCACGGATACTCGCGTCGTCGGGAGAACGAGAGGGGACAGACGTGTCGCCTCTGAGAGCTGGCGACCCGACACGTCTACCGAACTCCCGTCACGGTTCAGTGTGCGGCGGCACGTCGGCCACCTGCTCGATCGACGTGACGTCGATTTCGGGCTCTCCGTCCCCCGGCGGGTACAGCTTCACCGGCCCCGTCACGAACGCGTAGCTCCGAGCCGGTCGCTGGACGGTCGCGCCGTCGGACTCGGCCACGTACCGCTGTCGGAGGAGCGAGAGCACCCGCTGTCCAGACTCCGTCTCCAGCGCGTCGGGCATGAACAGCTTGAACCGCTGTTCGCGCGAGCCGTTGCTGGCGACGGCGTGGGACGCGCTGACACGCTCGACCTCCGCGATCTCGGTGAACACCGTCGCCTCGCTCCCGGCACGCTCGACGAGTTCGTCGTAGTCCAGTCGACTGTCGAGGACGTCGCCCTCAGTCACTGCGGTGCGGTACCGCTCGACGGCTTCTGCTCTGAGTGCCCACCACGCCGAGAGGCCGTGGTAGTCGCGCATCTCGGCCCCGTTGACGGCGAGCTGATCCCAGACGCCCCGTCCGTTGGCCTGGGCCTCTCGCTCGGCCTCGCGATACCGCTCGTGATTGACCTGGAACGCCGCGTAGCCGTACTTCGTGAAGTACGGGCTGTACCCCTCGCGGATCATGTGTTCCTGGAAATCCTCCTCGCCGACGTAGACGTACACGAGGAGCCGACCGTAGTTGTCGCGATATCGCCGGAGACACTCTTCCAGGGACTCGGTCCCGGGAAATTCGAGCGTGACGGTCGACCCACTCGGGACGAACTCCGTGGCGTGCTCCTTCGCCGCGGCCCCCCACGGCGTCTTCGGCTTGCCGCTTCCTCCCCGGGACTCCTCGGTGTCGAGCGCGAGGATTCGGAGGTTGACGACGTCCGACTCCTCGTCGCCGGCCTCGGGGAACCGGATCTTGATCGTGTCGCCGTCGACGACGCGCTCCACCTCTACCTCCCGTGTCGTACCAGCCTGCGTCGGCATGTCGAACAGACGATACGATTCGAGTCAGCATAAGTACATTTCCTGCGGGTTTGGTCTGTCCGTTCGCCGAGAACGACTCACGAATCGACCCCCGTCGACGCTTCTGTTCTTGTGGTCCTGTTGAAGTGCTCTGCCGCAACTAACCGAGGCCATGCTGAACCACAGCGCGAGTCGGTTGCTCAGATCGGCTCGGCTAAGTCGAGACGAACCGGTCGGTGTGGGGGGTGTTCCTGACCGATGCGGAAGGGTCGGCCCGCTCACATCGAGACACTGTCGTGCTCCCGGTATCTATTTACGCACATAGTGAGTTGAAATAATATGGACCCGAGATGAGAGACGGAGTCGACGTGAAGATCCGTTGCGAGACGTGCTCGGAGTGGGTAGTCGGGAGTACGACGGAGCAGTTCTTGGAGTGCGACTGCGGACAGCAGTACATGATCTCCGTAACCGGCGTAAACATGCAGTCGAAGAACAGTTGAGCGACAGACGGCGGTGTGAACTACCCCACCCTACTGCTCGCCTTTCGGCTCGCGCTTGAGGGTGGGACTTCCTGTTTCTACGACGCACTTTGCATCCACAACCGAGGACACAGGGAGCGCAGTCTCCACAGGCGTTTCTTCGGAGCGTCCCGCTCCTACAGCTTCGAGACCGCGAGAAAGAATGTTCCACGCCGCGTTCGCGTCCCTATCCGCCTCAAACCCACACGCCGGACACGAGTGTTCACGCACCCATAGCGGCTTCTCCGTCCATACACCACAGGAGGCACACTCCTTCGTCGTTCCGCGCGGATTCACCCCCACGAAGTGCGTCCCTTCGCGTTCGCACTTGTACTCAAGCAGTCGTAGGAACGTCCCCCACGCCGCGCCTGCTCGGTTCCGCGAATTTCCGGGCAGTTCGACCAACCCCTTCGCGTCCAAGTCCTCGACGGCCACCAAGTCGTACTCGGTGGCGTAGTAGTTTGAGAGCTTGTGAAGGAAGTCCCGACGCTTGTTCTTCAACTCGGCGTGACGTTCGGCCACGACACGGCGCTGTTTCTCCCGATTCGCAGACCCGTGTTCTTTTCGCGAGAGGTCGCGTTGTGCGCGTTCCAACCGCTTGCGTTCGTCGGACAGGTCGAGCGATTCGACGGCAGTCCCATCGGTGTCGTGGGCGTACGTGAGAATCCCAACGTCGATACCGACGCATTGCTCGGGATTCTCGGGCTTTTCCGACGGATCGTCGGGAGTTTCGACGCCGAGGGTAGCGTACCACTTCCCGGTGGGTTCCTGTTTGACCGTGACGGTCTTGATTTCGGCGTCGTCGGGGAGGTTGCGGTGGAAAGTGATGGGGATCTCACCGAGTTTCGAGAGCCACAATCGCGTCCGACCACTCGTGTTCTTGAGCTTGAAGCCGGATTGACTGTAGGTGAAACTGCGGTACTCGCCTGGTGCTTTCCACTTGAGTTGACCGACGCGGTAGCCGTTCTCCTTTTGTCTGCGAAGCGTCGAGAGGTTGTCGTACAGCCGTTGTACGACTTTCTGAAGAACCTTCGAGTGAACGCTCTTTAGGTCGTTCCACCACTTCTTGAGGTTCGGCAGAAGCTTCTGCTCGCTGTATGCCGAGGTGTCGTCGGTTCGGTTGAGCCGGTGGAGGAAGTGGTTGTAGACCTGTCTACAGGTATCGACAGTCCACGCTAACTGTTCGCGGTGAGCGTCGGAGGGTCGGAGTCGATACCGGTAGTTGTAGTTCACGAGCGTTCTTCGATGAGTTCGTCAAGTTGTCCGCGAACGAACGACGAGAGGTTGAGGTGGTTCTCCTCGACCCACTCGGCTTGGTCTTCGCGGATGGTGATGTTCTTCCGTCTCAAGACATACGCATTATGCGCATCTATGCATATAGTTGTTGCGATTGCGTGGGCCTGTGGGCCGAGCGTCGAACGTGTTTGCTACTCGTGCGGCGCTGTATCCCCTCCCTACTCACTCGCTTCGCTCGTTCGTTGAGGAAGGGGCCTTAGCGCCTCAATTCAGGTCATCGACCCACGGCTGAAGCCGTGGGCTTCCTCCTTGCATCTATGTGAGAGGGCGTCGGTGAACTTCTTGAGCCGCTCGAGCCGGACGTTCTGGTGTTCCAGCATCCGCTCGTACTGCTTGCGTTCGGTGATCTCGACGACGAACTCGACCTTCTCGGCGGCTGAACGCCACCGAGACTCGAACAGTCCCCACCAGCGCGAGCCGTCGGCGTGGTAGTACTGCTTCTCGTAGGGGACGCCGCTTCCCCGCTCCTCGACCTCCAGGAGGTGGCGCTCCCCGGCTCGGTAGAACTCCTCGGGCGAGAGGTCGCGCCACGACGTGCCCAGCGCCTCCTCGTAGTCGAGGCCAACCATCTCGAGGAAGGCGTCGTTCGCGTCCTCGATCGTGACGTCTTCTCCCCAGACGACGACCCCGACCAGTTCGGAGTCGAACACGGGGTGAGAGCGAACCTGCGCTCGCCCGTCGTACGAGTCCTCACGACGCTCCCGCCCGGGCTCGACGGGCCGCCACCAGACGCGACTGCTTGCCTCGACCGTCTTCACCTCCAGGACGCCGTCGGCCACGAGCGACTCCAGTTTGGTGTGGACGGCCCGCTGGGAACAGTCGACCTCCGCGGCGACCTCCGAGGTCGTGAGGGGGGTGCCGGGGGGCCCGAGGTGATCCAGTGCGTCCAAGACCGCGGCGGGCGATGGCACGGACGAACTCATAGACCTGCTTGCGCGCGCTCTGGGATAAGACTGGGGTCGACCGATGCAGGCGGCTGACCCCTCGTCCCACTCGGATCACGTCGGTGTCTCGTTCTACCGAGGACACTCCGTATGCCGTCCCCCGCCTCTGTCCGCAGCTGGGTAGCTCGGTTTCGGCGGGGCAGACGCTCTACCTCCCGACCTGATCGGACGCCGCGGAGCACGCCGTGCCTCCCGTCACGCCGTCCTCCGCTCAACCTGGCAGGGTGCTGACTTGATATTTTTCGCGCGTCCCCGCCCGCGAGACGTGACTCAGTCGACCGCCAGCGGTTCGTCGATGCCGAGCAGCTCCGCGCTCCGCTGCCACAGCCGTCGCTGCGCCTCGGGGTACCGGGCGGCCTGCGACGGCGTCGCGGGGCGCTGCTTCGAGAAGTACCGCCCCGACACCCCGTCGACGCGGTCGGAGACGGCGAGGTAGACGAGCGCCGCCGCGCCGTCCGTCACGGAGGTCACGCCCGGAACGGCGTTGAGCAGTTTCGCGCCCTGCGAGAGCGGTGTCGGGAGGAAGCGCGTGAAGCCCGACCCCGGAATCGCTCCCGGGTGGAGGGCGTTCGAGGTGACCTTCGACCCCCGATCCGACAGTCGTTTCGCGAGTTCGAACGCGAACTGGACGTTCGCGAGCTTCGAGCGCTGGTAGGCGGTCCACCCCGAGTAACCCTCGACCGAGGTCACCGAATCGAGGTCGAGCGTCACGCCGCGGTGGGCGTCCGAGGCCGTGGTCACCACCCGCGCGTCGGGTGCGAGGTGGTCGAGCAGCTCGGCCGTGAGCAGGTACGGCGCGAGGTGGTTCACGTGGAAGGTGTACTCGACGCCGAGGTCGGTGAGCCGGGGCTCCCGAAAGAACCCGCCCGCGTTGTTCACGAGCAGGTCGAGGTCGTTCGTCCCGTCTCTCACGTCGGCGGCCAGGTCGCGGACGGCGTCGACGTCGGAGAAGTCCGCGCGGACGAACCGGGCGTTCGAGCCCACGGCGGCGAGGTCCTCGACCAGTTCCGCGCCGGCCTCGTCGTCGCGGCCGTGGACGACGACGTCCGCGCCGAGGCGACCCAGCGCGAGGGAGGCCCCGCGTCCGATGCCGCTGGTCGACCCCGTCACCAGTGCGGTCGTCCCCGTGAGGTCCGTCCCCTCGACGTCGGCCCGCTTCTCCGGAGGGTGGGTCATCGTGTGGAAGTGAGGACCGAAGCGACAAAAGGGGTCGTCTCGGTCCGACTCGTCTCGGCCTCAGCCACAGCGTGTCGGTCTGCGCGAGAACTCGATGATAGTCCCGGGACTCCCGAGCGCCGGATACACGCACAGCTTGACATCTTCGCGCGTCGTAGCTCGGCTATGACGGAAGAGACGGGGGGACCCGAAGAGAGGGGAGCGTGGGAGCCAGTCGAACACCGGTTCGGCCACCTGCCGGTCCACGTCGCACTGTTGCACACGGGAAAGGTCCTCGCGTTCGGTGGGTCGGGTAACGACGAGACGCGCCTGCACCACCCCTATCCCGCGGAGCTGTTCGACCCCGAGACGGGGAGCGTCGAAACCGTCGACCAGGAGCTCGGGGGCGACGTCTTCTGCGTCGGCCACGCGTTTCTCCCCGACGGTCGGTTGCTCGCCGCAGGCGGCACCCACCGGTACGACGGCGGCATCGACCCGCCCGCGCTCCCCGGTTTGCCCGATCTGCCGAACCTCCCGCCGTTCGCCGGGCTCGACCACACCTACCTGTTCGACCCCGACGCCGAGCGGTGGACACGAGGTCAGAACCTCCACGCCGGGCGGTGGTACCCCACGCTGGTGACGATGGGCGACGGGAGTGTGCTGACCGCGGCGGGTCTCACCAAATACCCGCCGTGGGTCGCCCTGCGGAAGCTGGAGCTGTACACCCCCGGTGAGGGGTGGCGCGTCCTCCGCGGTGCCGGTCGGTGGCTCCCGCTCTACCCGCGACTCCACCTCCTGCCCGACGGGACGGTCTTCTACGCCGGGTCGTACAACACCCACTACACGTTCCCCTTCTCCCTCCGGGCGTTCCCGACGGCGCGGCTCGACCCCTCGAAGAGAACGTGGACCGAGTACGGCCTGCCCAGCGAAGAAGAGCGCGAGGAGGGTGCCTCGGTGTTGCTCCCGCTCCGTCCAGCGGACGACTACCGGGCTCGCGTGCTCCTCGCGGGTGGCGGGACGCCGACCGGGGTGGAGGCCGTCGCCGATACGGAGCTGATCGACCTCTCCGCGCCCGACCCGCAGTGGCGGTCCGTCGCATCGATGGCTCACGCGCGCTACTACGCCTACGCGGTCCTGTTGCCCGACGGCACGGTATTCGTGATGGGCGGACGCAGTGGGAAGAAGGGACACGTCCACGGGGTCGGATACGACCCCGAGACGGGCGAGGTGCAGCCGGCACCGAACGCCGTCCACGAGGCCGAGCGGTTCGACCCCGTGACGGAGACGTGGACGACGCTCGCCTCGATGACGGTCGACCGCCTGTACCACTCGAACGCGCTGTTGCTCCCAGACGCTCGGGTGTTGACGTGCGGGAGCAACCCCCGGCGACGCGTCGACGAGCTTCGAATCGAACTGTACCGACCACCGTACCTGTCCGCCGGCCCTCGGCCAACCATCGACGCCGCGCCCGAGCGCGTCGTGTACGACGAGTCCTTCGACGTGGAGACGCCGGACGCAGCCGACGTCGACGAGGTCGTCCTCGTCCGCCAGTCGTCGACGACACACTGTCTCAACACGGATCAGCGGCTGGTCGAACTCGTCGTCGAGGGGGAGGATGAGGAGACGCTCACCGTCCGCCTCCCGGCGAATCCGAACCTCCTCCCGCCGGGGTACTATCTCCTCTTCGTCCTGCGCGAGGGAGTCCCTTCCGTGGCCCCGTTCGTTCAGGTGTCGGGAGGCGACTGACCAGCAGCAAAGTGGCTGGAGGGTCCGCTCATACCCCGTTCTCGCCGTCGTCCGTCGGCCGGACCAGGTTCGCGAGTGTGACGAGAACCCCTAACACCCACCCGACTGGGACGGCCAGCGCGCTCCACATCCCGACGTACGCGAAGCCGACGAGGTCGAACCGCGCTCTCAAGACGGCGTTGAGGTTTCCGACGACGAGCACGTTGTCGAGCAGCCAGATGGCGAGGGACTCGCTCTCGGGGAACACCACGCCCGCGAGGGTCGGCGAGTACAGCGCCGCCACCACGGGGGGCAAGAAGACGGCGACGACGCCGAGCGGGTACGCGAAGAGGACGGTCGTCAGGCGCCCGCCGACGCGAGCGAAGACGAGCGCGAGCACGGTGGCGACGACGGCAACGGAGCCGGCGGCGGCGACGGCGAGGAACCCCTCCGGGGAGAACCGAAGCCGCGCGAGTGCCGTGAGTCCGCCCCAGACCACGACGGCGAGGAGGACGGTCCCGACCACGCCGATGCGGGTCGTCGTCCGGTCGAAGCGTCGGGCGTAGAAGCGGATCGCGAAGCCCGCCACGGTGAGGGGGTAGCCGACGAGCAGGCCCAGCCCCCCGAGGACGGCCCACAGTCGATACGCCGCGCGCTGAGGTGTCGTCTGCGGATACCACCGGCCCAGCACCGGATGTGATTCCCGGAACTGTGGGAAGGCCAGCGCCATCCAGAGACCGTGGAGCGTCCGCAGGTCGTATCGGACGCCGGCGACGATGCCGGTGCTCGCGAGGAGAGGCGCTCGCATACCCCGTCCGTTCACCGGGAGGGGTTTAACGGTTGGCCTCCGAATCTCACACCACGAAACCGCGTCGACTCCCTTCTCCTCGTCCTTCTTTGCTCTCTCGTCCCCTTGGGTTCTCCCCCTCTCTCACTCTTCGAGTTCGAACGCGACGACCTCTGTCGGGCCGCAGTAGGGACACGAGTCGGTCCGTTTGAGAAGCGTCGACCCACAGTGCCGACACTCGTACACGCGCAGGCTCCCCCGGCTCACCAGCGACGTCACCAGTTCGGTGAGAATCATTGGGTCTCCTGTTGACATGTACCACGATAAATGTATCTCTATTGATATTCGAGGAGTCAGGCTCTTCGGACTGTCGGAACGCGGGACCGATTCGGCTCGACAGTTCCCGGTCGACTCGTGCTCACCCCTCCGTCTCGCCCAGCGTCACGCCTTGTCGACCTCCACGCGGCGGCTCTCACCGCGCTCAGAACGATCCCGACGAGCAACGCAAACGAGCCGACGCACAGCCCGTTGAACACGTAGTACGCGAGGCCGGCAGCGTCCACCATGACGCGTCTCTCGCGTACGACGGCGACCATCGACTGTATCGCCGCCGGTGCCCGCGCGGTCAGTGTTGCACGTCACTCGCTTCACCAGGGGAGTATACAACCCCGTGGATTACCCGGTACCGGTCGTCGAGGAACGCGCGACGGACGACATGCCTGTGCAACCTAAAAACACTTGGTTGGAGACCGTTATTCGGTATACGTGACGCAGAACGTGGATCGGTTCGAGCAGGTCGATACCCTTGCTCAAGCTTGGCAGCCAGCGGTCACGTCGGAGGGGTGGGTCGACCCCACTGCGGCGGCTCCGGTCGGATTCGAGGCACAGCACGTATCGTCTTCTCACACCAACCCGGGCGTGGTTCTCCGTGAGTAACGAGCCCGAGCCGCCAGATCCGGTCGAGGCGGGGAAGAGCGCCTACGGAACCGCACTCGAGGTGCTCCTCACCGGTTTCGCGATCCTCATTCCGGTCGTCATCACGGTCTACCTCGTCAATATGATGCTCGACCTGATGACGGACGCGCTCGTCCCCGTCATCGGCATTCTCCAGTGGGCGGGCGTCATCGAACGCCTGTCGGACGCGGGCGTCGGACGGATCCTCGTGCAGGCGGGGTTGTACTCGACGGTCGTCGACTTCTACACCGAACTCATCACGCTCATCGTGCTGCTCGCGGTGGTCGTGGCGGTTGGTACCGTCGGTCACAACCGCTACGGTGAGATCGTCATCGACTACGTCGACCTCGCGATCACGTCCATCCCGGGCGTCGGGACCGTGTACGGGAGTTTCCGACGGATGAGCGACGCGATGCTCGACCAGGGGGCCGACGAGTTCAGGGAGGTCAAACTGGTCGAGTGCCTCGGCGACGAACTGTACGTTATCGGCTTCGAGACGGGGCCGTCGCCCGACTCGGTGAACGAGGCGACCGGGCACGACGAGATGGTGACGATGTTTCTCCCGATGGCGCCGAACCCCGTCACCGGGGGGTTCCTCACGCACGTCCCGCGGTCTCGGGTCCACGACGTCGACATGACCATCGAGGAGGGTATCCGGAGCATCCTGACGAGCGGTGTCGCCACCGGCGAGGGGTCCAACCAGGCACAGGTCCCCTCGATGGACGAACTGATGGACGCGACCGACATCGAGTCGCTCCAGACGACGGTCCTCCCCGAGGAGCGCCCCGCCGATAGCCGTTCCGAGGACCGTTCTTCCGAGGACCGCGCCACCGAGGCCGACTCGACGACGGAGAAACCGCAACGGGACTGACGGCATCGAACGGTGCCGGCCTGCGCTTCTTTTCGAATCCTTACGCTGCTTTTACAGAAATTCGAGGAGAAACCCACGAGTTTACTCGTGGGATGAATCCGACCACACACGACACAAACCATCCGCGATAGCCGACCGGGGGTTGATAAAATAGTAACACATAATATAGATTGCTTCTATCTACTCGTATGCCACGGGGGTACAGTCGAGAGCGAACGTCGGTACACAACCTCCACTACCATTTCGTGTGGTGCCCGAAGTACCGCAAACCGGTGCTGACCGACGAAGTTGCCGACCGCCTCGAACAACTTATCGAGGAGAAAGCCGACGAACTCGACCTTGACATCCTCCGGCTGGCAATCCAGCCCGACCACGTACACCTGTTCATCACGGGCAATCCCAAACTCGCCCCGAACAAAATAATCCAACAGGTCAAAGGCTACACCTCACGGAACCTCCGAGACGAGTTCGACTTCGGGCTTCCCTCGCTGTGGACGCGCTCGTACTTCGTCTCCTCAGCGGGTGAAGTGTCGAGTCAGACCATCGAGGAGTACATCAAGGCACAGACCGGACAGTAAGATGCGTCGAGAAGTCACCACCACGGTACAAGTCAAACTCCACTCACTCACCGGGCGGAAAGCCCGACTCATCGAACGTGAGTACGGCGCGTTCCAAGATGCCGTTCACGGTGACGACGACGCGAACCTCTACTCCGCCACCAAGCAACAAGCGGGCAAAGTCCGGTCGAACAAGAACCCGCGAGCGGACACCGAACAACCTGTCGTCCTCCGCAACGATTGTATCACCATCGAACACGACGAGGATACCGTTCTCTCGTCGTGGTGGTTCAAACTCCCAGTCTACAACCCTGAGAAGGAGCGGGGAGCATCGGTGTTCGGTTAAGCATTAGATCGCCTCATGAAGGCCTCAGCCACTCGTTCGCTGAGTAAGAGGCGTGATTTCTCTGGTTGGCGAGC
>JBEPYA010000108.1:0-12319 GCA_041641615.1 Salinigranum sp. | reverse complement strand
GTTCGTTAACCGGTCGTACGAGGCGATCAGACAGTGGTTCCACCGGTTGAAACATCTCTTCGAGCCCGACTGCCGGGCTCGCGAGGAGGTCGCCGTCGACGGGACGAAGATCGAGATCGACGGCGAGGAACACTACGTCTGGGCGGCAGTCGACTGTGAAACGCTAGAAGTCTTAGCCGTCGACGTCTCGCCCGGTCGATCGAGCCTTGACTCGTCGCTGTTTCTGAAAGATGTTCTCAAACGGTGCCGCGATCGCCCGCTGGTGCGGGCCGACCGCGGCCCGTGGTACGATTGGCCGCTCGAACGCCTCGACTGTGAGTACGAGCGTGAAACGTGGGGAAATCGGTCACTCATCGAAGCCTGGTTCGGTCTGTTCAAGTACCGAACCAGGCGCTTCTGGCACCGATTTCCCTACCGAAGCACCGCCAGCTCAACCAGATCGTGGCTCAGAGCCTTCGCCACTCTCCACAATGCGTCGCTCTAACCTTGACACCCCTGCCAGTGAGTGACACCAATATTTATATACGATGTTAGAATGTGTGTACGTGGAGCGATACCGTATGAGTGACTCGGCCTCGACGGCGGATGGAGCAACGTACACGTCCGCCGACGTCGAGATCCCCCGAGTCTCACGACGGACCCAGAGCGATGACACGAACACACGAACTCGATAGTCGAACCGAGGAACCGGCACGTACCCGTCCGCGGAGGCAACCATGCAGGTAGCGTCACTGACAGACGTCGGTGAGATGCGAGTAGAGGAGCGAGAACAACCCGAACCGGGACCAAACGAGGTCGTGTTACGGGTCGGTGCGTGCGGCGTCTGCTCGACCGACCTCCACATGTACCACGGCGCGTTCGCCGTCGACTTCCCGGTGGTCCCCGGACACGAAAGCGCTGGAACCGTCGCCGAGGTCGGTGATAACGTCACGCGAGTGGAGCCCGGCGACCGCGTTGCAATGAATCCCACGGTGTCGTGTGACGCCTGCTCGTACTGCAAGCGAGGGGAAACCAACCTCTGCGAGAACGCGGCCTCGATCGGCGGTGCCGCCGACCGCGTTTTCGACGGTTCGTTCGCCGAGTACGTCCGAGTACCCGAGGCCAACGTCGAGCCGGTCGGCGATATGCCGTTCCCTCAGGCGGCGCTCGCGGAACCACTCGGCTGCTGTGTCCACGCTGCCGACCGGAGCGGCGTCGGACAGGCCGACAGCGTCGCGCTCATCGGAGCCGGGCCGATCGGCCTCCTGTTGTTACAGACGCTCCGAAACCGCGGTGCGGGCCCGATCGCGGTGTCGGAACTCAACCCCGAGCGCCGGGAACTCGCCGCCGAGATGGGTGCCGACCTCGTCGTCGACCCCGGAGAGGGAGACCCCGTCGAAACCATCCGGGAGGAGATCGGCGAAGTCGACGCCGGTATCGAGGTCGTCGGCCTGGTCCCGACGATCGAACAGGCCCACGAGGTGACGGCCGATGGCGGGACGACCCTCATCGTTGGCGTTCCGAGACAGGATGTGACGATGGAGGTCAAGCCCTTCGACCTCTTCTACAACGACCTGGATCTCCGGGGGTCGTTCGCCCTCACGCGTGACTCGTTCCAGCGGGCAGTGTCGCTGCTCCGACAGGGCCGTATCGACGCCGAGTCGATCGTGACGGAGGAGATCGACCTCGAAGAGATCCCGACCGCGTTCGAGCGAATGGAGAACAACGAAGGGCTGAAGAAGGTCGTCGTCCCGGGCGATCAGTAACGGTATCGGCCTCTCGTTCTCCCCGTCAGTCCCCGAGTCGACCACGTGAGCGACGCTGCGTTTTCGGAGGTGCTCCGCGAACTGTGCCGTCTCACTCCAGGGGCATCGCGAGCTCGCCCCGCTCGTCGAAGGCCCACGGTTGGTCCCCGTGGATCTCGATGTCGTCTCGGTCGGCGAGTTCCTCGGCGACCGGTTCCGACACCCACAGCTCTTCGGGCGTCAGCGTGTTCTCGATACGGGCGATGCGGAGTTCGCTCGCGTCGGCGACGCCGGTCATCGACGCCGAGAGCAGGAACGCCGTCGCGTCGCTCGGGACGACGAAGGGGAGCTTCGCTCGACTCGGTTCGCCGCTGGTCACGATGTTGACGTACGTGTCCTCGAAGTCGACAGCGGACGCGAGGTCACGGTGGACGAGGTCGGCGAGGCCCATGCCGAGGGCGTTCCCGTGAGACGCCGGCGTCAGCGACCGGACGTAGACCCGCGTCAGCGACGGCGTGTCGAGTTCGACCTGTCCGTGGAACCGGACGCGGCCGATGACGTTGGTGTCGAGACCCGTCCCGCTGATCTCTTTGCCCATCTCGTCGACGACAAGCAGATCGAGGTCGTCGACCGGGAGTTCGGGGAACAGCTCCCTGGAACGCGCCAGTAGCTCCGGTTCCACGTCGAGGAGGTCCGCGGCGGGGACACCCTGGATGTCGGCCGCCCGCTCCTCGGCGTTCTCGATGATGCCCACACCGCCGACGATGGGCGTCTCCTCGACGAGGATGCCGGCCCACTCCGGGATGACGTCGTCGAACCCGCGGTCGAGTGCGGCGTTGTGCATGTTGTCGGCGCCGCGTTGTTTGCCCAGTCCGACGACGGCCATCTTGCAGAGACCGCTCTCGACGTCGCCCTCGAAGTCCGTGTGGAGTTTGATCCGATTGACGAGCAGGACGGCGTCGGCGGCGAGCGCGTCTTCGGCCGCGTACACCGGTCGACCGGTCGAGTCGCTTCCCACCTGTTCGACGGCGAGCGACGACCTGATCTCACAGCCGAGTCGGTCCGGCGTGATCCCGAGCGTCGCGAGCGTCTCGCGCTGCCCCTCGGGGGTCGCGCCCCCGTGGCTACCCATCGCGGGGAAGACGAACGGCTCGAGCCCGCGTGACTGGAGTTCCGAGACGATGGCTTCGAGGACCGCCGGGAGGTCCTCGATACCTCTGCTCCCGGCAGTGATGCCGACCATGCTCCCCGGCTCGAGCTCGTCGATTTTCGGGATGTCGTCTACGGCGGCGACGGTTGCCGCCGCGGTGTCCGACACTGTGGGATAGTCCCGGACGCAACTGACGCGGTAGGCGCGGGGCAGGTCGGACAGCTCGGCGTCGTTGGTCGACTCCAGACGGTCACGGTCGGGGAACTCGAACTCCATAGATACGCTAGCCAATGCGAATGAGGCGCTTATGTTTTGCCCCTCCTGGACGGGGCGGCGGCCGTGCGAACGTTTCTTTACGGAGTGTCTCACAAGAGCATCCATGAACGGCCACGGTTTCGTCCGGACTGTGCGGTGTGAGAGACGCCGGGAGGGTCGACTGTGACTCGGTGTGTCGTCGTCGCGGACGACCTGACCGGGAGCTGTGACGCCGGTCACGAGTTCGCGACGCGAGGCTACGACACCCGGGTCGTGCTCTCCTCCCAGGCGGACGCGACGCCAGGGGGAGACGTCGCGGTGTACAACACCGACTCGCGCTACGCGGAACCTGCTGTCGCCGCCGAGCGCGTTCGAGCAGTGCTCGAGACGACCGACCCATCGGTCGTGTACAAGAAGGTCGACTCGACCCTCCGCGGAAACGTCCGCGTAGAGGTCGAGGCTGCGACTGACGCGGTCGACCCCGACCTGGTCGTCGTCGCGCCGGCGTTTCCGGACAACGGGCGCGTGACCGCGTGTGGGTATCACCTCGTCGACGGGCGGTTGGTGACCGAGTCACCGCCCGGAGCGGACGAGGAACGCCCACCGACGCACGACTCGCTCCCCGCGTTCTTCGCGTCGAGCGACCGTCCCGTCGAGCGACTCGGTGTCGAGACTGTCGCGCGCGGTGAGCGTGCTGTCCGCAAGTCCTTCGAGTCCTTGTGCTCGACGGACGGGGCGGTCATCGTCACCTGCGACGCCGTCGCGGATCGTCACCTCGCGACACTCGCCGCGGCAGCCGACGACCTCCCATACCGCTGTTTGTACGTCGGGAGCGGCGGACTCGCACGCCACGTTGTCGTCCCCGGCACACCCACCGGAGCAGGGGTCGACATCGACGGGACACGGACGGTCGTGGGCGTGTCGGGCAGCGTCGCGCCGGAGACGCTCGAACAGATCGGAGCAGTACCGAACGACCTGCGGCGACACCTCGACCTCGAGACGGCGGTCACCGACCCGTCCTCCGCAGGGGACGACCTCGCCTCTCGGGGGAGCGCTGTCGTCGATACCCACGGGGGCGTGCTTCTCCACAGTGCCGACGCGCGCGGCGACGTCGACCGAGCGATGGCCGCCGGCGAGCGGGCGGGCGTCGACGGACCGACGGTTCGGCGTCGGATTACGGACGCGCTCGCGACCGGCGCCGCCGAGGTCGTCCGTGAGGACCGAGCGTCGAACCTCTTTCTCACCGGCGGGTCGACCGCCCGGGCGGTCCTCGCTAGCCTCGACGCCACGGCGCTCCGTATGGCCGGCGAAGCGGTCGCTCCCGGTATCCCGCTCGCGACGGTCGTCGGGGGCGCAGCGGACGGGGTGACCGCTGTCACGAAAGCGGGCGGGTTCGGAACCGAGCAGGCAATAATTAAGTCCCTCGCTCGTCTCGGTCTTCCCGATGAGCGATAGACTGCCGACCATCGGCGTTACCATGGGGGATCCGGCTGGAATCGGGAGCGAAGTCATCGTCAAGTCGTATCCGACGTTGGTCGAGTCCGCGGCCATCGTCGTCGTCGGCGACGCGTCCGTGCTGGCAGACGCCGCAGAGCGGTTCGCCCCGGGGTTGACTGTTCGTCCTGTGGACTCACCGACCGAGGCGGACGCCGACCCCGAGGTGCTCCCGGTGGTCGACCTCGACAACGTTTCGAACCACGAGTACGGAGAGCTCTCACAGGCGAACGGCGCGGCGAGCCTCGAATACGTCCAGCGAGCCATCGATCTCGCACAGGCCGGTGAGATCGACGCGATAACCACCGCCCCCATCAACAAACAGGCGACCCGGATGGCCGGCAGCGAGTACGCGGGCCACACGGGGATGCTCGCGGACTACACCGATACCGACGACTACTCGATGATGCTCATCGAGGACGACCTGACGGTGACACACGTCAGTACACACATCCCGTTGCGGGAGGCCTGCTCGCAACTCACCGTCGACGACGTCGCGTCGACGATCACCGTCACGGACGACGCGTTGCGCGACCTCGGCATCGACAACCCGTCCGTCGCCGTGGCAGGGTTGAATCCACACGCGAGCGACGGTGGACTCCTCGGTGACGAAGAGGCCGAAATCATCGAACCGGCCGTAGAGCGCGTCGCCGAGACGGGGGTCGACGTGACCGGGCCCCACTCACCAGACACGGTCTACGTTCGAGCCGCGGCGGGCGAGTTCGACTGCGTCGTCTCCATGTACCACGACCAGGGTCACATCCCCATCAAGATGCTCGGCTTCACCGGCAGCGACGACGCGGTGAGCGGCGTCAACGTCACCATCGGACTCCCAATCGTTCGGACGAGCGTCGACCACGGCACCGCGTTCGACATCGCCGGTGAAGGAGTCGCCTCCGAACAGAGTATGATCGACGCAGTGGCGACGGCCGTCGAACTCGTCCGGTAGCCGCGGTTTCCCATCTTAGTCGGCCCCGCCTCCCGCGCGAACTCGCCCCGAGAGACTACACCAGCGCGAAGGCGCGAACCGAGCACCCACCCGTCCCCTGGACGTTGAGCGGTGGGAAGAAGAAGTCCGCGCGCCGACTGTCCGCCCCGTCGAGCACCTGGCCGAGATTCCGCAACTCCTCGATGGGGATGACGTCGTTCTCGAGCAGCGGGAGATGTGAGTCGGCCGGGTGGACGTCGGTCGACGGTCCGTGGGCCGGCACCTCGTCGTACCAGCCGCCGACGCTCGCTCCCTCCGTCCCCACCGCCTTCGGATCGAGCGAGACGACGTACTCCGCGGCCTCACCGGTCAGATAGGGGAACTCGAAGAGGTACTCCGGCGTCTGGCCGTAGTACTCGTCCCAGCCCGTGTGGAGCATGACGACGTCATCGGGCTGGATCTCCGACTCGTAAGCCTCGATGTCGTCGCGGGTGATCGGCTCTTCGGGCTCTTTGGGCGTCAGATCGACGACCACGCCTTCGCCCATGAACTGCTCGATGGAGAAGTCGTCCACCGTCTTGCCTTCGGGGATGAAGTGCGCCGGGGCGTCGATGTGAGTCGCCGTGTGGCTGCGCATCTCCAGCCGTTCCATCGTGAATCCGTCGCGGGCGGCGAGCGACGTCCGTTCGAGGTCGACTGGGGGGAAACTCGGCCACACGGGAATGTCTTCACTGATGGGGTTGGACAGCTCTATGACCTCCTTCGAGTCGAACATGCCCGGACCGACAGGCCACGGGAAAATAAGTATTGTGCTCACTCGAACACGTTCTCGACGAGCGCGGTTTCGTCGAACATGTCGCGGAACTCGTCGGGCACTCGACTGTCGGTGACGAGGAGATCGATGTCGTCGATCGTCCCGAACCGACGGAAACTCTGCTCGCCGAACTTCTCGGTCGTCGTGACGACGACGGTTCGCGCCGCGTGCTCCACGGCGAGCTGTTTGATCTTCGCCTCGGACTCGTTCGGTGCCGACAACGTCCCGTCGGCCTCGATGCCGTTGACTCCGATGAATGCGACGTCGAACGACGAGTTCCGGATGTAATCCTCGGTCGTCGGGCCGACGAGCGCCTTGGTTTCGTTTCGGTACTCTCCGCCCGTCAGCTGGACTGTGCCGTCCGCTCTCGACAGCTCCGGGAGCAACAGGGGAGCGTTCGTGACGATGATGGTCGAGCTGTCGTTCGGAACCTCCTTCGCGACCTGCATCGTCGTCGTCCCGGCGTCGAAGTAGACGACCTGCCCCTCGTGGATCTCCTGAACCGCGCGCTTGGCGATGGCCTGTTTGCGGTCCAGGTTCTGGACGAGACGTCGGTCGAACGCTCGCTCGACACCCACGTTCGTCAGCGGAACGGCACCGCCGTGGGTCCGCTCGACGAGGTTCCGGTCGGCGAGGTCACTGAGGTCGCGTCTGATGGTGGACGGTGAGACCTCGAGACGAGTGGCTAGCTCCTCGACCGAGAGACCGCCGTACTTCGTGACCAACTCCGTGATGGACCGACGTCGCTGTTCGGGCGTGCTCACGGAACCACACCCCCGGTCCCGTTCGTTCGCCGAATCCATGCGGCTGGCATGGATGGGTGTTGCGCCGACTGGTATTTAGCTTTCCTGCCCGCCGACGATGGCCGCCTGATCGGGCTCGTCCCACGCCTCTTCGACGGACGCGCCCTCGTGGACGATCTTCATGAGCGCTGTGACCGTCCGGGCAGGGTCCTCCGATTTCCAGATGGTTCGGCCGATCATCAGCCCGCGAGCGCCCGACTCCATCGCTCCTTCGACGGATTCGAGCATCCCCCGGGTGGTGCCCGTCGCGGGCCCCCCGAGAATCATCACGGGAACCGGCGCGTTCTCGACGAGCGGCTGGAACGACTCGACGCTGCCGGTGTACGGCGCTTTGAGGATGTCCGCCCCGAACTCCCATCCCATGCGCATCGCGTCGGCAACGAACTCGGAGTCCGTCTCCAGCTGGTCGGGAATGCGTTCGCCCCACATGACGGGCTCGACCACCAGTGGGATCCCCGTGTCACGCAGCTCTTCGGCGAGCTGTCCGATGTACTCGACGTTTCGACGGAAGGTCTCGTTGTTGTCACGGCCGAACACCAGCACCGTCTTGACGCCGACCGGGTCGAGTTCCTGGAGGAACTCGGCGTCGAACGCTGGCGTCCAGAGGTCCTGCCCGTGGTCCCGACCGGGGCTGGTCGACCACGTCACGACGTCCGCCGTGACGACGATGTCGACGTCGGCTTCCTCCAGCCGTTCCCGGTAGTGACGGGCGAAGTGAGGGCCAACGAGTACTGCATCGGGCTCGCCGCGCAGTACTTCGTCGAGTGTCTCCTCGGGTGTCTCGAATCCCTCGGGCGATCCGAGGCTGAGGCCGTGATCGAGCGCTACGACTACTGCGTTCCCCGATGGGGTGTCCAGGAGCTGAGGTACTGTCATCGACTTCGATTGTGCTGAATGTGGCTACCTATTTAATTATTCTCCTCGTGGTCGTCCGGCTCAGATCACTCGCCAGCCACCGTCGACCATCAGCACTTCGCCGGTCACGTAGTCGGCGTCGTCGCTGGCGAGATAGAGGACCGCCCCCGCAACGTCTTCCGGCGTGCCCGCGCGTCCTGCGGGAACCGGTTTGATGAGGTCACCCTTCTCGGCCGCTTCCGGCGCCTCCTCTGACCACCCGTCGATGAACTCCGTGGCGATCTGCCCGGGTCCGACTGCGTTTACTCTGATGTCGTGGTCGGCGAGTTCCAGGGCCGCCCCCCTCGTTATCATCTTGACTGCGGCCTTCGTGGAGTCGTACTGTATCTGCTCACGCTGGGCGACGAACGAGCTGATCGATGCCGTGTTGACGATCGACCCCTCGACCCCCCGGTCGATCATGTCCTGCGCCGCCGCCTGGCAGCCGAAGAACACGCCCTTCGCGTTGACCTGGTGGATCTTCTCGAACTCGCCCTCGCTGACTTCGAGGAGGCTCCCGCCGATGAACAGTCCGGCATTGTTCACCATCACGTCGACGCCGCCGTACTCCCGAGCGCGCTCGACGGCCGTGCGAATCTCGTCGGCGTTCGATACGTCCGTCTCCACGAATTCGGCCGTCCCTCCCCGGTCTCGGATGACCTCGTGTGTCGGTGTGTCCCCGACCTTCGGCTGGGACTCGACGTCCGCGTTCAGGACGGTCGCTCCCGCCTCGCCGAATCGAATCGCGATCTCCCGTCCGATTCCAGAGCTCGCACCTGTGACCACGACGGTGTCCCCGCCGAAGTCGTTACTGTAGTCCGGCATCGTCACACGTTCGAGTGGGATGCAGAATAAAGATTGGGGGGCGGAGTCGGCGCACCTCTCGCTCACTACCCGAGTTGGTTATTTTTTCTTAGAATAACCTAATTTAAGAATTGAGGAGTTAAAATTAACTCTAATCATAACGTATTCGAATAGGAGACGCCTCCGTGAGACACCGTACCACTGAATTCAAAACAACATGAACAATCACCCAGAATAGAATCTTTTGCATTCTAAGTGGATAAATTAATACATAGCATGCAGTAATAAGACGGCCGCAATCAGTTTACAACAGCAGTACTGTAACTAACACCAAGTCCTCACTTTTACAAAAGTACAACCGTAATGCATAGCGAGTCGATCCTCCCTCGTCGTGTCTCGGACAACAGGAATACCCCCTGGTGGTACGACCGTCCGACCGCTGAACGGAACCGGTTCCACCGATACTGATTCAAAAGTAATTGCTCTACCGAAGAACTCGATCACGGGGTCTCGTTAGCTGTACCGTCGAGACTGCCGACCGGGTGGAAAAACCCACCGCCAGGCGGTCTCTCCCGTCCCCGTATCTCTCTACCGGTGAGTGCCTCGGCGATCTCCCGGGGGAATTGACAGATATCGTCAGGCTCGCGGCGAGCGTCGGTCGGACGGGCGGCGTATCGTCTAGCAAGAGGCTGTACTCGTCGGGGCAGTACAATCGGCAGCCTCTGTGTTCACGCCCAGGAACACGCCCGACCGTGTTGTGTTGCGACGCTGAGAGAAGACGAGTATCGCGCTGAAGCGACGTCCGAGAGCGCCGCGTCGACTCTTTCAGTCGGTTTCGTTCTCTCCGTCCCTCGTCACAAGCTTCGACTAATATATCGAGAAATACTTTCTAACGATCTCCGAGTGAGAGGGACCGAAGAACGAACGTGCTTCCGGTGACTGAATCGGCGGGCGCGAGTACGACTTGCTCGTCTATTCACCTGAGGATCACCTCAGTGGCTCTCTCTAATGGGTGTCGTCTCAGCTTCCGGGTGAGGGAGGGAGTTGAGACTGGACTTCTCTCTTGCAGGTTCGTTACTCGGACGCCGTTCGACGGGCGGCGCCTACAGATTTGGACAAGATGGCCGACGGTGGGGTGCAGGAAGCGATCTGGACCGGCACGACCCTGAGCGTTTCAACAGAGCCATGAGGACGCACTCGACGAATCCCACTCGTCGCAGGTGTGGCTGCTCGCGCTCGTCGAGACTCTCGACTCTGTAGAGTGGCTGGGTGCCGCGAGGACGTTACTCGCGGTCGCGCCGTGGATGTCCTGATACAGCGTGACGTCGCGGAGCCCCGCAACTGTGTCGGCGCTACTGATCGGACAGAACCACAGAACCGCTGCTTCGACGACCACTGGCGGGGTATCGAATGTATAGGCATCGTTCTGTGCGATCGTAGCAAGCGGTCGACGGTAAGCCTCCAAGTTCTCGGAGGACGTCGTGTGAGTCGGTCGAATCAGGTCGTGAACTGCTGTGAGTGTCTCTCGCGTTGGATGAGTGGTTAGTTCGCACTCGTGAATCGTGCAGCGGCCCGTTGTGAGTGGGTCCTTCCCGGACCCGATGAGTTGAACCACACAGGCGTTCGGATCCTCTCGAAGGACGCCGAACAACCGGCCGCTACTCCGTTCGGTTGGGCGGTCAGGTCCCGTAATCGTGATCGTCCCCGGCTCGAAGCACTCAATATATACTAACTGGAAGAAGACGTTCTCTGATAGATGTATCCAGGGGTGGCTCACCAACGGTCTCATTGGGAGCTCCCTGATTTGTCCCCTTGGGTTGGTATCCCATCATCTGGAAAAGGTTATATACGAGTCGTGGTAAGGTGCGCTGTATTTCGTGTGGTGATTTAGTATTCTCCGAATCGAGTTCCAGACCATCGCGTCCGGTGTCGTAAGCGATCTCATGGATCAGATCCCTGATGGAAAGGGTATCGAGTTCGAGAACGCGTTCTACGCGGACGAAGGCAACTGGATCGAGTCTCTCCTCGTCACATCCCGGACCCCGTTTGACCCAGAGTCAGTACTGGGAGAGATCTCGCGGGTCGAGCTATTTCACCACGAACGCGTGTCGGACCACTCCGTCGACCACTCGACCTACCGACTGACTGTCGTCGCCCACGAGCCGTACCCGTTTCTCCTCGGCGTGATCCTGCGAAGAACGGCGATTCCTAACCGGCTCCTCCTCCACGACGGCTCCTTCGACGGGGTTGTCACCGTCAAGGAGTGGGAGTCGTTCCGGGCACTCGCAGAGCAGATAGAAGAACAGTTCGGGCAGTTCGAGCTGTTAAGCGTAAATCAGGTCGAGACGACCGGCGATGCGTTCGGAAGCGGCCAATTAGGGCGAGTACTGCGGAACGAGCTCTCGCAGGAACGGCTTACTGTACTTCAGACCGCCCACAGGCTGGGATACTTTGACGTGCCTCGACGGACGTCCGCGGACGAGATCGCCGCCGAGCTCGACATCGCGCAGTCGACACTTAGCGAACGGCTGCGACTGGCCGAGAAACACCTGTTGGACCTCGTTTTCTCGACCTCGGAGAACGGAGTGACCCAGGTCACCGACCGCGATTGATATCCTCCCCACGCTGAAGCGCGACGATTCCTTCACCGGACGGCAGTCTGCCCTGTGGCTTGCAAAATCACCTTTTCCAACCCCCCGGGACCTGGCTGTAGTTCCGAGGTGTCTGTCGTACCTCTATAGAAGACGGGGCGTGTTTGCGGGATCGGCTTACACCCCACGGTTCGTGCCCCGACTCGACCACTGGTCGAGTAGCCGTCCGACGGCGGGCTGCTTGTAATCGACGGAGACCTGCTTGTAGTCGACAGAGACCTCCAGCTAATGGCAGTTTTCGCCAGGTTCTATCAGTAAATAATGTCTACTTAACACACGTACTGACTGTAGGTGACACTTCGGTCGTCGGATTCGCATTCGGGCTGGTAGACGGGAGTCCATCCACGAAGTTGGATACGGATTTTCTCCTCCCCCACCGCTCGCACGGGCGAAATGACGGTTTGCTGAACTCCTCTGTCACGCCCGTTATCGAGGTACCTAATAAATGATGATGTGTATTGGGCGCCATCGGGAATAGGTTCAGGCAGGTCCCGTCGAAAGGGGCTGTCGGAATGTCGCAGAAAAGGCCGTACGAGATCGAAAGGGGAACCACAGGAAAAACATCGCGACGACGGTTCGTGCAGATCGCGGGCGCGGTAGGTGTCGCCGGATTAGCGGGGTGCGGCAGCGGTACCGGCGGTGGCGGCGGTGGCGGTGGTGGCGGCGGCGGTGGTGGCGGCGGTGACGGCGGTGACGGCGGTGGCGGCAGCGGCAGTGGCGGCGGTGGCGGTGGCGGCAGCGGCGGCGGTGAATCCATCGAGACGCGGTTCTGGGAGGAGTGGCCGGTCGAGACGAAGGGCGT
>JBEPYA010000107.1:0-12477 GCA_041641615.1 Salinigranum sp. | reverse complement strand
GGTGTGACACACGCCCGCGCCGACGACCCGGACGAGCACCTCGTCGGACTGCGGTTCCTCTAGCTCGACTGACTCGATTTCGAACGCGCCACCCTCCTCTCTGACGACCGCTGCGTCTATCTGCATATGCCCAATCCTCGGAGCAATCTCACATAAACATTCGGAACGTTTTCGTTCCGCCGTCACGCCCCGACGGTCGAGAGTCCACCCGTTCCGTTCTCAGTTGAACGCACCAATATACACAGAAGTAACTGAATACAATATCCTGGCGGCGATACAAACGTTTTGAGAATCACGTAAAAATTTGTGGTTTCGTTATTCGAGTCGTATCCGTGTGATATATGTCATTGAAAGACACGAAGAGTGATGGTTTTTCTGAGATTGTCGATCAGTAGTACAACTAGATACATCGAAAGTCGTGGGCACGTTCGATCGCTACGACTCTTCGCCCGGTCCGAACCGTCACTGTTCGTGTGGCGCGGGGACACGCAAACCCCATACCGCTGCCTTTCTAACCCCCACTCATGCCGGAAGCTCCACCGACCGACGAGGGCTGGTTCGTGCTCCACGACTTCAGGACCGTCGACTGGGACGCCTGGCGCGACGCGCCGGAGCGGGAACGGCGTCGCGCCGTCGAGGAGGGCGTCGCCTACCTCTCCTCCCACGAGGCCGTCGACGACGCCGAGGAGGGGGCGAGCGCCGTCTTCAGCGTCCTCGGACACAAGGCGGACCTGCTCGTCATGCACCTCCGTCCGTCCCTCGACGCGCTCTCTCGCGCCGAGCGACAGCTCGAGACGACGGCGCTCGCCGGCTTCACCGACCAGGCGACGTCGTACGTCTCGGTCACCGAGGTGTCGGGCTACGTCTCGGACGACTACTTCACCGGAGACGCCGAGGACATCGACGAGGGCCTCAGGCGGTACATCGAGGGGAAGATGACGCCCGACCTCCCCGACGACGAGTACGTCTCCTTCTACCCGATGTCGAAGCGCCGCGAGGGCGAGGACAACTGGTACATGCTCCCGTTCGACGAGCGCAGCGAGATGATGTCGACCCACGGCGACACCGGCCGGGAGTACGCCGGGAAGATCAAACAGATCATCTCCTCGTCCGTGGGCTTCGACGACTACGAGTGGGGCGTCACCCTCTTCGGCGCGGACCCGACGGACATCAAGGACATCGTCTACGAGATGCGCTTCGACGAGGTGTCGGCCAGATACGGCGAGTTCGGCCAGTTCTACGTCGGTCGACGGTTCCCGCCGAGCGACCTCGGCGCGTACCTCGCGGGCGAGTCCGTGCCGACGGGAGGTGCCGACGAGGGCCACCCGCACGTCCACGCGGCCGCCGGCGACCACCCACACGGCTCGGACCACGCCCACGGCGGGTCCGGTGACCACCCACACGGCTCGGACCACGCCCACGGCGACGAGGGAGAGGGGCACGGCCACGGAGGGGAGAGCGGTGACGACGCGGACATCCGCGGCGAACTCGACGACCTGGACATCTACGCCGGCAAACCCCACGGCGAGGACGTCTACGCCACGGTGCTGTACTCCGAGGCCGACCCCGACGAACTGTTCGAGGAGGTCGACGGCCTCCGGAAGAACTTCGACCACTACGGCACGCACGTCAAAACCGCCGTCTACGAGGCCGAGACAGTCGACAAGACGGCAGTGGTGAGTATCTGGGAGACCGGTTCCGCCGCCGAGACCGCTGCGGGCTTCCTCTCGGAACTCCCCGGCATCGTCTCCCGCGCGGGCGAGGAGAGCGGATTCGGGACGATGGGGATGTTCTACACGGTCAAGCCGGAGTACCGCGAGGAGTTCGTCGAGAAGTTCGACGTCGTCGGAGGTCTGCTCGACGAAATGGACGGTCACCACGAGACGGCGCTGATGGTCAACCGCGAGGACGAGAACGACATGTTCATCTCCAGCCAGTGGCGCTCACAGGAGGACGCGATGGGCTTCTTCCGCTCCGACGACTTCCGCGAGACGGTCCAGTGGGGGCGTGACGTGCTCGCCGACCGCCCGCGGCACGTCTTCCTCGCGTGAGTCCCTCGACCGACGCTCCTCGATCCGCGTTCTTCGGTCGACGCGCCGGTCGAACGTCTCCCGAGGGCCTCCCGCGCCAACTCCCGACACCGGGTTCTTATTCACGCCACCCAAAACTCTGCTAATGGCGGACTACTGTGCGCTCGCCGAACAGGACCCCGTGGGGCGGTGTGTCGTCCGTGACGCCGCCATCGTCTACGTCAACGCCCGGTTTGCCGCCCTCACCGGATACGACGCGGACGCCCTCGTCGGTCGCGACTTCGGCGACGTGTTCGTGATCGAGGGGGACGAACCCGGGGAAGGCGACGGCGCGGACGGCCGCGAGAACAGCGGAGACGCGGGTGACGGGGACGGCGTCCGCGCGTTCCTCGGCGGTCAGCGCTCACCGCCCGACGCGGAACTCGACCGGCGAGTGACGATCCAGAGACGGGAGCGGCCGCCGCTCGAAGCGACGGTTCGCCTCGCGCGCATCGAGTACGACGGCGCGCCGGCGACGCTGGCCGCCGTCGTCCCGTCCGCGTCGATCCGAACCGACACCGGGTCGGTACTCGAACGGGCGACGGCCGACCTCGTCCGCGCGACGGACCGCCGCGACGTGTGTTCCGTCGCCGTCGAGGCGGCGTCGGAGATACTCGACTCCGAGGCCGTCGCCGCCTACGTGCTCGACGACTCCGGCACGCTCTCGGCGGTGGCGTCGACCGCCTCGGAGGCGACGCTCCCGACCCCACTCCCCACCGAGGGTGCCGTCTGGCTGGCGTTCCTCTCCGGTGACCGCCGCGTCGTTTCCGGCGAGGAGTGCGGGCTGGGATCCGAAGCCGACCTGCTCGTCGTCCCGCTCGGCGACGCCGAACTCCTCGTCGCCGCCTCCGCGCCCGATCGCCCGCTCGACACGGCGACCGAACTGATCGACCTCTTGGCGACGAACGTCGGGGCGGCGCTCGACCGCGTCCGCCGCGAGCGGCGGCTCGAACGCCTTCACGAGGCGACCCGCGACCTCATGGTCGCCGAGACGGAGTCGGAGATCGCCCAGGTCGCCATCGACACGGCCCAGGACGTGTTACAGCACGACCTCTGCGGGCTCCACCTCTTCGACGCCGACAGCGATGCGCTCGTCCCCGTCGCCGCGAGCGAGCGCACGCGGGAGTTCGTCGGCACCGACGGAGAGGTTCCGGCGTTCGAGCGCGGCGAAAGTCTCGCGTTCGACGTGTTCGAGGCCGGAGAAACACGCGTGTACAACCGTGTCAACGAGGCATCGGGGGTGATGGACCCCGAGACGGAACTCCGAAGCGAATTCATCGTTCCCCTCGGCGACCGCGGCGTCTTCCTCGCCGGGTCGGTCCTCCCCGAACACTTCGACGAGACCGACGTCTCGCTGGCGAAGGTACTCTGTGCGAACGTGGAAGCGGCGCTCGAGCGTGCCGAGCGCGAAACCGTCTTCAGAGAACAACGGGCCGAACTCCGCGAGCGGAACGGCCGCCTCGACGAGTTCGCGTCCGTCGTGAGCCACGACCTCCGTAACCCGCTGAACGTCGCACAGGGACGACTCGAACTCGCCCGCGAGGAGTGCGACAGCGAGCACCTCGACACGGTCGCCCAGAGTCACGACCGGATGGCGGAACTCATCGACGACCTGCTCACCCTCGCCCGGCAGGGTCGCGGCCTCGGCGACACCGAGCGCGTCGACCTGACCGAACTCGCCCTGACGTGCCGCCAGGCGTTCGACGCGGTCGAGCTCGACGTCGTCGACGACCTGACCGTCGAGGCCGACCGGAGTCGCCTGCGCGAACTCGTCGAGAACCTCCTCCGCAACGCGGTCGAACACGCCGGCCCCGACCCGATCGTCCGAATCGGCCCGCTCGGCGCTCCCGACGACCCCGCCGGCTTCTACGTCGAGGACGACGGCCCCGGGATCCCCGAGGACGAACGCGAGCAGGTGTTCGAACACGGCTACTCGACCGACGCCGACGGGACCGGCTTCGGACTCGCCATCGTGCGGACCGTCGCCGACGCGCACGGCTGGGACGTCGAGGCAACCGATGGAAGAGACGGTGGTGCGCGGTTCGAGTTCCGGTTCTGACCGCTACTCCAGTTCGACTTGGTCGACGAGTTCGTCCAGCGGGACCTCCCGGTCTCCGCCGCGCGACAGGAGGTAGAAGACGACGGCGACGACGCCGGTCAGGAGCGTCGCGGTGACCCACTTGCCGACCGGTCGACCCTGTTTTCTCGCGGCGACGGCGACGAGCACCGCGAGCACGGCGTGAGTCGCGAGCGTGAGCTTCAGGAGTTTCGTCTTCGACATACTCAGTCACCCGCCGCCTGCTTGTCGACGCCTTCGAGGTCCGCGCCGCCCACCGAGGAGCGGAGCGAGTCCATCCCGTCGAAGCGGTCGACGCCGAAGTTGTCCTGGTACAGCCGCTCGACGCGCTCGAACTCCTCGTCGGAGAGGGGCGGCGTCTCCGGTGCCTTCGCCCACGCCGTGACGTCCGCTTCGGTGCGGAACGTCGGCGTGACCGCGGCCACCTCGTCGTGTGCGAGGAGCCACTGGATCGACGCCTGCGCCATCGTCCGCGCTCCGTCTCTCTCCAAGAACCGAAGCGATTCGAGCTTCTCCCAGCCCGTCTCGTACCACTCGCTCGGACGGTGCGCGCGGTGGTCGCCCTTCCCCAACTCCGTCTCGGGCGTTACCTGCTCGTTCAGGAGGCCAGACGAGTGGGGGACGCGCGCCACGACGGAAGTGTCGGCGTCGCTCGCGCGGATGGTCTCGATGAAGTGCCGTCCGGGTGTCTGCTCGAAGACGTTGAACACGGTCTGAACCGCGTCGAAGTCGAGTTCGACCGCCCTGTCGCCCTCGGCGAGCCAGCCGATGGAGGGGCCGAGCGCCCAGCCGAGCGCCTCGACCTTTCCTTCTTCCCGGAGGGATTCGAGCGTCTCCATCACGTCGGGCGTCACCTCGTCGACGTTGGCGTTGTGCAACTGGAGGAAGTCGACGTGGTCGGTTCCCAGCCGGTCGAGCGAGCGGTCGACCGCCGTCCGAATCCACTCTGGCGTCACCTTCTTCGGGAGTTCGCCGTGACCTGCCTGCGGGTTGTTGTAGAAGTCGTAGCCGATCTTCGTCGAGAGCGTCACCTCGTCGCGGCGGCCCTCGATGGCCTCGCCGACGAGTCGCTCCGAGTCGCCGTGCCCGTACACGTCGCCGGTGTCGATGTAGGTGATGCCACAGTCGAGGGCGTGGTGGACCAACTCGATCGCCTGCTCTTCGGTCCGGTCGCCCCACCAGTCCGTGCCGACGACCCACGCGCCGAAGCCGACCTCGCTCACCTCGACGCCGGAGTCACCGAGTTCGCGGTACTTCATATCCTCCCGTCGGGGTTGCGGCGACTTATATAGTAGCATTTGCACGCCGTCGCGGAGCCGGCCACGCGGCGGTGTGCGGTCCGAACAGTCGCACAGGGACGACACGTGCTATCCCAAGGAACGTGGATACGCGGAATCTCCCGGCCGTCCCCGTCCGTCCCTGTTCGCCGTATCGAGTGCTGGTCGGCTCCATGTCCGCGCACCGTGGCTGCGTGGCGCGTGGGGCCGAGTGAGCGAAGCGAACGAGGGACTCACGCGAGGGTGAGTGAACGAGGGACCGCAGGGCGTGAGCGAGCGAACCGGCTGGGGAGGGCGGAGCCTCACCGCGCCCGCGTCCCGTGTCGTGCCCATCTCCCCACCGTGTCCGCATCGCGTTCTCGAACCTGTCCGAGGTCGAGACAGCCGCTCGCCCCGGCCGTCTCGTCCCGTACTCACTCCAGCCGCGTTCCGTCCCGCGGGCAGTAGTCGTAGTCGTCGTCCGCCGTCCGAAAGCCGCAGGTGGGACACGTCCGGACGGATTCCACGCCCCCACCCTGTCCTCGAAACAGGAACGGGACGAACGGCACGAAGAGGAAGAACGCGAGCGTGTCGAACTGCCACCAGAGGACGACGCTCACGAGCAGGCTGACGACGAGACCAGCGAGCGCCGTGAGGGTTCGCGAGCTGACCACGTCACGTCTCGGGGAGCGACGCGGAAAAACGGCGCGAAGCAAGCGTTTTTCGATCCTTCCACCCGAGACGGGCCATGGATCTGTCCGGACTCCGCGTCGTGACCCTCTCGTTCGGGGAGCACACACCGGAGCAGGCGGCGCCGTACGACTCGCTGGAGGGTACCGTCGTCGACCGTTCACGGAGCAGCCACGGTCACGGCGTGGAGGAGGGCGAACAGTGACCCCCGCTCGGCCCGGTCGAGACGGACGGCCCACCCCTCGACGAACACACTCACGTCACCGACAGGGGCTCGGACGCGACGGACGACCTCTCTCTGCGAGTGTTCGTCGACGGCTCCGTCGTCGAGCCGTTCGCGAACGGGTCCCGGTGTCTCATCTCGCGGGTGTACCCCACCCGGCAGAACGCCGAGGGAGTCTCGTTCGTCGCCCGCGAGGGGACCGTCTCGGTCGACGTCGACGCCTGGGAACTCGACACGGCGTTCTGACGGCGTCGCGGCGTCGGCGAACAGCCGGCCTCGTCTCAACCGAGGACGAAGACGAGCGCAGCGGTCGTGACGGCCGCGACGGTGACGGCGACGGCGGTCACCTTCGCCGCCTGGAGTCGGTCCTCGCGACGGTCGGTCGCGTCCGTCACGCGCCCTGCGGATCCGCCGGCACCCGAGAAGTTGTGGCCGTTGAGGAGGGCCAGTCGCACGCAGAAGCCGGTGTGCGCCTGAATCACCCACTCGAAGCAGAAGGCGAGCGGAACGAAGACGCCGATGTCGACGATCTCGCCGTCCGGCGTCCGAAGCAGCCACGTGTCCCAGACGTGATGGTCGGGGTCGGTTTTCAACTCCGGCGGGTAGACGACCGGTGCGGTGTTTTCCTCCGTTCGTTCGAGCCGCCGGGCGTACTTGCGCGTCTAAGCGGACGCCCGGGCCGCTCCATCTGTGGGGTCGTTCATTGGGACACCGTCGACGTCGCGTGCGAAAATAGCCCACTACCTCCGACGGCCCGGAACCGACCTCGGGCGGTCTTCCGGACCGCTCTGACGGGGCCTTCGCACATCCAAATCCATTTTATCGCTGACGGCTAAGGGCTGTCAATGACAAAGCGCCACGTGTCTCTCCCCTCCGAGGCCGAAGAGGGAGTCGACGCTTTTATCGCCGAAGTCGACCAGCGACTCTCCTCCGACGAGGACAACTGCAGCGTGGTTCAGGACGTCCTCGTCGACCTCTTCGGCGACCGCGAGGCGTACGAACGGTGGCAGTCGGGCAAGCCCGTGTCGGCCGCGACCCGCGTGCGGCTCCAGGGGTACGACCCGTGCAACGCGACGCTCGAATCGGAGTACTACGCCGAGAAGGACGAGGAGGCGTTCACCACGTCGAAACACCTCCAGTGGCTCTGGCGGCAGTTCGACGCGACCCCGATGGCCGACAACGTGGCGTTCGCGCTCCGCTTTCGGGCGATGCTCGCCGAACACCTCTTCGAGAGCGTCGGGGATGACTGTCGCTTCTTCAAGGGGATCAGCTTCACGTACGGCCACAACATCACGGTCGGCGACAACACGGTCATCCACGACGACGTCCACCTCGACGACCGCGGGAAGCTCACGATCGGGGACCGCGTCTCCATCTCCGACAGTGCCCACCTCTACAGCCACGATCACGACATCGTCGACCAGACCGCCGTGGAGAACTACCACACCATCGTCGACGACGACGCTCGCGTAACGTACGACTCGATGGTCACCGCTGGGGCCCGGGTGGGAAAGAACAGCGTCGTCGGCGCGAAAGCCATCGTCCGCGGCGACGTCCCCGACCACCACATCGCCGTCGGCTCGCCCGCCAAGAGCGTGAAGGTGAAACCCGGCTGGGAGGACGTCGCCGAGCCGCTGGACGCCGGCGGCGAGAACCGGAAGGGCGAACGCCGCATCGAGTACGACCTCCCCGACGACCTCGACGTCTTCGACGAGTTCGAGCGCGACATCCAGCCACCGTCAAAATCGGCGCAGAACCCACAGTAACGGTGATTTAACGGCTGTTCGCCGCTCTCTCCGAGCTCGGCGACACGTTCGTTCGGGGAGACGGGGGTGGTGTGTGGACGCACATACTACACTGTTCTCTCGATGCGTTCTTGTCGAGGGTTGTGGTTGGCGCGCGGGAGTGAGCGAACACAGTGAGTGAACTACCCCACCCTACCGCTCGCCTGACGGCTCACGCTTGAGAGTGGGGCTTCCTGTTTCCACGACGCGCTTTGCATCCACAACTGAGGACACAGGGAGCGCAGTCTCCACAGGCGTTGATTCGGAGCGTCCCGCTCCTAACCGCTTTGTGATACCGCGAAAAAGAATGTTCCATGCCGCATTCGCGTCTCTATCCGCCTCGAACCCACACGCCGGACAGGAGTGTTCACGCACCCACAGCGGCTTCTCGGTCGAAACGCCGCAGGACGCACACTCTTTCGTCGTCCCTCTCGGATTTACGGCGACGAAGTGCGTTCCTTCCCGCTCGCACTTGTATTCGAGCATCCGAAGGAACGTCCCCCACGCCGCGCCTGCCCGGTTCCGCGAGTTGCCCGGCAGTTCGACCAACCCCTTCGCGTCCAAGTCCTCCACGGCCACGAGGTCGTACTCTCGGGCGTAGTAGGTCGAGAGTTTGTGGAGGAAGTCCCGCCGCTTGTTCTTCAGGTCGGCGTGGCGTTCGGCCACGACGCGGCGCTGTTTCTCCCAATTCGCAGACCCGTCTTCCTTCCGCGATAGGCTCCGTTGAGCGCGTTCCAATCGCTCGCGCTCGTCGGACAGGTCGAGGGATTCGACGGCGGTGCCGTCGGTGTCGTGAGCATACTTGAGAATCCCCACGTCGATGCCGACGCACTTCTCGGGAGTCTCAGGCTTCTCCGGTGGGTCGTCCGGGGTATCGACACCGAGAATGGCGTACCACTTCCCGGTGGGTTCCTGCTTGACGGTGACGGTCTTAATGTCGGCGTCGTCGGGGAGGTCGCGGTGGAAAGTGAGTGGAATTTCTCCGAGTTTCGAGAGCCACAGTCGCGTCCGACCGCTCGTGTTCTTGAGCTTGAAGCCGGATTGACCGTAGGTGAAACTGCGGTACTCGCCCGGCGCTTTCCACTTGAGTTGGCCGACGCGGTAGCCGTTCTGCTTGCGACCACGGAGCGTCGAGAGATTGTCGTACAGCCGTTGTACGACTTTCTGAAGAACCTTCGAGTGAACGTGTTTCAGGTCGCTCCACCACTTCTTGAGACTCGGCAGGAGTTTCTGTTCGCTGTATGCCGAGGTGTCGTCGGTTCGGTTGAGTCGGTGAAGGAAGTGGTTGTAGACTTGTCTACAGGTATCGACAGTCCACGCTAACCGTTCTTCGAGTGAGTCGGACGGTCGGAGTCGATACCCGTAGTTGTAGTTCATCTACGAGCGTTCTTCGATGAGGTCGTCGAGTTTTCCGCGAACGAACGACGAGAGGTTGAGGTGGTTCTCCTCAACCCACTCGGCTTGGTCTTCGCGGATGGTGATGTTCTTCCGTCTCATTACATACGCACTATGCGCATTTGTACGTATGGTTGTTGCGATCGCGTGGGCCTGCCACCGAATCGTGTCTGAGAATCGTGCGGCGCTGTATCCCCTCCCTACTCGCTCCCTTCGGTCGCTCGTTGAGGAAGGGGCCTTAGCGCCTCAATTCAGGTAAACGACTCGCGCGAGGCATTCCTGAGGGAACCGAACGAACGGCTCGGAGCGATGCAGTCGCTCCGGTGGACCGCGAGTGCCTCCGTGCGCGAGCACCCGTCTGGGGAGGTGTAAGGATTCCACCGCGCCCGGATACCGCGCGACCTTCCGGTCGATTCCAGTGTTCCTGCTGATGACTGCACCGCTATCCTCGCACAACGACGTTCCCCGTACCGACCGTCACACCCCTCGTCCGTCCGAAGAATCAAATGGCTTGATACCGTATACCACACCAATGGACGTGTGGGGATGGATCGCCGTCTACGCCGTCGGGCTGACACTCCTCCAGTTGCTCGTCTATCGCTACCTGTTGAACAACGGCGGGTCGCTGCGGCGGCGCGTGGGCACCCCGTTCGGTGAGGGCGACGGGGACCGGGAGGCCTCGTGGATGGATGGGTCGTCCAGTCCACCGGGCGACTCCGAATCGACCCGGTCGCCGGAAGACGACGAGACGGCCGGCCGGGAGGTACCATCGTCGCGCGGCTTCGACACCTGGGCGAACGAGCGCGCTCACGTCGCTCCCGAGCCGCCGTCTCGGCCTGCCGAGACGGACGGTCGTCCCTGTCAGCACTGCGGCGCCGTGAACGAGGCGGACCCGACGTTCACCCGCTGTTGGAACTGCACCCACGAGCTGCGAGCGTGACGTCGACAGACAGGACGCGCGCCATCGCCATCAACGTCGGCGCGAACACCAATCTCCCGGGCGTTCGGGGCCCCATCTATCCCGACGGGCGGTTCGAGTACCTCCCGATCCCCGAACGGGAGCCGACGCGCGAGTCGGTACCCACGTACGCCGACCTTGATTCGCGTCTCGGGTTCGAGATCCCAGAGCGGTTCCTCGACCTCCCCGTGCACCTCGACCCCTCGTTCGCCGAGTATCCGCTCTGTTCGGCCTACACCTACGGCGACGAACACGGCGTGAAAGCCGGGCCGCTGTCGAAACTCGATCCCGGCGACGTCCTCTACTTCTACGCCACGCTCGATCTCCACGGCAACCCGGAGGTGGCCGTCGAGTGGGTCGTCCCCGGATGGGGTGCGTATCTCATCGGCGAGTTCCGGGTGGAGCAGGTGGTGACCGGCGAGGGGTACGAGTCGCTCTCGCCCGGCGCGCGCGAGCGGTTCGCGACCAACGCCCACGTCCGCCGGAACCCCTTCGACGCGAAAGTGCTGGTCGCGGGCAGCGACGACTCCACCCTCTACGACCGCGCGGTCCCGCTGTCGGCTCCGACGGGTGGGACGGACGCGAACGACCTGGTGACGGAGCTGTCGAACGACTCCGGACGGGGGCCGTGGTGGCGGCGACGGCTGTGGTTCGACGCCGACGCGACTATCCGACTGAGAAAACACGTCGCGACGCACCGCTCCTGACGGCTTCTTCCTCTGTGACTGTCTCGCCGACGTGTGCGTCCGCGAACGGTTAAGCTCCCAGCGACCGTGTCTCTCGCATGGCTCCACAGACGAGCGACACGTCCGGTGACGAGGACCGACGGTCGTCTTCGACCGCGAACGAAGACGGGAACGGGGACCCCGAGGAGGCGTTCAGCGTCGAACGCCGGACGGTGCAGGGCCACGACGCGCTCGTCGCTCGGCACCCGGACCGCATCTCCGTCGAGTGGCGACCGGCCCATCCCGTCTACTTCGGCGTTCACGTCGGCGACCGACTCAAGGACGCCGACGCCGACGTCTCGTCGCCACGTATCGACGAGTGGGAGATCACCGAGATCACGTCCGAACTCGTCGTCGGCGAGCACGTGCGGACGGGTGACCGCCGCGAGTTCGACCGGGCGCGCGTCGAACAGGGGCTCATCGTCGGCAACTACGCGACGAACCTCTCCGGCTTCGAGCGCGTCGTCGCCCACGCCGTCGGAAACTGGGAGACGTACGACCCTGACGCCGCCGCCGAGATCGACGTCGTCTACCGCGGAAACCCCTACGTGACGGTCGTCGCGTACGGCAACAACGGGGAGACGTACGGCCTGCGGTACCGCTACATCGAGGCGGGGGACCCCGAGTCAGTGACCCTGTGGGAGGAAGACGTCTCCGTCGGGAACCTCGACGCCGACCTCCGCGCACAACTGGCCGAGGCGGTCGAGGCCGCCCTGACCGCCGAGGGATACGTCGTCGCCTAGGCCGTACCGACCCGCTGTCTCGTCAGGCGCGTATTTGTCCCCCCCAACGTACCAACGATACTGAATTTGTCTGACGTAGACTTATCTCGGCGGACCCGGAGAGAGACGTATGAACGAGCGAGTGAGCCGCCGTCGCCTGCTCGCGGGGCTCGGAACGGCGAGCGTTGCCGCGCTCGCGGGCTGTTCGACCGCCGCAGGGTCGTCCACCTCGCGACTCGCGTACGTTCGGGTCGCGAACTGGCACGAGAGCGCACACACCGTCCACGTCCTCGTCGAGCGGGACGGCGACCTGGTCCACTGGTCGTCGCACGACCTCGCGGCGCGGGACGGCGACATCACGACCCAGCCGATCGAACAGACGTGGGTGGACGAGCAGGCCGAGTTCGTGGTCCGCGTCCGCGTCGACGACCAGCGACAGTGGAAAGTGTTCGACCTCGCGAACCGCGAGGGCGACTGCTACGGCGTCGAGGCCCGCGTGAACGAAGAGGGCACCGTCGGCATGTGGTACGAGCAGTCTCCCAGCCAGTGTCGCACGTCGACGCCGCAGGCCGCCGAGT
>JBEPYA010000106.1:0-12482 GCA_041641615.1 Salinigranum sp. | reverse complement strand
GGTGCTAACGCGCGCTCCGTCGCGGAACACGTGATGGCGCTCCTGTTCGGCGTCCGCCGGAACCTTCGCACGGCGGACCGACACGTCCGCGGTGGAGAGTGGGACCGCTCGGCGTTCGCGGGTCGGGAGCTGACTGGCGACGTGCTCGGCCTGTTCGGCTTCGGTGCCATCGCCCGCGAGGTCGCCGACCTCGCGCGGGGGATGGGCCAGCGCGTCCGCATCTACGACCCCTACGTCACGGACGATGACGTCCCCGCGGGAGTCGAACGCGTCACGGACCGCCTCGCTCTCTTCGAGCGTTCCGACGCGGTGAGCGTTCACGCGCCGCTCACGTCCGAGACTCGAGGCGCCGTCTCACACGAGGAGCTGCACGCGCTCGGTTCCGACGGCCTCCTCGTCAACACGGCACGGGGGGAGGTCGTCGACGAGCCCGCTCTGGTCGAAGCGCTCTCCCAGGGTCGACTCGGCGGTGCCGGCCTCGACACGTTCGCCGAGGAACCGCCGGGCGAGGGACATCCCCTCTACGCACGCGACGACGTCCTCCTGACGCCCCACATCGGCGGTGTGACGGCGGAGGCGCTGGAACGGATGAGTCGGCAGGCGGCCGCGAACGTCCGCACCGTCTACGAAGGGGGGCTCCCCGAATCGACGGTGAACCGAGAGGCACTCGAGGAGGTGCGGTGAGACGATGCGGACCGAGAACGGCATTCGACGGGCACTGGAGGACGGCCGGACGCTGTTCGGGGCGAGCGCCGACACGTTCTCGCCGACGGTCGTCGAGGCGCTCGGCGACATCGGCCTCGATTTCGTCTGGCTCGACTTCGAACACGGCGGGCCGAGCCCCTACGACAGCACGGTTTTCGAGGAGCTCACCCGCGCGGCCGAGACAGGAGAGATCGAACTCCTCGTCCGGCTTCCTGCGCCGCAGCCGCCCCTGATTCGGAAGGTGCTCGACGCGGGCGTCCGGACGATTCTCCTCCCCCGGATCGAGACGGCTGCGGAGCTCCGCCGGGGGGTGAAAGCGGCGCACTTCTCGTACGACGGCGACGTCGGCGACCGGGGGGTCGGTATCGGCCGGACGGGCCGGTGGACCGGCTACGCCGATAGCCACGTCGGCGGCGAAGACGACGAGGTGCTCGTGGGGACGATGGTGGAGAACGAGCGCGCCGTCGAGAACATCGAGGAGCTCCTCGCGGTTCCCCGGCTGGGCTTCGCCTTCGTCGGCCCGGCCGACCTCGCGATGTCGATGTCGGGCGGTGACCCGCGCGAGAAGAGCGAAGACGCTGTCCGGGCCGCTATCGATCGCACGCGCGACGCCTGCCTCGACGCGGGCGTTCCCGTCGGACGGATCAGAAACGACGTGAGCTCGGCGCAGGCGGCGCGTGACGACGGATATCAGCTCGTCCGCATCGGTGGTGACGTCGAGTCGATGCGGACCACGCTAGGGACACGGCTCTCGGAACTCGGTCGCTGATAGGCCCCCTCACGACCGTGTTCCGCACTTGCGACCCCCGACCCGACGCGACCGGGCACCGAAACCCTTACTCCCCGGCCACGGTTTCGGTCATCCATGAGCGATTCGCCCGTCGACAGCGAGGAGGTGCGTCACGTCGCGGAGTTGGCGCGCGTCGACCTGGCCGACGAGGAGGTCGAGGAGTTCGCCGCGCAGTTCGCCGACATCCTCGCGTACTTCGACGCGCTGGACGAGGTGCCCGAAATCGAGGCCGACGAGGACCTCGTGAACGTGATGCGGCCCGACGAGGTCCGCGAGGGTCTCTCCCAGGAGGAGGCGCTCTCGAACGCCACGGAGACCGAGGACGGCTACTTCAAGGGACCGCGGGTGTCGTAGATGGCCTCGCTGAACGCCTTCATCACCGAGGAGCGCATCGAGAGCGACGCCGACGGGCCCCTCGCGGGGAAGACGGTCGCCGTCAAGGACAACATCTCGACCGAGGGCGTGCGAACGACCTGCGGGTCGGCGATGCTCGACGACTACGTCCCGCCGTACGACGCGACGGTCGTCTCACGACTGAAGGACGCCGGCGCGACCCTCGTCGGCAAGTCGAACATGGACGAGTTCGGGATGGGAACCACCACGGAGACGTCGGCGTTCGGTCCGACTCGGAACCCGGTCGACACCGACCGCGTTCCGGGAGGTTCTTCGGGCGGATCGGCCGCGGCCGTCGCGGCGGGTGAGGCCGACCTCGCGCTCGGGTCCGACACCGGTGGCTCGATTCGGTGCCCCGCCGCGTTCTGTGGCGTCGTCGGCATCAAACCGACCTACGGCCTCGTCTCCCGATACGGCCTCGTCGCTTACGCCAACTCGCTCGAACAGATCGGCCCCATCGCCCCCTCGGTCGGTGAGGCGGCCTCTCTCCTCGACGTCGTCTCGGGGTCGGACGCGAACGACTCCACCACCGTCGACGAGGGCGACGACTCCGCGTACGCTGCGGCCGCCGACGGCGACGTCGACGGTCTCACGCTCGGGGTCCCGACCGAACTCGTCGAAGGGGCCGACGAGGGCGTCGTCGAGGTGTTCTGGGACTCGATTTCCGAGTTGGAGGCACAGGGCGCCACCTACGAGGAGGTCTCGCTCGAATCTATCGAGCACGCGCTGGCGGCGTACTACGTCATCGCCATGTCGGAGGCGTCGTCGAATCTCGCGCGCTTCGACGGTGTACGCTACGGTCTCTCGGGCGGGGAGGGCAACTGGAACGACTCGTTCGCGCGGGCCAGAGAGGAGGGCTTCGGCGCCGAGGTCAAGCGACGGGTCCTCCTCGGGACGTACGCGCTGTCGGCGGGCTATCACGACAAGTACTACAAGAAGGCACAGGACGCCCGCGCCTGGGTCCGACGGGACTTCGAGGGGGTGTTCGAGACGGTCGACCTCGTGGCGTCGCCGACGATGCCCGTCCTCCCCCCCGAACTCGGCGAGAGCCTCGACGACCCGCTCCAACTGTACCTGATGGACGCGAACACCGTCCCCGTGAACCTCGCGAACCTCCCCGCCATCTCGGTGCCGGCGGGCGAGGCCGAGGGGCTCCCGGTCGGACTCCAGCTGATCGCGCCGAAGTTCGACGAGGCGACGATGATTCGGGCGGCGAGCGCCGTCGAGAGCTGAGGACCGACGCCGCTCGGTCCGGCGTCGCCCGACGAACCCGTGCGGGTCGGAGCGACGCTCCGCAACCGCCGCTTCCGTGGACGCAAACCCTCTGTCGGCTGTCCGTCTTCCGAGCGACGGGATGGAGAGATAATCGACCGTCGTGTATCGCTCGCATGCACACCGCAGAACTCGTCGACGTGCTGCGCGACGCCGGTCTCTCCCCGTATCAGGCGCAGGCGTACGTGACCCTGCTAGAGCTCGGCACCGTCTCCGCACAACGGCTGGCCGCCGAGAGTGACGTCCCACGGCCTCGGGTCTACGACGTGCTCGACGACCTGGAGGACGCGGGGTACGTCGTCACGTACGAGCGGGACCAGCGGTACGCGGAGGCGGTGCCGCCCGGTGAGGGTCTCACCGGTCTCGTGACGCGTATCGAGCGCTTCGAAGACGCCGTCGACGAGATACACGCGCGGTGGGAACGCGCGGCGACCGAGGCAGTGGACATCACGGTGGTCAAACAGTTCCGAACGGTCCGAAAGCGGGCGGCGCGACCGCATCGAGACGGCCGAACAGCAGGTGTTACTCGCGCTCACGCACGAACAGTTCGTCGACCTCGAACCGACGCTCCGCGCCGCGTACCGGCGCGGCGTCTCCGTCCACGTAGCCATGCACTGCCCGGAGGAGGAGATGCCCCGACCGGAGGAGTTCGCGGGGTCCTGTACCGAAGTTCGGTGGGGCGAGACGCCGTGCCTGTGCGAGCCGTTCCTGGCCCTCGTCGACGGCGAGACGGTGAACTTCGTCCCGTTCTCGCGGGAGACTCCGTGGCCACACCGCACGGCGCTGGACGACGAGACGACCCCCCCGTACGGCGTCGTCATCAACGATCCGATTCACGCGTACGTCTTCGAGTGGTACTTCCTCTCGGCGCTCTGGGACCCCTCGACGGTGCTGTACTCCGAGCGCGACGGTGACCCGCCGTTCACGTTCGTCGACGTCCGCGAACTGATCCAGGACGGTCGACCCGCTCCTGCGCGAGGGAAGCGTCGTGACGGCGACCGTCGAGGGTCGATCGGTCAAGACCGGCCGCAATCGGACCGTCGAGGGACGAATCGACACCGTGCGGTCGGATACCCCGGCCCCGTCCGACGCCACCTCCACCCGGTGTCGATTCTGACCCGTGAGGCGACCGTCGTGCTGGAGACGGACGACGGTACCGTGACGGTTGGGCGGGAAGGGCGCGTACGTCGAAGACGTCGAGGCCGGACGCGTGATCGTCACCGAAATCCGACCGACCGAAAAACAGTAGCGGTTCGTCGAGGCGGCCCGTTCACCCCGGTGCCCGCGGCCACCGCTACGTCCGCGACGAACCACCACCCGCTCCTCTCGTCGCGTCGTCGCGTTCGGTCCCGCTCCGTCTGAGAATCTCTCGCTCCCATACGGGAGTTGAGTCGTTCGCCGGGTCAGTATCATCAATTTTTTGATAATAGGCGTTGTGAACGGCGTTCGGAAGCAACAGCCGTCGTACGGCGTGTTCTCGTCGCGGTGTGTCTCCGACGGGAACTCACTCGCGGTCCGGCCGGACCGCGCGCCCGTGGACCGTCTCGGGGTCGAGTCGCCACCCACGGATCCCCTCGACGAGGTCGACGTTCGCGAACTGCGTAGAGGACCACGGGTTCGCGTTGAGCAGCGACCGCAGCGTCTCCCAGTCGTCGTCGTGCACGTCGACGGACGTCAGGGGACCGGTCACGGCGACCGACCGCCAGTCGAACCGCGCTCGCACGTCCGTTACGAGGAGGCGTGTCGTCGCCCCATCCGTGACGAACGCGGACTTGCGGCTCTCCTCGTCCATCCGGAGGAACCCGAAGTAGACGGCGTCACCGTCGTACCCGAACGAGATCGGGAGGCTGTACGGTTCGTCGTCGGCCGCGAGTGAGATGACGCCCCACCCGGCCGAGCCGAGTAGCTCGTCAACCGCCGACTCGTCCATCGGTGTTCCCGTCCACGGTCCGTGCGGATCGCTGGGCATGTAGTCGTGTACAACGCTACCATACGTCAATGCGGCGACCGGTCCCAGGAGGTGGGAACGACCGTCCGGCTATACGGTTCCAACCCACGCGTCGACCCGGCCACCGGGCCACCTCGGTCAACACGCCTATCCCTCCATCGCCCGAAGCCGACTCGATGCGCGCCGCTGCCTTCGCCGACCTGACCGGACCGAGTGGCGTCGAACTCGTCGACCGACCCGATCCCAAGCCCGGGCGGGGAGAGGCCGTCGTCGACGTCGAGGCCTGCGCCATCAACCGTCACGACCTCTGGATACTCGAAGGCGACTCCGCGATGGTCGACGCCTCACAGCTGCCGTTCGTCAGCGGTCTCGACGTGGCCGGCGTCGTCCGCTCGGTCGGCGACGGTGCGGGAGTCGACCTGAGTCCCGGCGACCGGGTCGTCCTCTGCCCGAACGAGACTTGCGGGACCTGTCGCTTCTGTCGAGAGGGCCCCGAGAACCTGTGTGTGTCGTTCTCGCTGTTTCACGGCGGCCTCGCGGAGCGGGCGCTCGTCGCGGCCGACCGCCTCGTCGCACTCCCCGACGCGGTCGAGACGACCACCGCGGCCGCCCTCCCCACCGCGTACATGACGGCGTATCACATGCTCCGTCGGGCCGCCGTCGAACCCGGCGACCTGCTCTTCGTCCCGGGCGCGACGGGCGGCGTCGGCGTCGCGACGGTCCAGCTCGCAGCCCTCCGGGGGGTCCGGACCATCGGCACCTCCTCGTCGGCGACGAAGCTCGAAGGGGTCGAAGCGCTGGGGCTCGATCACGCCATCGAGTCGACCGACCCCGACGAGATTCGCTCGGCCGTCGAGGCAATCGGGACACCCGACGCCGTCGTCAACCACCTCGGCGGCCCCTACACCCGACTCGGCCTCGACGTTATGCGCCGCGGGGGACGGATGCTCGTCTGCGGTCGTACCGCCGGCGGCGTGTCGGAGATAGACGTTCCGGACCTGTTCCTCGGACACAAACGCGTCGAGGGGAGCACGATGGGCACGCAGGGAGACCTCCAGCGGCTGGTCGACCTCGTCGCGGCCGGCGACCTCGACCCGGCCATCGAGGCGACCTATCCGCTCGCCGAGACGGACGCGGCGTTCACGTCGATGAAAGAGCGCGAGAGCGTCGGCAAACTCGTCGTCACAATGGACTGAGCGGCCCTCGGTCGGTACGCTACCTGTAGCGGTTGTTGGTCGAGTTTCTAAATGTCGATTGTCATAGTATTCCATCCCTCGGCAAACCGAATCGCCCGCCCCAGACACCTCTACCGGAGTCAGTCGCGTCACCGATACGGTTAATTCTTCTCAGCTCGAATACATTTATTCGTGAGCAACGTTGACGACACTGGAGGCATCGGGCGGACGGTCGACGTCCAAAAGGAGGAGTGGTACGACGACCCCGTGACGTCGACCGAGTCCGGGTTCGACCTCGAATACGACTACACCCCGCCGACCCTCTTCGAGCAGATTCGAGACAGAGTGAAGTGGCGATTCCTCGCGTGGCTCGACGACCCCTTCGGTCGGCGGCAATACTTCGGCGACTGGGCCGAGATCGAGCGACTCAGTGAGCGGCTCAAAAGCCTGCAGGAGGAGGCCACAGCGCGCGGCCTCATCGTCAACGAGACGAGCGATCCGGTCACTCCGGCGTTGAAAGACGCCGACCGGGTGGGATACCCCGGTCCGCAGTTCCAACGGAACCTCGCACAGGCGAAGCGAACGGAGCTCATCGCGCTCGAACAGATCCGGAGACGGGCGCTGGCGAGCCCAGACCAAGACGACGGCTGGGTCGTCGCTCGTCTCCAGCATCGGGCGCACGAAGTGTCGCTCCAAGCGGATATCGAACGACTGAGTTCGGCAGATCGCGAGCGTGTGACAGCGCTGCTGGCTACCGAAGAACCCACCGGTGAGTACTACCGCAACATCAGCGCCGCGATGAACGTCCTGTACAAACACCACCTCGACACGTCCATGGAAGCCGTTCGCAGCTCGCTTCTCGAGTCACAGCTCCGATTCTTCCTCCTGGTGGTCGTCCTCTGTCTCGGATCGCTGTTCGGCATCTGGGCGTACTTCTTCGGGGAAGTCGGCGTCAGCCCGACAATCAACCTCTTTTCGACGGCGTTCATCGGCACGGTGGTACTGTTCGGGGCGCTCGGAGCGGCCATCAGCAGCCTGATGTCGCTGTCGAGCGTGCTCAACGACAGCGCGATCCCCGAGCGGGTCGGGAGCCGCTGGCTCGCGGTCTCCCGGGTGACGCTGGGCGCCGCCTCGGCGCTCATCCTCTACGTCTTCGTCCTCGCCGAACTCGTCAACGTCTTCGTCGTCACGCCGAGTTCGCTTCTCGCCATCGCGTTCGTCGGGGGTTTCACCGAGCGGTTGCTGGTGAGAGCCGTCAACGCGGTCGGCGGCGACGGAACCGCGAGACGAGCGGTCGAACCAGCGCCGGATCTGACCGAACGACACGCACGGGACTGACTACTTCGGGTCGGCACCGCGGACGGCCGCACCACCCCCGGCTGGATGGGGGACTTATGACGCCGTGCGACCATCGTTCGTCCATGGCCACGAGCACGGTGTCGCTCCGGTCGGTCGACGCGGACGCCGCCGACGTCCTCGACTACGTCGAGCGCCTCCTGGCGCGGAACGACCTGCCGACGGCGGACGTTCGCGCGAATCCCGACTACTTCTTCGTCGCGTTCGAGGGGAAGGACAGAGTCGGAGTCGGCGGTATCGAACGGTTCCCGCCCGACGGGCTCCTCCGGTCGGTGGTCGTCGAGGAGTCGATGCGAGGCCGTGGTGTGGGTGCTGCCCTCTGTGACCGACTGGAACACGAGGCAGCGAAGGAGGGAATCGGCACGCTCTACCTGCTGACGACGACGGCGGCCGACTTCTTCGCCGCCCGCGGCTACGAACGGGTCGACCGCGCGGACGCGCCCGCGCCGATTCGGAGGACGACTCAGTTCGAGTCGCTGTGTCCTGCTACCGCCACCGTCATGCGAAAGCGGCTGTCGCCGTAGCTCGTCGTCACGGCTGGCGCACCGGTCGGACCGGGTGAACGCTCCGCTTAACCGACAGCCACCACGTACGGGGCCGCCGTTCGAATCAGCGTCAGCGCGCGAACGGGCTGATCGCCGTCGATGAGTTCGTGGGCCCGCGCTGCGGTGTCGGCGCTGATCTGTCCCGACCGCAAGAACGCGTCGACGAGGGCACGGGCCTGGCGGTGGTTCCAGGTGTTCATACTAGTGGATGCCGACGCGGCAGCGTCAACACCACGCCTCGTTCCCCGTCTCCGAGAATCGGGCGTCGACGGGCCGCGCCACCGGCCTACGGTGAACGAGCGACGGGACGGCACCCACGGACTGGACCGACTCCCGGGGACGGCACGCGAACCGAACGTGCCCGTCAGCCCCGCATCAGGTTCATCACCTCGTCGGCGACCTCGGACTCGACGGCGACGACGTAGCGGTGGCCCACTTCGAGGACGGTGTCGGGCCCTCCCAGTCGGTTGCCCTGGTAGTCGACGATGATGAGCGTCCCCCGGGGGAGGCGGACCTCGTCGAGGCGCTTGCCGGCCACGGGCGCGGCCTCCGTGATCTCGATCTCGACGATCTCGACGTCGCCGGCGACGTCCTCTATCGTTCGGACGCCCCCACCGGCGATTTCGTTCGTCGCCGCGCGCGCCCCGAGTCGTTCGGGGAAGACGAGACCGTCGACGTACTCCTCGTACAGTTCGTCCGGGGTGCCGGCGACGCGCATCACGGTCCGCACCTCCGGCGCCATGCGCTGGGCGGCCAGACAGGTGGCGAAGTTGGTCGCCTCGTCGTCGGTGAGCGCCGCGACCACGTCACTTCTCCCCGGTTGGGCCTGCCTGAGCGTCTCCGGACGGGAGGCGTCGCCCTCGATGATCGTCGCCAGGTACGCGTCGGTCAGTTCGCGACAGCGCTCCGCGTCGGCTTCGATGATGACCACGTCGTGCCCGCGGTCGGTGAGGAGTTCCGCCGTTCGAACGCCCATCTCGCCGCCGCCGGCGATGATGACCCGGAGGTCCTGTGCGTCGGTCTCGGTGTCGGTGTCGGGAGTCGAGTTCATGATGCGTGAGCCTCAATCACTGGTCAGTCGTCGCCCTCCTCGGCGGAGGCGATGGGTTCGGGTGCCTGTATCTCGGTCGCCTCGGCTTCGTCACGCGGGCGCTCGCGACGCCGCGACCAGACGAGGTAGACGACGCCGCCGAACGCCAGCCACGCGAGCGCGAGCGCCCAGGTGAACGGGTCGATGAAGAGACCGAGGAGGAGGTTACAGACGATGCCGAGGATCGGTGTCAGGGGGTAGAAGGGGACCTCGAACGGTCGCTGGAGGTCCGGTTGCTGGCTCCGGAGACGGATGAGCGCGACGTTGACGATGACGAAGCCCAAGAGCGAGAAGAGGCTGGCGAGGTTGCCGACGACCCGGATGGGAACGACGACGACGGCGACGAGCATCAACACCGCGCTCGCGGCGATGGCGACGAGCGGCGTTCCGTACCGGTGGTGAAAACGGCCGAGTCGCGCCGGCAACTGCCCCTCGCGGCCCATCGCGAACGCCACGCGCGAGGAGCCGATGACGACCGCGTTGAGCGCCGAGATGGTCGAGAAGACGGCCCCGAACGCGATGAGCGACGCGCCGGTTCCGATGACGGGGAACTCGGGCATGAACCCTTCCGCCGCCTGCGCGATGGCGGTCTCGCCCGCGCCGCCCAGCGCCTCTGCACCGAGGGTGCCGATGGCGACGAACACGACCAGGAGGTAGACGACGACCGTCACTACGACCGAGAGGATGATGGCCCGCGGGATGTTTACGCGTGGGTTCTCCACTTCTTCGGTGACGGTGGCGATGAGGTCGTACCCCTGGAAGGCGATGAACGTCAACCCCATCGCCGGCAGGACGGAGAGCGCACCCTTCGAGAACAGCGGCCGGAACTCGCCGGTCCGCGCGGCCGTGAGACCGAACGCGACGAACACGCCGAGGATGGCGATCTTGACGAGGGTGATGACGGTCTCGCCCTTACCGGAGGCCTCGGTCGAGAGGGCGTTCAGCGTCACCAGCGCGGCGACAGCGAGGAGCGCGTAGCCGATGGTCGGCCCCGGCAACTCGATGCCGTAGAGGTGGCCCCACTCGACGAAGTTCGACGCGAACCCGAGCGCGTACAGCGAGCCGGCGATCATGTACGTGAACCACCGCGTCCACCCCATGACGAACGCGACCGGCGCCGAGAACACCTCTCGGACGTAGGCGTACCCGCCGCCGTTGCGCGGGATGGCCGCGGCGAGTTCCGCGTAGGAGAGCGCCGTGAACGTCGTCACGCCGCCGTTGAGGGCGAACGCGACGATGGCCGCCGGCCCCGAGATATCCACCGCCAGTCCCGTGAGGACGAAGATGCCCGCGCCGATCATCGCACCGATGCCGACCATCGTCGCGTCGAGCAGGCTCAGACTGGCCGTCGGTTCTCGCCGTCCGGAGTGGCTCACGGTGCGCCCCCCACAGCGACGTCCGATCGTCGGACCGAAGCGCCCATGTAGGTCGTACGTCTCAATGGACCACGATAAATGTCTGGTCGGAGTACTTCGTGGACGAGCGTGACGATCCGGCGACGCCGACGGCATCTACCGGCGTACGAACGCAGATGACTGCGACGTTTCTGGACGCGGGACGACGGGAATGAACGCCGAGCTCGACCCGCCCGTCGACTATCGGACCAGCCTCGGCTTCGTCGGGTCGGTGGTCAAGTACATGGCGATTCCGCCGCTTCTGCCGCTCGCCGTCGCCGTCTACTACGGCGAGAGTCCGCTCCCGTTCGTCGTGGCGATCGGCGTGATGGCGGTCGTCGGGGGAGGGCTCGAACGTCTCCGAACCGACCCCGACCTGGGCCACCGCGAGGCGTTCCTACTGGTGAGTCTGACGTGGCTGGCCGTCCCCCTCGTGGGGACCATCCCGTATCTCGTCGCCGGTCAGGGGACCGTCGCCGACCCGGTGAACGCGTTGTTCGAGTCGATGTCGGGCTTTACGACCACCGGCGCGACCGTGCTCGGTGAGATCTCCTTCGAGCAGCACTCGCGGTCGATCCTGCTGTGGCGACAGCTCACCCAGTGGCTCGGCGGAATGGGGATCATCGTCCTCATGGTCGCCATCCTGCCCGAACTGTCGGTCGGCGGCGCACAGGTCATCGACCAGGAGGCTCCCGGGCTCTCTATCGAGAAGTTGACGCCGCGAATCCGGGACACCGCACAGATCCTCTGGCGCATCTACATCGGGTTCACCGTCGCGGCGATAGTCGTGTACTACGGGCTTCACCTCGCCGGGCTGGCACCGAACATGGGGCCGTACAACGCCGTCGCCCACGCGCTGACGACGATGCCCACGGGTGGGTTCTCGCCGGAAGCACGGAGCGTCGAAGCCTTCTCGCCGGCGATTCAGTGGGCGATCACGTTCTTCATGGTCGCGGCGGGGACGAACTTCGCGCTCTTCTGGCACGCGCTCACCGGCGAGCCGACGCGACTGACGAACAACGCCGAGTTCCGCACGTACCTGTTCGTGATGAGCGTCGTCGGGGCGCTCCTCGCTGCCCTCCTCTTCACCGGCGTCGGACTCGACGCCGTGCCGGCCGGTCTCGATCCCATCCCGGGTGACCTCGAACACTCGCTTCGGCAGGCGGCCTTCCAGACCGCCGCCGTCGTGACGACGACCGGGTACGCCAGCATGGACTTCAACACGTGGGACCAGTCGGCCCAGGTCGTCCTCCTGTTGGCGATGTTCCTCGGCGGGTCGGCCGGGTCGGCCGCCGGGTCGGTCAAGATCATTCGCTGGTATCTCATCAAGAAGACGGCCGTCCGCGAGCTGTTCACGTCAGTCCACCCCGACGCGGTTCGGCCCGTCCGCCTCGCGGACGAGGTCGTCGACGAGTCGACGATCCGGGGACTGTTCGTCTTCACCATGACCTTCCTCGCCATCTTCGCCGTCTCGACGGTCCTCATCTACCTCGACAGCCTGCGAATCGGGCTCGAACTGTCGGGGATCGAGGCCGTCAGCGCCGCCATCGCGACGCTCGGAAACATCGGCCCCGGCGTCGGCGTCGTCGGCCCGATGAACAACTTCCTCCCGTTCTCGGACGCGACGAAGCTGTACATGGTCCTCCTGATGTGGATCGGCCGACTGGAGATCCTGTCGGTCCTCATCGTCTTCACGCCGGCGTACTGGCAGCGCTGACTGGCCAACGGGACAGCCCGTGGCGGTGGTGAGTTCACGCTCCGAAGCAGGAACGGCTTCCACGACGGGTGCGGCGACGGTGAGGGGGACGCGACCA
>JBEPYA010000105.1:0-12509 GCA_041641615.1 Salinigranum sp. | reverse complement strand
CGACGCCCACGAGCGACTCGTTCACCTACACGGTCGCGGACTCGACGGGCAGCGTCTCGAACGAGGCGACCGTCTCCGTCTCGGTCGACTCCACGACCACGAGCAGTGCCCCAGTTGCGAACGACGACAGCGCGTCGGTCGCACAGGGTGGGAGCGTCAGCGTCGACGTCCTCGCGAACGACAACGATGCGGACGGTGACATCGACCCGACGACCGTGCAGGTGACGTCGTACCCCGCGTCGGGCACGCTCGTCGTGGACGCGGTCACGGGCGCTATCGAGTACACCCACGACGGCTCTTCGACGACCAGCGACTCGTTCCGGTACACGGTCGCGGACTCGACGGGCAACGTCTCGAACGAGACGACCGTCTCGGTCACGATCTCGACTGTGTCGAGCGACCTGCCCGTCACCAGTGGCCTGGCGCTCCACCTCGATTCGACCACCGGCGTCACGACGTCGGGCGGGGCGGTGACGACGTGGGCCGACCAGTCCGGTAACGGGAACGACCTAACGGCGAGTGGTGGCCCGACGCTGGCGACGAGTCCCACCGGTGAACAGGTCGTCCGGTTCGACGGCGTCGACGACGTCGCCTCGCGGACGGGCGGCTTGACAGGACTACCGACAGCCAACGCCGACCGGACGATGTTCGTGGTCGCGGAGTACCGCGAGGTCGGCTACGGTGGCGTCGCGTACGGCCTCCCGAAAGCGAACCAGGTATTCGGGCTCGCGGTCGACCCGAACGGTGACCTGATGGTGCAGGGCTGGGGCGGGCCGAACGACTACATCTCGACGACGGCAGGCACGAACACTGGCTGGTTCACCCAGTCGGCCGTCCACGCGAACGGGGCGTTCACTCACTACAAGGACGGCGTCAGTCTCGATTCGGCGACGCACACGTTCGCGACGGATAACGACCGCATCGTGGTGGGTGCGGAGATGACACCCGCGCCGTACCTCGACATGGACGTCGCCGCAGTGGTCGTCTACGACCGCGCGCTCACCGACACCGAGCGGCAACAGGTCGAAGACTACCTCCGGCAGCGGTACCTCGGCTGACGCGACGATTCGGTCGTCGCAAACCGTCCCGGTTCACGGCACGAGAACTCCTTCCTCGTTTCCTCGCGGTCAACACCGTCGATTCGTTGCCACACGCCGATCCCGGGCGGAATTAGTGGAGAGAGAAGAAACTACATATGGGTTTATCTACGTTTCACATCGTTTAAGTCTCCCAAAACGATTGACTAATCGAACGATCGTTCAACTCGCTCACCCCGCTCACCCATATGAAATCGAATACAACAGCCCTTCTCGGTCTCGTTCTCGCGGTCGTCGTCGCCTCCGCGGGAGCACCGCTGGTCAACGCACAGGAACAGGTGATCGGCCGTCCGAACGTGGACGTGTACGTCCCGAACAACCAGGTCACGCCCGGCGAGGAGACGACGCTTCAGGTCTACCTCTCGAACGACGGGGAACTCGTTCAGGACGGCGCCACGGAGTACGTCAACCGCGTCACCACCGCACGCGGGACGGTCGTCGAACTCGACGCGCAGGACAGCCCGCTGGAGTTCGACACGGGCGCGATTCCCGTCGGGAGCCTGCCCACCGGGACCGCCGGCCCCCTCGACGTCTCGCTGACGGTCCCCGAGGGAACGCCACCGGGAACCTACGAGGTCCCGGTCGAGGTCCGCTACAGCTACACTCGTATCGTCACGTACGGCGACGGGGAGCCCGAGTTCTCCGAGTCGTCGTTCCGCGGCACCCAGACCGTCACGATCCGCGTCGCCGACGCCCCGCGCTTCGAGATCGTCGACACGCAGTCGACGACACAGATCGGTGACCGCGGCGAGGTCACCCTGACGCTGGAGAACGTCGGCAGCGAGCCCGCACGCGACGCGCGCGTCTCGGTCGCCTCGTCGAGCGACGAACTCTCCTTCGGGACCGAGTCGAACAGCGCCGACTCGTTCGTCGGGGCTTGGCGTCCCGGCGAGACGAAACAGGTGACGTACGCCCTCAACGCGGCCGACGACGCCATCCAGCGCGAGTACTCGCTGACGGCGAGCGTCGACTACACCGACGTCGACGGCGTCCGACAGAACTCCTCCGAACTCGTGACGGGCGTCACCCCGGGTGCCGAGCAGTCCTTCTCGTTGTCGGAGCTCGACTCGACGCTCCGCGTCGGCCAGGAAGGAACCGTCTCGGGTACCATCACGAACGAAGGGCCCTCGACGGTGAACGACCCGGTCCTCGTCGTCTCCGGTGGGTCGCGGAACCTCGACTTCACCGAGACGGAGTACGCGCTCTCGGACCTCGACGCCGGCGACAGCGGGTCGTTCTCGTTCGAGGCGGACGTGAGCGAGGCGGCGACGACCGGGCGTCAGCAGTTCACCTTCGAGGTCAGATACGAGAACGGCGTCGGTGACGAGCGGACGAGCGACACGCTCCGCCGGACCGTCGATGTGGCCGAACAGCGGGACCGCTTCACCGTCGAACCGGTCCGGGCGTCGCTCGAACGGGGCGGATCGGGGACGGTCACGCTCCGCGTCACCAACAACGGGGACGAACCGCTGACCGACATCAGCGTGAAGACGTACTTCAGCGACCCCCTGTCGAGCAGTGACGACGAGGCGTTCGTTCCCACGCTCGAATCCGGCGAGTCCGCCGAGATTCAGGTCGCCGCCAGCGCCGGCAGCGACGCGCTCACCAAGCAGTACCCGGTGTCGGCCGACCTCCAGTACACGACGCCCGACGGCGACACGAAGCTCTCCCAGACGCACACGGTCGCCGTCGACGTCGTCACGCCCGAGCAGGGTGGCGGTCTCCCGCTGTCCCTCCTCGGTATCGTCGGCGTCGTCGTCGTGGCCGCCGTGGGAATCGTCGTCTGGCGTCGTCGGGGGTAAGCTCGCTCGATGAGGCACCAACAGCTCATCGACCGCGTCGACGACTGGATCGTCAACCGTCCGAAGGCGATTATCCTGACGTTCCTCGTCGTCACGCTCGTCATGTCGTCGGGGCTGGCGATGACCGCGACGGAGTCGGGGACCGACCAGTTCACGGAGGACATCCCGGCGCAGGAAGCCGCCGAGGAGATCAACGAGCAGTTCGAGACCGAGAGCTTCACCGCCGAAACCGCGTCGACGCAGCTCATCCAGTCGAACAGCAACGTCCTCTCGAAGAGAGCGATGTTGCGGATGCTGGAGGCCCAGCACCGCTTGGAAGAGACGCCCGACCAGCGCGTGGTCGCCACCGCGAGCGTCGCGCGCGTCGTCGCCCAGGACATCGACCCCGAGGCGACCACGCTCGACGAGCAGATCGACGCGCTCGAACGGACGCCGGCGTCGACGGTCCGCGAGCACACGCGGTCGGTGCTCCGCGAGCGGCCCGGTCTGGTCGGCCTGCTCGGCGAGGACTACAACCGCGAGTCGGTGACCGCCTCGGCGACCATCGGCACCGTGACGCACTCGCTGCCGGGTGCCAGCGACAGTAGCGGTGGCGGTGGCGGCGGCGACAGTCCCGCGACGGACATCCAACTGCAGGCCCAGGACATCGTCGGGACGGTCGGCGGCGACATCCGCGTCTTCGGGAGCGGTCTCATCTCCGCGGAGTTCGGCAACGTCATCGGCGACTCGCTGCTCATCGTCGTTCCGGCGGCCGTGACGCTCATCTTCGTCTTTCTCGTGTACGCCTACCGCGACCCGCTCGACCTCCTCGTGGGAGTCGTCTCGCTCGCGATGGCTATCCTCTGGACGTTCGGGTTCATGGGCCTCGCCGGGATCGCGTTCACCCAGATGCTCATCGCCGTCCCGCCCCTCCTGCTCGCGGTCGGCATCGACTTCGGTATCCACGCCGTCAACCGCTACCGCGAGGAGCGCGTCCAGGGCATCGGCATCGTCCCGTCGATGCGGACCGCCACCGACCAGTTGCTCGTGGCCTTCTTCATCGTCACCGGCACCACCGTCATCGGCTTCAGCGCGAACCTGACGAGCGCGCTCCCGCCGATCCAGGACTTCGGCCTCGTCGCCGGTATCGGCATCATCTTCACGTTCCTCATCTTCGGGATCTTCCTCCCCGCGGCGAAGGTGTACGCCGACCAGTGGCGCGCTCGAACCCGGTTCCCCCAGTTCGGCAGCCAGCCGCTCGGGACCGAAGACTCCGTCCTCGGTCGAATCCTCCCCGTGGGCGTCTCCATCAGTCGGGTCGCACCCCGGCTGTTTCTCCTCGTCCTCGTCGTGAGCACGAGCGGCCTCGCGTACTACGGGACGGGCGTCGACTCGCGGTTCACCCAGGAGTCGTTCCTCCCGCCCGAGGACAACCCCGACTGGCTCGAGTCGCTCCCCGAGCCGTTCGCGCCGAGCGAGTACGACACGCCGGAGACACTCAACTACCTCGAAGACACGTTCGAGAGCGGCGAGGACGATCAGGTGACGGTGTACGTCGAGGGGCCGTTGCGCCAGGACGACGCCCTCGAACAGCTCCACCGGATGGGTGACGACCCGCCGGAGAGCTTCGTCAGCCAGGGCGGGCGGGCCGACTCGACCAGCATCGTCACGGTCATCCGCGAGCGGGCGGCGCGCGACGAGGAGTTCGCCGCCCTCGTTCGCCGGAACGACGCGAACCGCAACGGCATCCCCGACGACAACCTCGAGACGGTGTACGACGCGCTCCTCTCGTCGCCCGCCCGCGACCGGGCGCTCGAATACATCACCGAGGACTACCGGAGCGCGCGGGTCCAGTACGCGGTGAAAGCCGACGCCGAGCAGGCCGCCGTCACGCGCGACGCCCGCGAGGTCGCGTCCGGGATTCGGTTCGAGGCGACGGCGACGGGCACCATCATCGTGTTCAAGGCCGTCTCGGACGTCATCACCGAGTCGGCCCTCACGAGCCTCGCCATCGCGCTCGCGGCGACGATGGTGTTCCTCGTCGCCATCTACTGGCTCATCGAGGGTCGGCCGCTGCTCGGCGTCGCCAACACGGTCCCCATCGCCGTCACCGTCGCGGCCATCGCCGCCTCGATGCGCTACGGCGACGTCCCGCTCAACGCCCTGACCGGGACGATCCTCTCGATCGCCATCGGGCTCGGCATCGACTACTCCGCCCACGTCGTCCACCGCTTCTCCGAGGAGTTCGACGACGGCGGCGACGTCTACGCGGCGCTCGAAGCGACAGTCCGCGGGACCGGCGGCGCGCTCACCGGCAGCATGCTCACGACCGTGACTGGCATCGGAGTGCTCGTGTTAGCCATCACGCCCATCCTGGGACAGTTCGGTCTCCTCACGGGGCTGAGCATCCTCTACTCGTTCCTGGCGTCGATCATCGTCCTCCCCTCGACGCTCGTCGTGTGGGCGCAACTCACCGGCCGCGGCGGCACTCCCTCCGACGCATCGTCCCCCGCTGACGCGACCGCCACCACCGACGGAACCCCCTCCAACGCATGACTCGCACGCGCCTCCCCTCGCTGACGCCACTCGATCCCTCCACCGGCTCTCGGCCCCGTTCGCACCGCCTGGTTTCGCCGTCGGTCCCCTCCCACGGCCCCGCTGACGCCTTCGCCCTCCGGCGGTCCCGCGACGGCCCCTCTCTCACCGGACCCGTTCCCACGGTCCGGGCCGCGAACGGCTCGGCTCGTCTCCCCCGAGTCGCCGTCTCGACCGTCCGCGCCTGCCCACACCGAGACACACCGGATCGTCCCGAGACACACCAGCTCATGACCCACTCCACGACACGACTCACACCTCACGAGGAAGACGATGTCGTCGACTGAAGACCGTATCATGGAGGCGACGTATCGCGTCCTCGTCGACGACAGCTACTCGGAGCTGTCCATCCGCCGCATCGCCGACGAGTTCGACGGGAGCCAGTCGCTCATCTACTACCACTACGACGACAAGGAGGACCTCCTCGCAGGGTTTCTCGCCTACCTGCTCGACCGGTTCGAGCGGGAACTCGACGCGGCCGACGCCAGCGTCGACGACCCCCTCGAACGACTGCTCGCGCTGGTCGAACTGATCGTCCCCCAGCGTGAGAACTCCGACCACCTCTCCTTCCACCAGGCACTCGGGGAGATACGGATGCAGACGCCGTATCACGACCGCTACCACGACCAGTTCGCGGCGTTCGACGCTAGACTCCGGTCCGAACTCGAGACGACTGTTCAGCGCGGCCTCGACGACGGCACCTTCGTCGACGTCGACGCTGTAGACGCCGCGGAGCGGCTCCAACTGCTGCTGTCCGGCGTCCTCTGTCACTACGTTCCGATGTGTAACTGGGACGGCATCGAGCGCGGTCGGGCGCTCATCGAGGACGAGATCGAGTCGTGGCGTCCCGACTGAACTGAGCCGCGCCTCACTCTCCCGGATCGCCCGGCGTTTTTTCACCTTCGCCGACGCCCTCTCGTCCGATGGGTACGCTCGCACTCGACATCGAGACGGCCAGTCCCTTCGAGTCGCCGGGAGGAGACGAGTTCGACGACACGCGCTACTTCGAGCTCGTGGCGGTCGGACTCGGCTACCGTCCCGACCCGAACGCCGACCCCGAACTCGCCGTCTTCCTCCGTCGGGGCGGCTGGACGGTCGAACACACGGCCGACCTGCTCGCGCGAACGATGGAGTGGTGTCTCAGTCGGGAGGCCGACCGTCTGCTGACGTACAACGGCGAGGGGTTCGACCTCGTCCACCTCCGGAACTGGGCCGACGAGGTCGCGGCGGCGGGATACACCGACATCGGGGACCGACTCGACCGGCTCACCGCCCGGCATCTGGACCTCAAACACCCCGCGACGGAACGGTACCGCGACCGCCTCCCCGGACGCGCGTCGTTCCACAAGCTCGAACGGGTCTGTCGGTGGGAAGGAATCGACGTCGAGGAGACACGGTACGACGACTACGACCTCAATTTCGACTTCCTCCGCGGGGCGAGCGTCCCCGAACACGACGCGGTCGTCGAGGGGAGACACGTCGGACAGGGACTCGGCGCGGCGTACGTCGAGGGGGTCGCCGCCGGACTCGACGACCGCCTCACCTACCGCGAACTCGACCGACTCCTCCGCGACTACGCCCGGTCGGACGTGGCGATGCTGTTCGCGTTGGCCGACGCGCTGGACGTCTGAACCGACGACGGGGGACGAATCAGGGGCCAGGTGGGGGTAGGAACACGGACGAGGCGAGTGTAGTGAGAACACGGACGTGACCGCCACGCGCCACCGCACCGCTCTGTCTCCTGTCGTGGCGATCGACCCGTGAGAGTGAGCGACTGGACCGAACGGACGAACGCGCGAGGGCAGACTCACGCTTCATGCGCGAGTCACCGGCGGACGAGTCCGCCGAGTCGTCCACTCGCTCGTGGAGACCCCGGCTGGGGAGGAGCGAGGCTGTGGTCCCACCGCACCCGTGTGTCGCGAGGTCTCCCTGCTCGCACCAGCCGATTCGGAGATACCCCGCGACACGCCCTCCGATCGGTGCTGCACCTGTACTCGCGACCCTAAAACTCCTCTCGTGAGCGTCGCCGTTCACACGAACATGCGAGAACTCGGGTACGTCAGGGGACGCGCTCCGCCCGTCCTACTCGCCTTCGCCCTCGGGCGTCGAGAGCACGGCTTCGAGCGCGTCGAGCGCCTCTTCGGCGTCCGCGCCGTCGGCGACGAGTCGGACCTCCTCGCCCGAGTTCACGCCCAGACCGGTGACGACGAGCATGCTCACCGCGGGCGCGAGGTCGCCGTCGGGCGTCCCGATCTGGACCTCCGCCTCGTACTCGTCGACGGTCTCGACGAATTGTCAGGAACCCACGACTGAAGTCGTGGGCTTGTCAGTGGACTCCCGCTCTAACTGCGTAGCGCAGTAGGTCGGAAACGACCGTTCGCGTTCAACGTCCCTGACTTCAGCGCCACCTGACTGTTGGCGCGTCCAGCACCAGACTTGAGCCAATGCTGGACAAGCCGCCACCCGATGTTCCGAGCGGCGTTATAATCGCTATGCAACCGTTTCCCGCACTTCAGGCACTCAAACTCATCCCCATCACGGTTATTCTCGTGTGTGAATCCACACTCACCGTGACTGCACCGCTGACTCGTGTACGCCGGAGCAACGTCATCCACGCCGATGCCGTATTCTTCGGCTTTGTATTCGACGTGGCGTTGCAGTTCGCGGAACGCCCATTGCTGGAACTTCGAGGCGTTCGAGATACGCTCACGGATATGTTTCAGGTTCTCGAACGCAATCGCCGTGCAATCGTTCTCCACGGCTTCTTTGACGAGTGCTTTGGAGATGCGGTGCAAGTAATCGGCACTCCACCGGGCGAACCGTGAGCCGATGCTCTTGATGGTGAGGTGGGCGGAGCGAGTGCCGGTCTGTTGCAGGTTTCCCCGCCGACGTTCGTACTCGTCACGGCGGTGATTGAGATAGTCTGCGTTGCCGAGGAATGCTCCCGTACTGGTGACGGCGACGTATCCGTCCACGTTGAGGTCAACACCGAGAACCACTCCGTTCTCGGAATCCTCATAACTAGAATCAGCAGAGTCTACGTCTTTCTTCACGGCGACGTGGAGGTAGTACGTGCCATCACGCTTGTGGAGCGTTGCTTCGGCTTTCCCCCATTCATCAGTCCAGTAGTCCTCGAACGGCGTGTCGTCCTCGTTGACGGGCGTGACGTATTCCGCAGTCACACGGTCGCCAACGGTAGCGAGGGATACGTGGTCGTCGTTGTACGTGATAGTTCGACCGTTGTACACGACCACACTTCCACGGAACTCGGGTTTGCTTGCCTTTTCACCGTCTTCGATGATACGGTCTTTGCAGTTCCCGAGTGCGGTAGCCGCGAGGTTCCGGGCGCTTTGGACGAGGCTGGATTGCAGGGTGAGTTTCTCACGAACGTCGGAGTACGTCTCTTTGTGAAGCGTATTTTTCGTGTCCGTGATGTTGTAGGGGTTGTCGTCCCATCCGTGTTCAGCGACGTGTTGGGCAGCTTGTCGGAACTGCTCGAACGTCTCATCAAGGACTTCGTAATCGTCCTTGGAAACGTCGAGTTTTATTTGGATGTTCCGAACAACCTCCATACTTCATCAGTACGGGTAGAGATACTTAAAAACTATATACCGAATTGGGAAGTCGGGTTTGCTGACGAGTGTGGTTAGTCGAGTGTATCGTCGGCTTCCTCCCACGACTAAAGTCGTGGGTTTCCGCCTTGAAATTTCTATGAACGAGACGCCGGTCATGAGGTCCTCCTTGACGGAGGTGACGTGCGAACGCAGCGCGCTCTCCGCTCTGTCAGTGGTGCTCGTTGCGTGTCTATCACCATCGTTCACCAGTGTGTGACTAAATACTACCGAATATGATTGTTTCCAAATGAAAAATAGAAATAATTATGAAGCGGCAGATGCTTCCATATCGGACCGAATAACACGTCGGGACGGCGACAACTCGTGTGCGAGCGGGGGGCAGTGACACGGTGCCGAGACGAGAAACGAAACCGAGAAGCGAGTCGTGTGGGGAAAGGGACGACCGTCAGTGCGCCTGCACGCCGTAGTCGTCGGTCTCGACGAGGTCGGCGACGGCCTCTGCGGCCGTGCCGGCGGTGCCGACGACGCACGTGGCGACGTCGACGCCGAGCCGGAGCGCGTCTTCGTCGTCGTATCCGCGGACCCACCCGGCGAGGACCCCAGAGAGGAGCGCGTCGCCCGCACCGACCGTGTCGACGACGTCCACGTCCGCCGCGGGGACGCGCGTGGTTCCCGTCTCGGTGACGAGGAGCGCGCCGTCGGGACCCAGCGAGGCGACGACCCGCTCGTAGCCCCGCTCGCGGAGCGCCTCCGCCGCGGCGACGCAGTCGTCGACCGTGTCGACGGGGAGGTCGGTCGCCGCGTGGAGTTCCTCCCGGTTGGGCTTGCACGCGGCGTAGGTGGCGTCGAGGCGCGAGAGCACGGCGCCCTCGACGTCGACGACGGTCTCCCACCCGCCCGCGTCGGCGATCGCGTCGATGGCCCCGACATCGAGTCCCGGAGGGAGGCTCCCGCCGACGACGACCGTCTCGGGGTCGTGCGCCTCGATTCGTTCGACGACACGCGTGACGGCGTCGGCGTCGACCGTCGGGCCGCAGTGATTGATCTTGTACTCGGCGTCGGGCGTCGCGAGCGTCACGTTCAGCCGCGTGTTGTCGGGGAGAGGAACGAAGTCGTGGGCGATGTCGCTCTCGTCGAGGCGGGTGCGGATGAACGACCCGGTGAAGCCGCCGAGGAGACCCGTCGCCACCGACGGGATGTCGAGCGCGTGCAGGTAGCCGGCGACGTTGATGCCCTTGCCGCCGGCGTCGAATCGGGCGTCGTCGGTCCGGGCCACCTTCCCGTCGGCCAGCGGTCCGGTCCGGATGGTGTAGTCGATGGCCGGGTTGAACGTCACCGTGACCACGGGTGGGGAGTCGGTGTCGCCTGCCATCGTCATCGCCTCCTCCCGTGGCTGCTCTCGTGCGCGCAACGCGAGGGGTGTGCGAGAACGGACGCACCCTGCTGTAGAGATCGGTACGGTGAGGCTGGTGGGCTCATCTCGCGCAAACGTTCACCCTATACTGCAAAAGTAGTTTTGAATGTGATTGTTTTTGATTACACGGCCGGAACGTATCGATCCAGCGTGCAGCGGACCGGCAACAGACGGGCAGGACCCCCTCCGTCCTTGGTCGGTGTCGACGACCACGAGCTCTCGAAGAACTGTCCGCTCCTCAAGGAGTCCGTACGGGTCACTCCCCGTCCCAGCCGTTGATGATGGGTTCGCGGAAGTCGGTTCCGAACGCGCGGCCCGAGACGGCGACGACGGGCGGCGTCTGGACGCGCTTGAACGTGTTCCGTTTCATCCGACGGTAGGTGTCGTAGACGACCTCGGCGAACCCCTCGGCGTCGAGTTTGTCGTACACGGTGTGTCCCTCGTCGTCGGGGCGGTACCGGTCTCCGTCTAGCTCCTCGCGTTCGAACCGGGCGACGATCTCGGCGGGACTCACCCGGCCTTCCAGTAAATCACTGACGACGGGCGCGACGACGTCGTAGTCGAAGGGGTCGACCTGGTCCGCGCTGAGCTCGGCGCTCGGGGGAATCTCGAACACCTCCGCGGGAATTATCTCCCGGTCGGCGCGCTCGTTGACGTAGGCGGCCACGTCGTAGACGTCGCGTTTCGAGAGGTCACCGAGGATGGAGAGCCCGCCGCAGGCGTCGCCGTACAGCGTCACGTAGCCGAGCGCCATCTCGGTCTCGTTCCCGTTCGTCACGAGCAGTCCCCCTGAATCGTTCGAGGCGAGCATCATCAGGAGGCCTCGCACGCGCGCGTAGAGGTTCTCCTTCGCGACGTCTCGACTGACGGGACCGACGTGGGACTCGTAGGTGTCGAGCAGTTCCTCGAACGCCGACTGCACGGGTACGACGCGGTAGTCGACGCCGAGGTTCTCGGCGAGTCGGGCGGCGATGCCCTTTGTCGTCTCCGTGTTGACGGCCGAGGGCAGGTTGTAGGCGACGACGCTGTCTGCCCCCAGGGCCTCGACGCAGATGGCGAGGCCGAGCGAGGAGTCGATGCCGCCCGACACCGACTCGATGACCGTCTCGAACCCCGTTCGCTCAGCGTAGCCGCGGAGGCCGAACGCGAGCGCCTCGAACAGTTCCCGCTCGCGGCGTTCGGGCGTCACCGCCGTTCCGGACGGCACGAGCGGGCCGTCCCCCCGGGAGATCCCTCCCGAGACGTGGTGGCCGACGCCGTCCGCGTCGCTTCCGATTTCGAGTCCGACGGTGACGAGGTCGGTGTCGAACTGCGCGCCGCGGGCGAGGAGCGCGCCCGTCGCATCGATGGCCAGGGAGTCCCCGTCGAAGACGATGACGTTCCGGCCGACGTCGGCGACGCCGGCGGTGTTGACGTACAGGAGGGGGACGCCGGTCGCGGCGACGTGTTCGCGGATGACCCGCGCGCGGTCGGCGCGTTTCCCGACCTCGAACGGCGAGGCGTTGAGGTTCACCACCACGTCCGCCCCACCGTCGACTAACTCCCGGACAGGCCGGCGGTCGTAGTCGGCGTCCCACATGTCCTCGCAGACGGAGACCCCCAGTGCGACCGTCTCCCTCCCGACGTCGACCGGGATCGGTGAGACCTCCTCGCCCGGTTCGAAGTATCGCGCGTCGTCGAAGTAGCGGTAGTTCGGGAGGAGGACTTTTCGCGAGACGTCGACGACCTCGCCGTGCTGACAGACGGCGGCAGCGTTGTATCTCGCCTCGCCCTCCCGGTCGACGAAGCCGACGACGGCGACCGTCTCGCCGGTGTGGGCGGCGACCCGTTCGAGGCCCTCGCGGTTGCGGTCGACGAACGTGTCGTCTTCGACGAGGTCGAGGATGCAGTAGCCGGTGACGGCCATCTCGGGGAAGACGACGACGTCCGCGCCCTGTCGAACGGCGCGGTCGTACGCCTCGGTGATTCGTGTGGTGTTGCGGTCGATGTCGGCGGTGGTCGGGCCGAGTTGGGCGAGTGAGAGCGTGAGCGTCATACGGAACCAGCC
>JBEPYA010000104.1:0-12645 GCA_041641615.1 Salinigranum sp. | reverse complement strand
GGTCGACGTCATGCTGCGAGAGTTGTGTTCGGACGACGGCGAACCGACCGGGTCGTCGGGCAAGCCGGCGCTGAACGTCCTCGTCCAGCGCGACCTTCGGAACCTGGTCGCCGTGGTCACGCGCTACTACGGCGGAACGAACCTGGGTGTGGGAGGGCTGGCCCGGGCGTACTCCCGTGCGGTGAAGGAGGCGGTCGACGATGCCGGCGTCGTCGAGGAACGCCCCCACGAGCGGTTCTCGGCCGTCGTCGCGTACGACGACTCGGGGACCGTCCGGGGCATTCTCGAATCCACGAGCGTCGAGTTCGACGCCGACTACGACGAGCGGGTCTCCTTCTCGGTTCGGGTGCCCGTCGACGACGCGGCCGAACTCAGAGACCGCCTCAGGAGTGCGACGAGCGGACGAGTCGAGCTGTCGTGACGACAGGAGAGAAAGGGAGCGAAGTCAGTCGGTCGCCTCGACCCGACCGGCGGGTTGTGGCGGCTGTTTCTCGCCCGCCGCGCGGTTCTTCAGCGTGAGCGCGCCGAACAGTACCGCACCGACGGCGCGGAGGCCGAGGTCGACGACGAGCGGGTCGCCCACGTTCCCGACGATGCCGACGAACGAGAGGAGGTCGACCGCGGCGCTGAGCACCAGAAGCGGTGCCATGAGCAAGAACGCGCTGACGACGAACAGCGCCCGTTCGATCCGCCCGACGGGCGAGTAGAAGTACCCGATGACGGTCGCGCCGAGCGCGACGACGCCGACGAACACCCCGACGATGGGGATGACCACCTCGGGGAGGAAGTACGACACCTCCGAGACGTCGGCGAAGTTCAGCACCCGGAAGTCTTGGTTCTGCCCGCGCAGGAGCAGGATGCCCGGCGTGAGCGCGAACGCGAAGGGGACGATGGCCTTGTTGAGCGACAGCGAGAACGCCTTCGTTCCTGTCCTAAAGGGATCGGATTTGGCCACTCCCGACGCGGCGTAGGCGGCCACCGCCACGGGCGGAGTGATGTCGGCGATGACGCCGAAGTAGAGGATGAACAGGTGCGCGGCCAGGAGCGGAATGTCCGACGACTGCGCGATCGCGGGTCCGAGCAGCGAGACGAGGATGATGTACGTCACCGTCGTCGGCATCCCCATCCCGAGGATGATGGAGGCGATGGCGGTAAACAGGAGGAGAAGGACAATGGAGCCGCCCGCGACGGCCTTGATGAGTGCCGTGAGGTTCGGTCCTAACCCGGTCGCGCTCACGACGCCGGGGATGATGCCGGCGGCGGCGACGGCGACCACGACTTCGGTCGAGGTGCGCGCCCCCGAGTCCATCGACTTGCCGATGAACGTGACGTAGCGGAAGGGGCGCGTCTCGGCGAGGCGTGGCCGCGAGATACCCTCCGCGAGGCGCTCGCTGGCGGTGTCGACGGCGTCGTCGAAGTTCAGAAGCGGCGACTCGCCCCGCGGCCGGAGGAGCATGAAGACGAGACTCACGAGGACGATGATGGTCCCCAGCGTGCCGCCGGCGGCGAAGAGCGCCTCGACGAACGTCCGCGGCTCGCCGCTCGCGCCCGTGAGCAGGCCCACGATGCCGACGCCGCTCGCGAGGAACGCGCCGAGTTCGGCGAGGAACAGCACAGCGATGGTCGCGACGAGGGGGACGCGCGTCCGCTCGTTGTAGGCGGTGACGAACGCGATGAGCGCCATGATGGCGACGAGCGTGAACCACGCCGACCGCGCGACGGTGAGCCGTTCGACGAGGAGGTAGTACAGCAGGAGGATGAGCGGCACAAGGTAGAACCACCCGCGCGAGAGGTGGCTCTTGATGTCGACGACGTCGTCCCGGGAGAGGCCACCGATGCCCGCTCTCGAGGCCTCCAGGTGGACCATCACCCAGACACCGAAGAAGAAGACGATGGCCGGAATCGTCGCGGCGATGATGATGTCCGAGAAGGGGACGCCGATGAACTCGATCATCAGGAACGCCGCAGCCCCCATCACCGGTGGGAGGATCTGTCCGCCGGACGAAGCAGAGGCTTCGACCGCACCCGCGAACTCCGGTCGGTAGCCGGAGCGTTTCATCAGCGGAATAGTGAACGCGCCGGTCGTCACCGTATTGGCGATGGACGAGCCCGAAATGGTTCCCATGAAGCCCGAGGCGAGGATGGATGCCTTCGCCGGACCGCCCTTTCTGGTTCCGGTGGCGGAGTACGCGAGTTCGATGAACCACTGGCCCGCGTCCGACATTTCGAGGAACGCGCCGAAGAGGATGAAGATGTAGATGAACTGCACCGACACCGTCACGGGAATCCCGAACACGCCGTTCTCGGTGTTGTACCAGAGGTTCTGAACGATGTTCGCCCAACTCCCCTCCGGAATGGAGAGGACGCCGATGAGCGGCATGTCGGGCGTGATGATGAACCCCCAGCGCGCGTAGACGATGAACGACGCGACGATGAGCATGAGGTAGACGCCGAGGGCGCGTCGAGTCGCTTCGAGCACCAAGAGCGTCCCCACCGCGCCGAGGAAGAAGGCGTACGACACCTCGTTCAGCGGGATGCCCGTCGCGCTGACGACGTCGACGGGGACGGCGAGGAACGGGTAGACCTCGCCGATGATGCGGCCCACCTCCAGCCCCAGCACCCCGAGCCGCTGGATCTCGTCGAAGTCGAGCTATTAAACGCCAGCACTGCTCGCTCCGGCACTGAGTTCATCTTGAAACGCCAGCACTGACGGTGTGAAAATCCCACTGGCACTCTAGGCCCGGACGGCCGTTCGCTCACCGTCGATTTGGCCCTCGGCCGCGAGGTGACGTGCCACGTCGATACGCCATCAACGATCCCCGATGCACCGTAGACCGCTCGCGGTACGCTCGCCCGTCCCCGGTGCCACGTTCGATTCTACTGCCCGAGTCCCGACGTGTAGAACGGGCAGGTAGCGACAGTCCTTATGGCTCCGGGGGAGCAAAGTCGGTTACGCCAGTTCCGATCCCTCCTCGGGAGTTTCGCTCTCGTCGATCTGGGTGGTTTCAGCAGCGAGCTCACGACGGTTTTTCACCAAAAGGACGAGGAAGATGACGAGGCCCAGGCCACGGAGGGTGAGGTCGAGCAGGGTTGCGTTGACGCTGACCGTCACGTCGACGACCCCGAGCAGGTCGAACACACTCGTCGAGAGCAGCCCCGGAGCCATCAACAAGAGCGAACTGAGCGCAAAGCCAGTGCGTTCGATGCTGTCGACTTCGGTGTACAGCGTTCCGATGACAGTCGTACCGAGTGCGATGACGCCAAGGAACACCCCGGCGACCGGCACCAGAATCTCCGGAATCGAGTAGGAGAGTTCCGCGAGGTCACTGAATCCGACGACGCGGTACTGCTCACGAATCGGGAGTTCGGCGGCGTTTTCCTTCTCGCGCAACAGGACGACACCCGGTGCGAGGACGAACGCGAAGGGGACGATAGCCTTGTTTAACGACAGCGAGAAGGCTTTCACTCCCGTCTCGAACGGGTCGGATTTTGCGACCCCGCTGGCGGCGTAGGCCGCGACGGCCACCGGCGGCGTGATGTCGGCGATGACACCGAAGTAGAGAATAAAGAGGTGTGCCGCGAGGAGCGGAATACCGAACTCCACGAGCGGCGTCGCGAGCATCGAGATGAGGATGATGTAGGTGACCGTGGTCGGCATCCCCATCCCGAGAATGATACTCGCGACGGCGGTCACGAGCAGCATGACGACGATAGATCCGCCGGACAGTTCGAGCAGGAGTGAGGTAAGGTTCGGTCCGAGGCCGGAGACGCTGATGACGCCGGGAATGATACCCGCGGCGGCGACGGCGATGACGACCGGCACGGCGGTGCGTGCACCCTCGTCCATCGATTTGACGACGAACGTCCCGAGCTGGAACAGTTGACTTTGGCCGAGATTGCGGCCGGTCATATCACCGGCCGTCTCGGCGGAGTCCTGAATAGTAGGGTTCAGTTCGAGGTACTTCGCGTCGAGGCTGGGCCTGTATAGCAGCGTGAGGATCCCCGCAAGCATCGCGTACCAGCCGAGACGGGAGACGACGATGGCGACTGCCTCACCGACCGGCAACCCCGTTCCGCTGGCGCCAGTGAGGAGCCCGGTGACGGCGACGCCGAAGAGGACGTGACTCGCCAGTTCGGCACCGACGATGACGGCTGAGAGTCCGAACAGCACGCCCCGCGTCTCCGTATTGTAGGCCGAGACGAGCGCGATCAGTGCCGTGAGTGCGACCAGCGTGAACCACGCCGACCGCGACACGGAGAGCCGTTCGATGATGAGGTAGTACAGGAGCAGGAAGATCGGGACGAGATAGAACCACCCGTGCTTCAGGTGCGCGCGCATCGGGACAGTGTCTACCTCTTTGACGCCGCCGATACCCGCCTCGGTCGCCTTCAGGTGCACCATCACCCAGACGCCGAAGAAGAAGACGATGGCGGGAATCGTCGCGAGAATGATAATATCTGCAAACGGTGTCGCGGTGTACTGCACCATCAGGAACGCTGCGGCACCCATCACCGGCGGGAGAATCTGCCCGCCCGAGGATGCAGAGGATTCGACTGCGCCTGAGAACTCCGGTGAGTACCCCGATCGCTTCATCAGCGGGATGGTGAACGCGCCCGTCGTGACCGTGTTGGCGATGGAGGAACCGGAGATAGTTCCCATGAAGCCGCTGGCGAGGATACTGGCTTTGGCAGGACCGCCCTTTCGCTTACCAGTGGCCGCGAAGGCGAGGTCGATGAACCACTGGCCGGCACCGCTCATTTCCAAAAAGGAGCCGAAGAGGATGAAGATGTAGATGAAGCTCACGGAGACGGTGACCGGTATCCCGAACACACCGTTTTCGGTGTTGTACCAGAGGTTCTGTATGATGTCCGGCCAGGTCAGTTCGGGAATCGCCAGCAGGCCGAGAAAGGGCGTGTTACCGCTGATGAGATAGCCCCAGCGAGCGTAGACGATAAACGAGGCGACGATTATCATCAGCGGAAGGCCGAGCGTCCGCCGCGTGGCCTCGAGCACGAGGAGCACGCCGAGCACGCCGAGGATAAACGCGAGCGAATATTCGCTGACGATCGGGGCGCCGCCGAGGAGGTCGGTGACGAAGGGGACGCCAAGTTCCGAGAGATAGGCAATCGGCGTTCGACCGGAGTCGACGCCGAAGACGCGCATGTTCTGAATTTCGGAGAAGTCGGTCAGGAAGTACAGTGCCGCGAGAAACGCCGTCACCATACAGAGAATATCGAACGGCGTAACGCGGCTCCGGTCGGGATCGAGTATCAACCAGCGGAAGAACGCGCGGACGCGGTCCGCCACTCGCGCCACAGGGCTGGACTCGCCTACCCGGGAAGTGATGGCAGGAGCAATCTTTCCGAAATTACGGACGATGAAGCCATCACCCATGCTCGCCGGGAACATCAGGAAGGTGAGAATGAGAGCAAAGGCGACGTGGATGGCGTTTGCCTGCAGCAACTGGAGCGAAATCTGAAACTCGCCGACGATTGGTATCCACACTGTCGACGTGAAACTTTTCGCAGCGAGCCACATCTGAAACAGCGAAAAGAGGATGCCGATTGCTGCAACTGTAATCGCAGCAAGTCCCTTCAACGAGCGACGTCGCTCGATTTCCTCAAGGAGTTGGTCGGCTTCTTCTCTGGATATCTCTTCGTCTGGACCGTCATCGGAGGTCGGGTCTGGGTCTTTGGTGCTCATGTGAAGAAGTCCGTTAGTGTCCGTTGCTCGATGTGGATTCTGACGTCACTGGCATTCGTCTCCCCAACTAAATCATAGGATTGATCACCGATAGTAAGCGTGTGGCCCGCGATACGTCCGGGTGATACGGAAAGACTGTCGAGTGTGGTTATCGGGTCGGACGGGTCGTAGACGAGCGTCCCGTTGACGTTCGTGACGTTGACCCCGGAGGGGAGCCCCCAGCCGTAGGATTCGAACTCCATCCGTGTGTTGACGAGCGTGTCTCCCTCGACGCGATACTCGTCGTACACCCGTGTTTTTTCCACGCTGTGCATGTACTCCAGCCCCACCGTGGTGCCGTCCTCGACGGACTGGGTGATGTAGTGCTCCCCCGTCTCGATGTCCTCGACGACGAGAACCGATCCGGTCGGGACTGCTGCCGCAATTGCGACCAGTGCGACTAGGAGTGCAATGAAAAACGGAATAGTGCGAGTGAGTATCGTTTTGAGACGGGACATCTTGTCCTAAAGTCAGCCACGAAGCGGCTGGGAGACTTACGCGTCGAAGTACGCTGCTGCACCGGGGTGGAGTTCGATGGACATGCCGTCCTGTGCGCTGTCCCTCGAGATGAAGTCCGTCTTGATGCTCAGGTCGTCGACGTTGTCGAATATGGCCGCCGTGATCGTCTCGACGGTGTCCTCGGCAACGTCGGCGTTAGTCGCAATCATCGCCTGCACCGAGACCGTCTCGACGTCATCCTCGACACCGGAATAGGTGCCGCCCGGAATCGTGTCGTCGGCGAACCACGACGCCGAATCTTTGACCGCCTGGCGGTTGTCACCTTTTATCGGAACGATGTGGATGTCGTTGGTGTTGGCCAGGTCCTCGATTGCACCGACCGGCCAGCCACCGACGACGAAGGCCGCGTCGATGTCGCCGTTTGCCAACTGTTCGGACGCCTGTGCGAAGCCGGCGTTTTGTTCGTTGTAGTCGGTGATGCCGACTGCTTCGAGAATCTGGTTGGCGTTGACCTGCGTCCCGGAGCCGAGGTCGCCAGTGTTGATAGTCGCCCCGCTGAGGTCGCCGACCGTCTCGATGCCGGTTTCCTGCAGGGTGACGACCGTGATGGTCTCGGGATACAGCGTCGCGACGCCCATCAGGTTCTCGATTGGGTTATCCTGGAAGGCGTCGATGCCGGTGCCGTTCTTCGCGAAGTACGCAATGTCGTTCTGGATGAGTGCGAAGTCCGCGGAACCATCGGCGAGGCTGCCCACGTTCTCGACGCTCGCACCCGTCGACTGGACGTTCAGCGAGAAGTCCGTATTCTCTTCGACGATGGTTTTGATTTCGTTCGAGAGCGGGAAGTACGTCCCGCCGGTTCCACCGGCGTGCCAGGTGAGACGACTACTCGTTCCACCTCCATCGGATCCGTCGCTTCCATCACTGCCGTCTCCACCGTCGCCGCCGTCGGCGCCGTCTCCACCGTCGGCGCCGTTGCCGCCACCGTCGCCGGAACCGCCGCCGTTACCACCGCCCCCGCCGGAACAACCGGCGAGGCCAGCGAGCGCTGCCGTTCCTGTCGCCGCGAGGAAACTCCGCCTGTCGAACCTCTTCTGGACCATATCTGACAGGGGACACCGGAGATATATATGGTTACCTATGTCTGTATTTGAAACTGAATTATATCTATGCTAATAGTATTGATTTCGAGGCAGTAAATAAACATCTCGTCGCCGATCTCCGTCCGACCTCGTCGGAGGGACCGCACCGGAAGGCTCACCGCACCGCAACCCTCTTTCCGCCGTGCACCGACTGCGCTCGCATGCAGTTCACGGCCGCTGACTACGCCGACCTCGTCCGGGTCGGCTCGCCGGCTGTTTCTCCCGACGGGTCCACGGTGGCGTACGTCCTGCGTCGGCCGCGTGGCGATACAACGACCGATGCGAGCGTCTTCGTCGTCCCCGCTTCGGGCGGTGACCCGCGCCGGTTCACCGTGAGCGATGGTGTCGACGCCACCCCGACGTTCTCGCCGTCGGGCGACCGCCTCGCGTTCACCAGCACCCGCGGCGACGACGACCGCGCACAACTGTCCGTGCTGCCGACAGACGGCGGTGAGGCGCGACCGGTCACGAACGTTCCCGGCGGCGTCCAGCACATCGAGTGGTCGCCCGACGGCACCCGACTCGCGTTCGTGAGCGAGTCCACGGCCGACGAGCGCGAGCGCGGCGTCGACTGCGACGCGGCCGACTACGAACGCGAGACGCCCGACCCGCGCGTGGTCGACCGGCTCGTCTACCGGCGGGCCGCCGCGTACCTCGACGGGACGCGCCGACACGTCTATGTGGTCGACGTCGACACGGAGGGTGACGATGCGGCCGACGGGCACTCACACGAGGTCGCGCGACTCACCGACGGTGACCGCGACCACACCGCGCCGACGTGGGGCGACGACGAGACGCTCTACTACGCCGTCTCCCGCCGACGCGACGGCGGCGACCCCGACGACGCCATCGAGTTCGAACTGGTCGCCCACGACGTCTCGCGTGTGGACGGAGCGGACGCGGACGACGACGGGGACGAACCCGACCACGACGACCCGGTCCGGCACGTGACCTGGGGGGAGTCGTGGACGCCGACGCTCGCGGCGACCGACGACGGCCGCGTGGCGTACCTCCACACCCCGACCGACGACGGCCCCCCAGTCCACGCCGACGTGGTCGTCGTCACGTGCGCGACGGGAGAGGAGACAGTCGTCACCGCCGACCTCGACCGGACCGTCCTCCCCGACCGGGGGTTCTCGTGGGACCCCGCGTTCGAGTCGTTCTACGCCGTGACCCCCGACGAGGGTGACTTCGTCGTCCGGCGGTTCCGGATCGGCGAGGGCGAGTCGGGTGAGTCGATCGAGTCGGTCGAACACGAGGTCGTCCTCGGGGAGGGAGCGGTCGACGGCCTCGCCGTCGGTGCCGACTCCGTGGTCGTCACGAAGAGCGCCGCCGACCATCCGGGCGACGCCTTCGCCGTCGACGCTTCCGGGAGTGAGCGCCGCCTCACGGCCGTGAACACCGACTTCCTCTCCTCCCGGACACTCGCCGTCCCCGAGGAGGTGTGGTTCGAGTCGGACGCGGGTCCGGTGCAGGGCTGGCTCCTGCTCCCGCCCGAGGGGACGCGCTCGGGGGACGACCGGGAACAGGTCCCGCTCGTCGTCGAAATCCACGGCGGACCACACGCTATGTGGTCCACGTCGGGAACGATGTGGCACGAGTTCCAGACGCTCGCCGCGCGGGGATACGCGGTGTTCTGGTGCAACCCCCGGGGTTCACTCGGCTACGGCGAGGCGTTCACGAAGGCCATCCAGCGCGACTGGGGTGCCGTGACGGCGCGAGACGTCCTCGCCGGCGTCGACGCCGTGTGCGAGCGAGAGGAGATCGACGAGTCGCACCTCTTTCTCACCGGCGGAAGCTTCGGCGGCTACATGACCGCGTGGCTCGTCGGACACGACGACCGCTTCCGCGCCGCCGTCGCCCAGCGCGGCGTCTACGACCTCACCTCCTTTTACGGCTCGTCGGACGCGTTCAAACTCGTCGAGTGGGACTTCGAGACGACTCCATCGGACGATGCGGCGTTCCTCTGGGAGCACTCGCCCGTCTCGGCGGCCCACGAGGTGACGACGCCGACGCTCGTCCTCCACGCCACCGAGGACTTCCGCGTCCCGGTGAACAACGCCGAACTGCTCTACCTGCTGCTGAAGAAGGGCGGGGTCGACACCCGACTGGTCCGGTACCCCCGCGAGGGACACGAGCTCTCGCGGTCGGGCGAGCCCGCCCACGTCGTCGACCGACTCGAACGCATCGCGCGCTGGTTCGACGGCTACTCGGACTACCACGACGTCCCACGCGCACTGGACCGCGGCGACGAGGGGCTGACCCGACGCTCGGTGGACGAGGTCGAAGCCGAACGCGAGTGACTCAGGCTCGGTCTGTGGCTGCTCCCAGCACTCTCGTCCTCAGTCGACGATTATCTCCGAGTCCTCCGTACTCTCTCCGCCGGTCGACATCCGGCGGTCGTACCGGTCGACCCAGGCGGCGAAACAGTCCGGGCAGAGCCGGTGGCTGTGTATCTCGCTTCCGTCGACCGTCACCCGTACGCGGCGGGTGAGTGCCTCGGCGACGGACTCCCCACAGTCCTCGCACGGGACCTCCGGGTGCCCCCCGTCGGGGCGGTCGCGGTCGTTCCCGCCGAGCGCGTCTTCCATGGATTGGCCTCTTCGGCCGAGCTATTAGGTGTGGTGCCCGTCGGCGCGGTGTCGACTGTCGACCGCTCGTCGCTACACGACGGTCGTCCTGGAGTGGGACGCCGACAGCAAGAGACCGAGGCTCCCGGGCGCGCCGCGACGAGCGCGGACAGAGACGAGAGCTGGCCACCCGGGCGCTGACATCACAGCCCCCCAGCCGATTTTTCCTCTCTTCGGCCGCTCGACCATCCACTGAACGACTCCGTCGCTTCACACCTTCACTCGTTGCACCCGTGAAGACCTCTCGCGTGAGGTGCAGACCACATGTCTGCGCCGTCACGCGCTACCGCACCGCAGCGCCTCGTCGCGGTTGGCGCGTGAGGGACGAGCGAACGGACGTGAGCGAGTGGATGCGCGAGGGTCAGCTCGTGGCTCGGTCTGCGAGCGAGTGAACGGCCGAATCGACTGCGTCGCTCCGGTGGATCGGGGCCGTGGTTTCACCGCGCCCGTATACCGCGCGGTCGTCTCTGTTCTCACCACGACCAGAGCAGCGACGCACTCTCACCAAGACTGCAGGCACCGCTGCCGCCGCTCGTGACCACCGATACTCGATACTCACGACACTCGCACCACTGACGACACTCGCATCGTTCACTCGAAACAACCGCCAGAACGTCTCTGTTTCTCCGCGCTCAGGTCGTTCGGAACGCGCGGTCGCCGGCGTCCCCCAGCCCGGGGACGATGTAGCCGTCGTCGTCGAGGTAGTCGTCGATGGCGACGGTGAGCAGGTCGGCGCGGGGGTACTCCTCGTCGACGCGGAGCAGGCCGTCCGGCGCGGACACCGCCGAGAGGACGAACAGGTCCGTCGGCTGTTCGGTGGCGCTCCCGAGGACGTGGTCGAGGACGGAACACATCGTGCTCCCGGTGGCGAGCATCGGGTCGGCGACGATGACCGTGTCCTTCGCGCGGATTTCGGGGAGCTTGACGTAGTCGATGGTGATGGGGAACTCGCCCTCGGCGTTCATCCCGGCCTCCTCGTCGCGGCCGGCAGAGATGACGCCCTGCTTCGCCCGGGGGAACGCCTTCAACAGCCCCTCGACGAACGGCGTCGCCGCGCGCAACACGTTGATGATGACGACGTCGTCGAGTCCTTTCACCCGCTCGCCCGTGGTCTCCTGCAGCGGCGTCTCGATGGAGACGTACTCGGTCTCCATCGCCCCGTCGATGATCTCGTAGCCGCAGATGCGGCCGAGCTTCACCAGCCCCTTCCTGAAGGCGACCTGCTCGGTCTCGATGTCCCGCAGGCGCGAGAGGGTGTCCTTCGCCAGCGCGTGAGTGATGAGATACGCGTTGTCGCGGTCTTCGATCGGCATCGGTCTGTGTGACGTGCCGTCGGGCACCGATATAAAACGAGGACATCCCCCCGTACCGGCTCCCTGGCGCTCAGAGCACCCGTATCACGAGACCCGTCAGTGCCATGAGGACGAGGGTCGCGATGGCGGCGTTCGTGGTCGAGAACGTCGCGAGCCCGACGTAGTCGAGCCCCCAGAGGATAGCTGTCCCGAAGACGGCCGAGAGGACGAGGTTCATCACGAACAGGACGCGCGGGTCTCCCTCCGAGGCCATACGCTCCCATCCGAGGTCGGACTTATCTTCTTTGCGTTCGCGCCCCATCAGAGGGGTGTGTTCCGGAACCGCGACGGCACGCCGGTCGACCCCGTCCCCTTCCTGGTGGTGGCGAGCCTGGGGTTCCTGGTCTCGTTCTCGTTCGGTCCGATTTACGCCGGCGCGATCGGCCTGTCGCTCCCCGTGGGGCTGTCGCTCTCGACCGGACTGTTCGTCGTCGTCACCGTCGGGGCCTACGTCCGCCTCGTCTGGCACGCCCGCCCCGCGCTCCGTGCGGAGATTCCGCCGGCGACCCGCCTCGCCCGCCTCGTCTACGGGGCGCTCTGTCTCGCCCTCCTCATGCTCCTGCTCGCGCTCCCCCTGCTGTGACGCTCACCGCCTCCGGACGAGCGGCCACCGCTCTCACCCCGAGCGTTTCACCTCCCGTCCGACCGAGCGCTTAACCTTCACCCCCGAAACGTACCCCCATGCGCGAAGTCAGGGTGTCGCGGTTCGTCCGAGCGACGCCGCGCGAACTCCGCCGGCACCTGTCACCGGCGGCCGTCGTCGAGGCCGAGGACAGCTTCACCGTCCGGGAGGTCCACGACGTCGACGGGGCGACGCTCGTCACGGCCGGCGGCGGGGGACTCCAACTCTCGCTTCGGTTCGAGCCGCGCGACGACGGGCTCTACTACACCCAGGAGGGACAGGAGGGTCCGTTCGACGCGATGGAGACGTGGCTCACGCTCGCTCGCGAGAACGAGGGCACCCGGCTGACGGCGCGGTCGCGCGTGAGCCTCGGTCTCCCGCTCGCCGCGGTCACCGACCGGGTCGCCGCGTGGAAGCGCCGCGGGGAACTCGACCGTGCGCTCGACAACCTCGCTGCCACCGTCGAGTGAGGAGCGACAGACGACGCGCTACCGACCGGCGACGGACGCCGCTCACTGCCGACCACCGGTCAGACGGCGGTGCTCGTGCACTCTCACCGCCATACCGCCGGCGGTTTTTTGTACTCGACTCTGAACGTCGCGTATGGGACTGTTCAGCACCCTCACCGAGACGCTCAGAGCGTCGACGTCGTCGACCGACCGCGGCGGGAGCGGCGAGCGGTCGGAGGGCGCGTACT
>JBEPYA010000103.1:0-12666 GCA_041641615.1 Salinigranum sp. | reverse complement strand
TCCTGGGAACGGTCTCGGAGTTCGTCAAGCGGACGCGCGCGCTCGGCGGAGACGTCCCGCTCGCCGAGAGCGAGGCGCTCCTCGCCGCGACGCAGGACGTCTCGCGGGCGCTCAGAGAGGACGACGAGACCGCGCTCGCCACGGCGAGAGACCGCCTCTCGCGGCTGCAATGACGACGTTCGACGAACACGCGGTGCGCCACCGGCTAAAACTCGTCACCGACACGGGCTCGTCGGTGCTGTACCGAAACCGCGACAGCGTCGAGTGCCCCGTCTGTGGCGCCGCGTTCGACGAGTTCTACGCGACGAGCGCGTCGGAGTCGTTTCGGCCCGGTCGGCCGGTGGGCTTCTGCGTCGCCCACGCGGACGAGCGGCTCCTCCTCTTCACTCACGAGGGCGACGAGGCCTGACGCGGGGGAGAGACGGACCGGAGACGGAGCGGAGACAGAACAAGAGACGGACCGGAGACGGACCGAATCAGGGAAGCGTGACGTCGACTCCGTCGGCCTCGGCGGCGGCCTTGACGGTGTTCCACAGCAGCATCGCGCGGGTCATCGGGCCGACGCCACCCGGGACGGGAGTGATGGCGCTGGCTCTCTCTTTGGCCGACTCGAACTCGACGTCGCCGACCAGTTCGTACCCCTTCTCGTTGTCGGCGTCGACCCGGTTGACGCCCACGTCGACGACGACGGTTCCCTCGGTGAGCATGTCACCCGTGACCAGTTCCGGCACGCCGCAGGCGGCGACGACGATGTCCGCCCGACGGGTGTGTTCGGCGAGGTCCCGGGTGCGGGAGTGACAGACCGTCACCGTGGCATTACCTCCGGAGGCCTTCTGGACGAGCAGGTTCGCCATCGGCTTGCCGACGATGTCGGAGCGCCCGACGATGACGGCCTCCTTGCCCTCGGGGTCGACACCCGCGGAGTCGAGGAGTTTCTGGATGCCGTGGGGCGTACACGGCTTGAAGCGCGCGTCGCCGGCCACGAGTCGGCCGACGTTTTCGGGGTGGAAGCCGTCGACGTCCTTCGCGGGGTCGATCCGTCGGAGGACCTCGCGCGAGTCGACGTGGTCGGGGACGGGCATCTGGACGAGGACCCCGTGGACCTCCTCGCGCGCGTTCAGATCGTCGATGAGGTCGTACAACTCCTCGGCGGGGGTGTCGGGGTCGAGTTCGTAGTCGAACGCCTCGATACCCACTTCGACGCAGTCGCGCTGTTTCATCGAGACGTACGTCTGGCTGGCGGGGTCGTCGCTCATCAGCACGGTGGCGAGGCCGGGCGTCACGCCCGCCTCGGAGAGCGTCTCGATGGCGTCGCCGAGGCCGTCGCGCACCTCGCCCGCGACGGCGTTGCCGTCGATGATGTCGGTCATGTGGGGAGAGGGGAGCGGCCGAGACTTGAACGGTTCGGATTCGTGTATGGATCGATCACCGCGGGAGGGAAAAGCAGGCACGTTCGTGCACACTGGTCCCCGTGTCCGACCTATCCGGGGAGGACGAGGGTCAAGAGCGCGACGAACAGGCCCGCCGCGCCCATCCGGATGCCGGCGACGAGCCACCACTGGTCGGACTCCCGGGAGAGGAACGCGCCGAAGCCGAACAGGATGGCGACGGCCGTCACGACGGCGGCGACGGTCGCTTCGACCATCGTGACGAGCGTCCCTTCGAGGAGGAAGGGGACGAGCGGGACCAACACCCCGAGCACGGGGCCTGCGCCGCTGGCGACGGCGTTCACCACCCGTTCGCGCCGCCGTCGGCGGTCGGGTGCCGTCCCGCCGAGGTCGGCGAGCATCGCCGCTTCGAGCCGTTCGAGTTCGGCGCGTTTCTCGGCGCGTTCGATCTCCCAGACGCTCCAGACGCCCGACGTCGCAAGTCCCACCGCCGCCCCGGCGCCGACGCGGACGACCGTCAGGCCGTCCGGGACGCCCGAGAGGAACGCGCCGACGACGAGCCCCACACACGTGAGCGCCCCGTCGAACCCGTTCGAGACGAAGTAGCGCCGCGAGAGCGACCCGAACTCGACCGCCCGGAGGCGGTCAGCGAAGCCACGTCGCATCCGCGGGTGCCTCGTGTCCTTCGGGGACGAACTCCCCACAGACCACCTCGTCGACGGAGTGAAGCGTCCCGCCGAGCGACTCGATACACCCCTCGACGCGGTCGAAGTCCACCGCCTCTCCCTCGACGACGAGGGTGACGTTCTGTACCTCGCGATCGGTTTCGACGAGTCGGACGGCCGCCGCGTCGACGCCGTCGAGGTCGCTCAACTCCCGGGCGAACGAGACCGTCGCGACCTCGACGGGCTTCAACACGTCGAGGACGAGCCGACGGATGGGTGCCATGCCCCCGCCTACACCCCCGGGAGACAATATCCTGTCGGAAGACCGACCGCTCCGAGGGAGGACTCGTCTCAGGACCGAGACTCAGCGCCCGGATCGTAGTCCGAGAAGTTCCGCGGCTCCGTTCCCTGTCGTACCGCCTCGGTCGCGCCCGTATCGAGGTCGACGACCATCGCCTGCCCGCCGTACCCGTGGGTCTGGTCGTGCCCGCGGACGACGACGTACCGAATTCCCTCCGAGAGCGAAACCGTCTCCGACCGGGTGAAGGGAGCCGTGCTGTGGGCGTGCAGCAGCGTCCGCCGGCCCAGTTGCTCCCCGTCGAGCGTCTCGACCTGCCACCAGTCCGCGTACCCCGACTCCCCGTCGTCGTCGTGGTAGAGCGTCACGCTGAAGCGAGCGGACCCGCCGGACGGCTCGAACTCGACGCCGACCACGTTCGCCTCGCGCAGGTCGAGTTCCTCCCCGGCGGTCTCGGACGCGGCCTCCGCGTGAGACATCGGAGACGAGGTGGCGTCGGTGGTGAGGGGGGCCCGGGTCGGTGCGTCGGTGGTGGCCGAGCCGAGACTCGTCGTCGATGGCCCGGCGGGCGACGTCGTGTCGGTGGGCTCCGATTCGCTTTCCGACCCACCACCCGGCGGTCCGCTACAGCCCGCACCGAGGGCGACGAGGATACCCGAGAGGAACCGCCGGCGCGAGAGTGACATACCGACTCCGTGCGTCGCCCGAAGAATAAGTCCGCCGGCGGTCGTGCGCGCCGCGCGTCCGGGTCGTCGCGTCTATCGGTAGAGGGGGTGTGCCCTACCGGTAGAGCGGGTGTGCCGCGCAGAGTTCGGTCACGCGGTCGCTCACCTCGCCGAGAACGCCCCTGTCGTCGGGGTTGTCGACGACGCGGGCGATGTGTTCGCCGACCTCCCGAATCTCGGTGTACTCGAAGCCGCGGGTCGTGAGCGCGGCGGTCCCCGCGCGGATGCCGGAGGGGTTGAACGGCGAGCGTGTCTCTCCGGGGACGGTGTTGGCGTTGAGGACGATACCCGTCCGTTCGAGCGCCTCCTCCGCCGTCCCGCCGGTAAGGTCCGGGTGGGACGGTCGGAGGTCGACGAGGACGAGGTGGGTGTCCGTGCCGCCGGAGACGACGTCGAGCCCGTGGTTGGTGAAGGTGTCCGCCAGCGCTTTCGCGTTCGAGACGACCTGTTCGGCGTACTCGGCGAACTCCGGTTCGAGCGCCTCCTTGAACCCGACGGCCTTGCCGGCGATGTTGTGCATGAGCGGACCGCCCTGCCCGCCGGGGAAGACCGCCTTGTCGATCTCGGAGGCGTACTCCTCCTGGGTCATGATGATGCCGCCGCGACCGGCCCGGATGGTCTTGTGGGTCGAACCGGTGACGAAGTCGGCGATGCCGACCGGCGAGGGGTGGACGCCGGCGGCGACCAGCCCCGTGATGTGAGCGATATCGGCGAGGTGGTACGCTCCCACGTCGTCGGCGACGGTCTGGATGCGCTCCCAGTCGACGGCCCGGGGGTACGCCGAGTAGCCCGAGACGACGATGTCCGGTTCGAACGCCTCGGCCTTCTCCTCCAGGGCGTCGTAGTCGAGGTAGCCCGTCTCGGGGTCGACCTGGTACTGCTCGACCTCGTACAGCTGGCCGGTGAAGTTCGCGGGGTGGCCGTGAGAGAGGTGCCCGCCGTGGTTCAGTTCGAGCGAGAGGATCTTGTCGCCCGGTTCGAGCATCGCGAGATAGACGCCCATGTTCGCCTGCGTCCCCGAGTGTGGCTGGACGTTGATGTGTTCGGCCCCCCACAGTTCCTTGGCACGCTCGATAGCCAGGTTCTCGATCTCGTCGGCGTACTCACAGCCCGCGTAGTAGCGCGACCCGGGGTAGCCCTCGGCGTACTTGTTCGTGAGGACGGAGCCCTGCGCCTCGAGGACGGCCTTCGAGGCGTGGTTCTCGCTCGCGATCATCGCGAGCGTCCGCTCCTGTCTCTCCTCCTCGCCGGCCAGGGCGTCGGCCACCTCGGGATCGACGGCCCGGACGTGCTCGTGGTTCATAGGTGACCTGCCGGGTGAGTCGGACATAAGCCTGTTCACTCCGTCGTCGTCCTCGCGTCAGGCGCTCCGGTCGGAAGAGGACACGGTGGCGCAGACGAGACATCGACGACCCGAGCGACCGGCGGGTGCCTCTCGGACGCGCCGGTTCGAGAGACCACGTCCAGGACTCGTCACACGCGGAAAGACGGCTGGAACGGCCGGAGCGACACAGCCGACTGTGAGAGACTTTTCGAACGTCCCGATAAATTCCACCGATCGGCCGGCTCATCTCATGACATTTCTCCCGCAAATTACGTCGGACGGGTAGGTAAACAAAAGGTAATTACTCACTTTCACGACAGATATATACGTCAGCGATTCCTGCTCTTCTAAGAATGCTCCGTGCGGAGGCCACGGCCGACGGTGTCGCTGCCGTCGGCCGGTTGCGCCCGTCCGTCACGGTCCGCGCGTCGGACTGGCGGACGGGCGAGGGCCCAACAGAGAGGGGCGGACCCCCGTCGATCCAGGATTCGGTCGCCGATAGCGCCGTCGGAAGAGCGACCGCGCTGGATCTCCCACCCGGACGAGTGACCGTCACCCATCGGGACACCGACCGGACCCAGGAACTCATGGACGAGGAGTCGCTTCCCGCCGGCACGTACGAACTCCGCGTCGACTCGGTCGTCGAAGTCCGGGTCGCGTTCACGTCGGCCGCTCGTGTGTCGAGGAGCCAGGAACGGGCGACGCTCTCCTTTCCGACGCGGACGCCCGTTAGGGTGGGATTCACCGAGCGAGACGACCAGCCGCCGGGAACCATCGCGGTGCCACGAACGCCCGAAGGGGTCGCGACGGCCGTGTCGACGATGTCGTCGTCGACGCTGACGACGACGGCGGCGCGCTCGCACTCGCGGATGCGTCGCCATCCGCCGCTCGTCGAGTTCGCCGAGGAGACGCGGATTCCAGCGGAGTTCGCGCGCCAGCGGACCCTGAGCAACGTCACCATCACCGTTCCGCCGACGCTACAGTACGTCTTCACCGCGTCGTCGCTCGCACACTACCTCGACGCGACCATCGAACTCGAGGCGGACGCTACGCCGACGCTGCGGACGGTCAACCTCGAACGGCAGCTCGACCCGATGCCGGGGTTCCAGTACGAGACCGCAGAGCTGCTGCGGCGCGTGTTCCTTCTCGACTGTCTCGTCCGCGAGGCGGTGCCGGGCAACGACCGCTTGGCCGAACACCACCTGCTCGACCGGCTCTCGCTCGACCCCGACGCCGTCGCGACGGCACCCATCGAAGAGCGCGTCGAGACGTATCTGGACGTCCCGTTCGACCTCATCTCGCCGGACCTCCCCGAGTGGCACCTGTCGATGTACGTCGAGCCGACCTACGACCACGTCCGGACGCTCCCACACGTCATCTCGAACCTCCCCAACCTCTTCACCCCGAAGTCGCAGCCGCTGGAGGGGAACGAGCGGCTCCGGCGGTCGCTCGACGACTTCTACCGCACCCCCGCTGACGACTCCGCCCGGATCGAGCCGGTCAAACCCATCCTTGGACCGGGACGGGCGCACGGGTGGCTCGCGGACGGCATCCCCATCGACGTGTTCAAGACGCTCCCGGAAGCGTACGAGCACCGCTCGAAGGAAGTGACGGACGCGCAGTCGACCTCCGTCGTCGCCGTGCTCAACGACGCGGAGATGTCCTCGGAACACGACGACGCGGCGGACATCTACCGCCGTGGGACGGCGGATCTCGACATCGACGTCTCGGTCCGCGAACAGCTCAGCCGGTCGGAGCTCGCGGCGGTGTTCGAGGCCGACCACGACTTCGTCCACTACATCGGTCACTGCGAGGAAGAGGGCCTGCAGTGCCGCGACGGGTCCCTCTCGACCGCGACCCTCGAACGCTCCGGCGCGGAGACGTTCTTCCTCAACGCGTGTGGCTCGTACCACGAGGGAATCAACCTCGTCCGGAAGGGGAGCGTCTCCGGGGCGGTAACCTTCGAGAAGGTGCTCGACGGCCACGCGGCCCGCGTCGGGACGATGTTCGTCCGGCTCCTCATTAACGGATTCAGCATCGAACGCGCGCTCGACCTGGCCCGTCGTCGCATCATCATGGGGAACGACTACACCGTCGTGGGCGACGGCACGCACAAACTCAGCGGCGCGCCGGAGACCGTCCCGCTGGCGGCGACCATCGTCCCCGAAGCGGACGGCGAGTCGTACCGGGTGACGTTCGACGCCTCTTCGCCGCGGATCACAGGCGACGTCTTCCGGTTGCCCGAACCGCTCGACGGGCAGCCGCGGCTGTTCGGCGCGGAGTCCGAGGTGACGCTCTCGGCGGCCGAGACCGAGCGGTTCGTTCGGCGCGTCGACATGCCGGTCATCTTCGACGGCGACATCCAGTGGTCGACGGATCTCGTCGCGAAGCTCTCTGCTTAAAAACAGACCTGATTTATAATGGTCTGATTTCTGAGATAGAAATCTTGTTTTTAGCCTACAAGGCCATTGAAATACCCCGAAGACGCCGTACTGTGATAGTCCGCATGCGGTAAGATTAAATAGACACAGTTCGATATTTGTATTATGGTTATCGCCTCAAATTTAATCGCGGAGGGGATTGAGGAGATCCTGTACGAGGTACTCTCGGCGGGAGAGTCGGAACTCCTCGTGGCTAACCCGACGGCCGACGTGCTCGAATCGCTCGTCTCCGTCGCAACACACTTCGAGGGGGAGCTCCCGACAGTCCGGGTCATCGCGGACGAGCCGTTGTTGAAGGACGTCGTCGACGACTTCATCGTGGCGAGCAACGCCGCCGACCTCGTCGAGGAGGGCGTCCTCTCGCTCACGACTGGCGGCGTCGACGACCAGAACTCGCTCATCGTCACGGAGCACGCCGTCCTCTCGGTCGTCAGCACCGACGAGCAGATCGCCGCGCTGGTGACCGACGACGAGGAGTTCGTCGCGTCGGCGTACGAGACGTACACGACGGCCTGGGAGGATGCACCGGAGTTCAAGCTCCGCACGCCCTCGATCTCCGTCGTCCGCGAGTCGCTCGCGACCGAACTCTCCGAAGACGTCCAAGGGGACTTCGACACCGTGCTTTCGTCGCTGCAGACCGCACGCGGCGACGGCCAGGGGCTCGACGAGGTGACCATCAGTCTCCTCGTCGCAGCGAAGAACGACATCCTCCTCTACGACATCTCGAAGTGGGGCGAGGACATCGGTATCGCGTCGAAAGCGACGTTCTCGCGGACGAAGACCAAGCTCGAAGACCTCGGTCTCGTCGACACCGAGAAGGTGCCTATCGACGTCGGCCGCCCGCGACTCCGACTGAAGCTCGGTGACGATCGGCTCCGACAGGCCGACGCCGACCAGCTCGCTGGCGTCGCACAGAGCCTCCTGACGTAGACGGAACCCCCGCGCTTTTCTACCCCTCCCCCGACGTTCGCGTATGAACGTCGGACTCGTCGGCACGGGTCCCGCGGCGGACGCGGCCCGTGCCGCGTTCGAGGACGTCGACGCGAACGTGACGACGGACGCCGACGCGCTCTCGGAGACGGACCTCGCCGTCGTCGTCGCCCCTGCCGGTTCCGAACGGCTCACCCGAGCCGACGACGTCTGTGACCAACTCGTCGCCTGTGAGGTCGGTGGTGTCGGCGGCCACACGCTCGAAGACGTCGACGCAGCCGTGTCGGTGTGCACGCCCGACTCCGCGCGCTTCTCAGATCTGTCCCTCCGCGTCGCCTCGACGACCGACGACTCGGCGTCGCGCCCATCCGGCGACCGGAGCGCCGTCCGGTTCGCGGGAGCGGTCGCGGGGCGGCGCGCCGTCCGACTTCTCGCGGGGGAACAGCTCGGTGGGACCGTCGTCGAAATTCCGGGAGCAGAGCGACACTTCCTCCCGGTCCCTGACGGCTCGCGCGACCGGACGGTCGACCGCTCGTGGCGGTCAGTCCCGCTCGACGAGGCACTGGACCGCGCGGAGCGAGCGATGGACGACCGAGTCGGCCTCCTCACCCAGGTCGGCGAGCGCGAGTCGTTTCCGATCCCGTACTACCTGGCGGGAACCGCCGACACGACGGCGTACAGCGACGCCCGTGCAGCGGCGTTCGCTGCCGGGGCCGACCCCGACTGGGACCGAGCGTTCATGAAGGCGCTCGGTGAGGGGCTCGAGCGGTACTGTGCCGGCGTCTATCGATACTCCGAGTTCGTCGTCGCCCCGGAGACGAACCGTGCCCGCCCGATCTCACCCGCACGGTTCGCCCGGCCCGACGGCTATCGACAGGTCGACCGCGAAGAGCGCGTTCCCTGGGTCGAGGGCGAACACCTCGCGACGGGCGAGGAGGTCTCCCTGCCCGCGGAGTTCGTCCACTATCCGCCCCCAGACGAGCGGCATAAGCCGGCGATCACGACCGGGCTGGGCCTCGGGAACTCGGGCGTGGAGGCGTTGCTCTCGGGATTGTACGAGGTCGTCGAGCGCGACGCGACGATGCTCGCGTGGTACTCGACGTTCGAGCCGCTCGGGCTGGACGTCGACGACGACCGGTTCGAGACGCTCGTCAAGCGCGCGCGAGCCGAGGAGTTGGACGTGACGCCGCTGCTCGTGACACAGGACGTCGATATCCCCGTGGTCGCGGTCGTGGTCCACCGTGACCCGGAGCGAGAATCGGACGAGGCGTGGCCCCGATTCGCGGTGGGCTCGGGAGCAAGTCTCGACCCGGTCGCCGCCGCACGGAGTGCGCTCGCCGAGGCGCTCCAGAACTGGATGGAGTTGCGGTCGATGGGTCCCGAACAGGCGGCCGACGAGAAAGCCGCCATCGGAGACTACGCGGCCTTCCCCCCGCACGCGCGGCGATTCGTCGAGTGCGACGCCGCCGTCCCTGCGACGTCCGTCGGCCCCGACCCGCTCCCCGAGGGCGAGGCCGAACTGGCGGCAGCCGTCGACCGCGTGACCGAGGCCGGGCTGGACGCCTACGCCGCACGGACGACGACGCGCGACGTCGCGGAGCTCGGGTTCGAGGCCGTTCGCGTCCTGATCCCGGAAGCGCAGCCGCTCTTCACCGGTGAGCCGTTCTTCACCGAGCGAGCCGAGACCGTTCCCGAGGAGATGGGGTTCGAGCCGCGGCTCGACAGAGAGTACCACCCCTACCCGTAGGCGGCCGGGAGGCGAACAGGCGGCACCATCGTTCCCACATCCGACGGGACGGAAGGCGGCGTGCCGCACAACCGCGTGACGCCCTCCGATAGCGCTCAGCGCACACGCCCCCTGGCCGCGGCATCGTACATGTATCTCGGGACCGTTCTGGAGCGTACGGTATGACTCGGTGTGAACATCTGTGAATGCACTCACAAGACTGCGTCGTCGGTGCAGTCGATGCCACGGATCGGAACACGGCTGTTCCAACGGAATCGTCGACACGAGGTGAAGACGGGGCGTATGACGGTCGAACACGCCCTGCTCCCGACGGACAGACGCGACGCGAGTCGGTCCGCGGGATCCGACTCGCGCTGGACGACGGTGCGCGACTGACCGTCCTCCACGTGCTTGAGGACCTCCCCCTGCCGGTCGGGGAGCACGCGGACCGCCTGCGAGAGACGCTCACGACCGAGGCGGAGGCGTTCGTCGAGCGCGTCGCCGACCGGGCCGAGCACGCGGGCGTCGAGGGGGTGGAGGGCGTCGTCCGACACAGAGAGCGGACAAGGAGACCGTCTCCGCGGCTACGGGACTCGACTGTGACGCCATCGTCCTCGGGAGACACGGTCGCTCCGAACGCGAACCGTACCTGCTCGGGGGGCGTCACCAGTCGTGTGCTACGCCACTCGGCGGTCCCCGTCTTCGTGGTCCCGACCGACGCCCCGAGACCACTGACGGTCAGTGAGGAGAGGTCCGACAGCCGCGACGGCTACACCCCCAGCGTCGCCCGGAGCATGTCGCGCGTCCCGGGCCCGAGACCGACGGCGAGCACGGCGACGAGCAGCAGCATCGTGTAGCGGGGCGACTCCTCGAAGACGCCCTCCTCGAACACCCAGACGACGAACGTCGCGGCGACGAGTTTCACGAGGAGGAACGGCCACGCGTCGCCCGTCACGGCCAGAATGGAGGGGGGGAGCGTCGACGCGGTGAAGTCGACGACGAACTGGTTCACCGGGTGTTTGGGGACGAGGTTCGGACCGGCGCCGAGCGCGGGCATCCAGTCGAGGCCGATGACGTTGGCGACGCCGTCGACCGCGTGGCCCCAGATGACGACGAGACCGATGTACCCGGTACCGGCGTTGACGTGCGGGGCGAACCGCTCGACGAGTGCCCAGGTGGCGAGCGCGGCGAGTGTCGCTCCGACGAGCATCGTGACGATCACCTGCGGGTAGAACGTCACGCTGTTGGTGCCGGTGGCGGCGAGAGACGCGAGGTACGCGAGCGTGAGTCCGAGGACGACGACGCCGATCACGAAGAGGGGTCGCTGGTAGTCGTCGACGCTCCCCTGCCGTTCGAGGAGCACGGCGGCGACGACGGCGCCGAGCGTCACGAGGAAGACGGTGAAGTAGATGACGGGACTGATGAAGAGGGTGTTGAGGGGGTAGGAGACGAGCGCGTCCGTGGTTCCAGGAGTGTCGTTCGCGTCCTCGACGACGCGGAGAGCGCCGCCGAAGAAGACGAACGGGATGAGCGCGTAGAAGAACCGTCGCTCCCGACCGATGTCGAGGCGGCGCATGAGGAACACCACGCCCACCAGGGCGATGAGCAGGGTGACCATGTAGCCGACCTCCGAGACGAGCGTGTAGCCGGGGTACGCCACCACACCCGTCGCGGCCTCACAGGCCGAGGCGCTCCCGAGGTACTCGGTTCCCGCGGTGGTCCGCACCGCACAGACGGCCGACTGCGCGTCGGCCTCGACCGGTCCCCAGAAGTACTGCCAGACGAATCTGTCGTAGACGACGCGGGGGAAGGCGACCGACCCACCGACGAGAGCGACGGCGAGGACGGCCACCAGCGCACCCCACAGTCGTGCGGGGTCGAGTCCGACGCGGTCTGCGACCGTTGCCATACGAAGCAATCGGGTACCCGCCGATTAATACCCTTCTGGTCTCGTGCGTTCGACCCACACCTGGGGTGGTAATCATCCCCTTTCCGGTATTTTCATCGATATCGGACAAATACAATATATATTTAATATTTCATCCGACATCTGAAAGAGGCATGCACAGACGTACGTTCGTCGGAGCGACAGTAGTCGGACTCGCGGGCCTCGCCGGCTGCACCGGAGGGCGCTCGAACACCGGTGAAGCGCAGGCGGCGACACCAGTGCCGGCAGGCACGCCGGAATCGACGGCGACACCCGACTCCCAACGCGGGGCCGGAGAACAGTCTGAGCCCGACAGCGGAGCCGACAAGACGCCCGAGCAGGAGTTCGCCTCCGGTCGTTCGGTGCCGGATCTCACCGCGGAGACGGTGTCCTTCTCTGGCATCTCCGATGTGAGTGAGGCAGAGCTGTTCGCCGCAAAGGGCGGGCCCGTTATTTTCGGATACGAGATGTCGACGACGTCAGATATGGTGGGAGCGAGGTTCAGCATCGACGTCATCAGCGGAGCGGGAGCGGGGCGTTCGAGTTTGGTCGACAATGAGTTGAGTATCGAGACGGAAGAGACACTACGTGGTCGCGTAGTGAAGTGGCTCGCACCGGACGAGTATCAACTCAGCGTTGTGGCGAGGGACTTCGTGGGCCGAGACGTCAAGTGGACGATTACTGTCGAGCAACCGGGACTCACCACGACGGGCGTCGCTCTCCCTCTCGTCGTTGAGGGTGACCACAAAGACGTCGTCGGACCGGTCTCGCTTACGGGGTCGACGCGGGTAACACTCGAATCACTCGACACGTACTACAACACAGCCGGGTACGCCAGCGACTCGAACCACATCGTCACCGTCACCGACCAGCGCGGCGGGAATCTCTGAGTGCTGATCAACAAACTGGAGATGGGTCCCCAAGCGTACTCGGACGTGTTCGACGGATCGACGGTCGGCGTCGGCTACATCCAGGTCACGGCGAGTCGCGTCCCGTGGCGGCTGACCGTCGAACCGGTCTGATCGCTCGGACGTTCTCGTTTTTCTGTCAGACGATAGATATGGTTATCTCGAAGGATGTCGTTTCGGTCTCATGCGCAGACGACGGTTCATCGGAGCGACGGCGGTAGGACTCGGCGCGTTGGCCGGCTGTGCCGGAGCCGGTGGAGACGACGCGGGTGGAGCACAGAGTGGACAGCCCGGAGCCACGCCGGAACCCGATCGGACGGCGACACCCACGGCC
>JBEPYA010000102.1:0-12710 GCA_041641615.1 Salinigranum sp. | reverse complement strand
ACTACGAACACGAGGCCGAGATGTTGACGGCCGTCGGCGAGAACTTCGCCGACGAACCGACCGTGAAGATCCCCCGTGCGCTCCCCGACTACTCCACCGGTCGCGTCCTGACCATGGAGTACGTCGACGGAGTGAAGATCGACGACGTCGAGACCATCGACGCGATGGGGCTCGACAGGGAGGCGCTGGTCCGCCGCCTGGAGGAGACGTACATCGACATGATCATCGACCACGGTCTCTTCCAGGCGGACCCCCACCCCGGGAACATCGCCGTCCAGTCCGACGGCACCATCGTCTTCTACGACTTCGGGGTGACCGGACGGCTCGACGCGTACACACAGGAGAAACTGTTCGACTTCTACGTCGCCGTCGCGAACGACGACGTCGAACGGGTCATCGACACGTTCATCGAACTCGGCGCGCTCGACCCCAGCGTCGACCGGGGGTGGATGCGCGAGGTGTTCGAACTCGTCTTCGAGAGCCTTCGCAGGGGTGGAGTCGAGGTGTACGAGGTCCGCCAGATCGTCTCGGAGTTCCAGGGCACCCTCTACGAGTTCCCGCTCCGGCTCCCGCAGAACCTCGCGCTCATCGTCCGGGTCTCGACGGTTCTCGAAGGGGTGTGTCGCACTCTCGACGACGAGTTCGACTTCATCGCCGTCGTCAACGACTACGTCCGCGAACAGGGGAGAAGCGAGGAGAACGTCCAGGCGCTCCTCGACCGATTCGAGGGGAGCCTGACGGAGATCGTGAGCGGCGTCGTCGGCGCACCAGTCGGCATCAGCGAGGTACTCACCGACGTCGATCGCGAGCGCGTGACCGTCGAAGTCGACCTCGTCGAGCGCAACGAGGCGATCGACCACCTCGCGAGCCGGGTCGTCTGGGGGCTGCTCTTCGCCGCCGGCACGCTCTCGACGACCGTCCTCCTCGCGTTTTCTGGCGTCGTCGCCGCCCAGGTGGCGGCCGCCGGAACCGCCGCTGTCGGTCTCTTCTTCGTCCGGGCGATGCGACAGCGCCGACAAGGGCTCAGCGTCAGGCCGCAGTTCACGCGACAGAGCATGCGCCAGCGGCAGGGTCGCGGCGGCGAGTGAGAGTTACGACACCTTCACGACCTGTTTACCGACGTTCTCACCCTCGAACAGCCCCAGGAACGCGTCGGGTGCCCGTTCGAGACCGTCCGTCACCGTCTCGCGGTACGAGAGGTCGCCGTCCGTCACCCATCGGCGGAGGTCCGCGGTCGCCGCCTCGAACCGGGCAGAGAAGTCGCTGACGAGGAAGCCCTCGACGCGCGCCCGCGTCTCGATGACCTTTCCGAGCTTTCGGGGACCGGTCGGCCGTTCCTCGGCGTTGTAGAGCGCGATCTGCCCGCAGACGGCGACGCGGGCGTCGGTGTTGAGGTGGTCGAAGACGGCGTCGGTGATCGGTCCGCCGACGTTGTCGAAGTAGACGTCGACGCCGTCGGGTGCGACCTCCGCGAGCGCGGCGTCGTAGTCGTCCTGTGCGCGATAGTTGAAGGCCGCGTCGAACCCCAGATCGCGGAGCCACTCGATTTTCTCCTCGGAACCGGCGGTGCCGACGACACGCGCGCCGGCCATCTTCGCCAGCTGCCCGACGACAGAGCCGACCGCGCCCGCGGCGGCGCTCACCACCATCGTGTCGCCCGGTCGTGGCTCGGCCACCTCACGCGTGCCGAAGTAGGCAGTCCGCCCCGGCATTCCGAGGACCCCGAGCGCCGTCGACGCCGGCAGGTCGCCCACGTCGACGCGGGTCAGCTCGTGGGCGGGGGCGGCGACGTGGTCAGCCCACGCGAGGTCGCCGACGACGAGGTTGCCGGTCTCGAGCCCTGTCCCGTTCGGTTCGACGACTTCGCCGACGACGCCTCCCTGGAGCGGCGCGCCCACGTCCCACGGTTCGGCGTACGACTCGCCCGCGCGCATCCGGCCGCGCATGTACGGGTCGACGGAGAGGTAGCGCGCCCGGACGAGCGCCTCGCCAGCTGAGGGAGTGGGAACCGGACGCGTCTCGAGTTCGAAGCAGCCGTCGTCGGGTGTCCCGGTCGGTCGCTGTGCGAGCGTCCACACGCGGCTCTCTGACTCGTCGGACATACACCAGCCACGAGATACGAGAGTGAGGGCCTTTCGCCTCCGGCGGTTCGGAGTGGGTACTGTTCTCCCAGTCCGACCCCTCAGACGACCAGCTGCGTCTCGTCGGTCGGTGCGGAGAGCAGTTCCTTCGCTCGCTCCTCCGCGGTGGCAGTCTCGGCCTGGTTCTCCATCAGGACCGTCTCGCTGGGGAAGAGGTGGTCGCCGAGGACGAGCCCGTGCTCGCGCGCGGTCGACCCGGTGACGGTGAGGTAGACGCCGAGCCCCGCCTCGGCGATGGCGGCCTCCTCCTCCGCGGGCTCGGCGGGGTAGACGAAGTCGACACCGTCGAGGACGCCCGTCCCGAGAACGGCCTCGACCAGGCGTTCGTACCGGGGAGAGATACAGAGCGGCCCCTCGTACCCGCGGACGAAGTCGCGGTCGAAATCGGCCTTCGGCGGCAGGGTCTCGGGCGTCGCCATCAGCGTGTGGTACACCGTATCGCCGAGCCCGGAGACGACGCGGACGTCAGACTCCATCGGGTCGATACGCGCGTTCACGTCCGCGAGGTTCGCGATACCTTCCTCGTCGAGGGAGACGACCTCCTCCAAGACGAGGTCGGCGCTGTCGAAACCGAGCGCGAACTCGTGGGTCCGGAGCGCGCGGAACGGCTCCTCGCGGCCCACGAGGTGGAGCCGAACGTCGCCGGCGTCGACCTCGACGGAGTCGAAGACGACCCGTCGCGGCATCCCGTCGCGGTCGTCACGAAGGAGGGTGAACTCCGGACGCGTCGGGTCGGAGAGGTCGCTGTACTCCGCCAGCCGCTCGTACACGCCGTGGTCGGGGTCGGTCCGCCCCTTGGTGACGCTCTTCTCGTACCGGAGCGTCGAAGAGATCTCGTCGGCCAGCTCGTCGATGCCGACGTTCGTGGCGAGGCGCTCCAGCACCGCCTCGAGCGGCCGTCCCTTGCGCGGGACGGCGACGCGGACCGTCGCAGTCATTGTCGGAGTGTGAACGAGCGCTCATAAACCGATTGCGCTTCGCCGCCGTCACCCGGTCCTGCGCCACGAGAACAGCCCACAGACTAGGCGTTCTCGTCGTCACCGTCGTCCGCGTTCTCGTCTGCGCCCGTACCGTTTTCCGCATCGGCATCCGCGTCTCCGTCGTCGCCCGTGCCCTCTGCGTCCGCCTCGTCGCCCGCACTCTCCGCGTCCGCGTTCGCCTCCCCGTCGTCTTCACCGCTCGCGTGGGGGGTGTCCGCGCTCCCCCCGACCATCGGCCCGAGCGCGTTGCTCAGCCGGTCGCGGAACGCCCGGAACTCCTCGACGGTGTCGTCGAGGTCGGCGACGTCCTCGCGGAGCGCCGAGACGTCCTCACGGACCGGCGCGGCCTCCTCCTCGACGGTCTCGTGTACCTCCTCCAGCTCCGCTTCGAGGGCCTCGCGTGCCGCGGTGATGTCGCCGTCGAGCGTCGCCAGCTCGTCGCGCACCTCGCCCATCTCGTCGTCGAGACGCGTCGCGGTGTCGTCGGCGCGCTCGGCCCGCTCGACAACTTCGTCGAGTCGGTCTTCGACGGCGTCGAAGCGGTCGTCGACGCCCGCCAGCCGCTCGGTCGTCTCGTCGAGGCGGTCGGTCGTCTCGTCGAGCCGCCCGTCGACAGCCTCCAGTCGTCCCGCGGTCTCGTCGAGGCGGTCGTCGACGGCGTCGAAACGGTCCTCGACGGTGTCGAGCCGCTCGTCGATCGCGTCGAAGCGGTCGTCCACCCCGTCGAGCTGCTCGGCCGTCTCTTCGACGCGGCTCTCGACGGTCTCCAGCTGGTCGTCCAGGCCGGACAGCTCCGACTGGAGGCCGTCGACGTCCTCGCGGAGGCGGCCGCGGTCGTCCTCGGCGTCTGCGACGTCCGCCGACAGCTCGTCGAGCTCCTCCGTGAGGTCGTCGACGTTCGAGCGGAACCCCTCGATGAGCTCCTCAGCGGTCCCCTCCTCGTCGAGGAACGCTTCGAGCCCCGCGGAGTACGCCGCGAGGTCTTCCACCTGATTCTGGAGCCGCTTGATGCGGAGGTCGACGCTCCGGGGAACAGCCGTGTCGCTCTCCCCCTCGCCCGCGCTCGAGCCCGCTCCGAGTGCGTCCCTGAGCGCGTCCACGTCGTCGGGGTCGGCGTCCTCACGTTGGAGTTCCGCCGCGAGCGCCGCGAGGACGCTTCCGGCGGTCACGCGAGGACCACTCGGTGCCTCCGCCGTCTCGATGTCGACCGACACGTCTGCGTCGGTGTCCGCTTCCGAGTCCTCCTCGGCCGCCGTCCCCTCCTCGTGCTCGTCCAGGTCGAGTTCGAGTTCGAGGTCCTCCTGCGGTGTGGCGACGTCTCCGTCTCCCGGAGCGGAGTCGTCGTCAGCGCCGTCGGCGTCGACCGCCGCGACGGCGTGTTCGGCTGGTTCGGTCGCGGACTCGCCCGAGTCGTCGAACGCGTCGGGCCGTGGCGCCTCGTCCACGTCACCGTGCTCGGCTTCGGCTTCTGCCGCGTCCCCGTTCGCCTCGTCGTCCAGTTCCAGGGCGACATCCTCGGGGTGGGGGTCGCCGCCGCCGGACGCGTCGGCCGTGAGGTCGGGTGCGTCGACGCCGGCGTCGGCTCCCAGACCGGGCAGCGCGTCACGGTCGCCGGAGAGGACGTCGCGGACGAGCTGGTTCGAGTCCTCCCCAAGGACGTCGCCGATGGCGTCGTCCGTCGCGCGGACGTCGTCCGCGTCTAATGTGGAGAGGGACGGGTCGGAGAGGAACGCGTCGGGCTCCAGGTCCGTATCGTCGAGTCGGATGCCGTACACCGTCGTCGTCGACTCTCCGGGGTCGAGCGTCCGGTCGTACTCGACGCGGTGGCTCTTGTACGCGGTCCAGTTGTCCTTCTCGTAGTCGGGGTGGAAGCCGACGTTCTCCATCGGGAACGACTCCGGGATGGTGTCGACCAATCTGATGCTCACGGACTCGGAGGCGTCCGATTCGATCACGAATTTGACTGCGGGAACGGGGAACTCGTCGGCCTCGAACGACTTCGTCACCGTCACCGGCCCCTCCGTGATCGAACGTGCCCCCTCGACGCTGGGGTCGGAACTCATGGCAAGGGGTACCGCTAGCGCTTACATAAAATGCGTGGGGGCCTCTATCAAACCAGAGAATTTCAATAGGGCGAGAACATCCCCGCTCGAACGGCTGCGACGCCGCGTCGCCGGCTCCGTGAGGTGCGTGCCGGGTCAGGGACCCGCTAGTAGGCCGGGTCAGGGACCTGCCGGCAGGCCGTCTCAGAGATCGACACGGTCGCCGATCTCGACGATTTCGAGCCGCTCGGGGTACGCGAAGGAGGCCGCGTGATGGTGGAGGGCCGTTGGGTCCGCGGTCATCCCTTTCCACATGTCCCAGTGGGAGGGGAGACAGCGGGTGATCCGGAGGTCTTTCGCCGCGCGGACGAGTTCGTTCTCGTTCGAGTACCACTTGGTGTGGACGGGCTCACCCGTCTCCTTGTCCGGGATGTTTCCTTCGGCACCGAACGCCAACACGCCGAGGTCGATGTCGTACCGCTCGCCGACGTCGGAGAACTCCTCGGCCGGCTTGGTGTCGCCCCCGTGGAAGAACGTCCCGCTCGCGTGTTCGATGACGTACGTCACCGGGTGCGTCGAGTCGGGGTCGTTGGAGGGTTCGACGTGGACGGTGAACTCGCCGACCTCGAACGTGTCACCCTCCGTGACCTCCGAGAACTGGTCGTCGGTGACGTCCCAGTCGTCGGCCCAGGCCTCCTCCTCGCGGGCGACGGCGAGGGCGTCGTCCGGTCCGAAGAGCGTCGCTCCGGTGTTCGCGAGGATGGGTGCCTGGCTCGGCCCGTGGACGTGGTCGGTGTGTTCGTGCGTCGCCAGCATCGCGTCCAGTTCCTCGACGTCATCGGGGTCGAACGGGACCGGAATCATCCGAACGGTTCGCGGCGGGTCGCCGAGGCCGACGTACGGGTCGATGGCGAGGGTCGTCCCCTCGCGTCCCTTCAGGAAGAAGCCGTTGCAGCCGAGATACCAGACGGCGACGGTGTCGGGTTCCGCGTCCGCGACGGCGCGGGGAAGCCAGTCGCCCCAGTCGGATGTCGACATGCGAGCACGTTCGACGGGGGCCGGTCTAAGCGTTGTGGATGCGTGTGGGCGCGAAGTGTCTGTGGCTGCGACCACACTCACGCACGCGAGAGCGCCCGTGTCGCCGTCGCCTTGAACGAGACGACGACGTCCGTCCCGACGTCGAGCACCATCCGGTCGAGGCTGTCGGTGGTGAGGAGCGCCCACAGCGGCGTCTCGGTGCCGACGTCGACGGCGACGCGGCCGATCGACTCGCCCCTGACGACCTCCTCCACCCGCCCTTCGAACCGGTTCCGGGCGCTGGTCGCGTCGGGCGCGGGCGCTTCTTCGGGGAGTTCGATGGTCACCGCGTCGGCGCGGACGGACACCTCGACGGTTGCTCCATCGCCCACGTCACGCGGCACGAGCGTCAGGACGCGCCCGGGAGCCGTCTCGACCGTCGCGAGTTCGCCGTCCACTTCGACGACCCTCCCGGGGAACACCGAGAGCGTGGCGTCGGTGACACCGGCGAACTCCGCACCGAGGCGGTCGAACCGCGCGAGGAGATCCCGCGCGCGCTCGGTGAGTTCGCTCCCCCCACCGCCGGCGCCGCCGCGTCGTCGTTCGACCAGCGAGCCGAACGCCTCCTCCAGTTCGACCACGCGCCGCTGGGCGTGGGCGAACGACCGTTCTAACGCGCCCGCCGCGGCGTTCAGCGAGCCGTGGTCGTCGACGGCGCGGAGCAGCGCCGCGTCGCGGGCGTCGAAGGCAACGTCACCCGACTCGATGCGGACGACCGCGTCTGGAATTCCCTCCACACCGGTGGGTGAACGGCGTCCGATATAGCTGTCCCGGCCCCGTGGGCGGGGTTACAGCTCCGAGCGCGCGAGCCCGTTCGTTCCCGGGGTCGACTCGTCGTACAGCAGTTCGCCGTCGACGAACCCTCTCGTTCGCGGGTCGCGAGGCGACTCGAACAGCTGCTCGGTGGGGCCGCACTCGACGAGTTCGCCCTCCAGCACGAACCCGACCCGGTCGGAGATGCGTTCGGCCTGGTGCATGTCGTGGGTCGCGACCAGGACGCCGACGCCGCGCTCGCGTGCGCGCTCGATCGCCCCCTCCAACACGGCGGTGTTCCGCGGGTCGAGGTTCGAGGTCGGTTCGTCGAGGAGGAGATACTGCGGTTCGACCGCGAGCGCCCGCGCGAAGGCGACGCGCTGGGCCTCTCCGCCCGACAGCGACAGCGCGTTCTGGTCGGCTTTCCCTTCGAGGCCGACCGTCTCCAGTGCGTCGACCGCGGCCGGTGGGAGAGACGACCCCCGGCCGAGCCGCGCAAGTCCCGCGCGCACCCGTTCGGACCACGACTGCCTGACGCGGAGCCCGTAGGTGACGTTCTCGGCGACGGGTGCGTTGAACAGGCTGGGTTCTTGAAAGGCCATCGTCACCCGCCGGCGGATCGCGAGCCGACGGGCGTCGGAGAGCCCCCAGACGTCGTCGCCCTCGTAGGTGACGCGCCCCTCGTCGGGCGGGTCGAAGAGCGCGAACAGGCGAATGAGCGTCGTCTTCCCGGTCCCGGAGGGGCCGACGACCGTCACGACCTCCCCGGGCGAGACGTCGAGCGAAATCGACTCTAGGACCCGGTCGTCGCCGAACGAGACGGAGGCGTCCTCGATCGCCAGCGTCATCTCAGCGTGCCCCCCGGCCGCGACCCTGGCTGCGGACCCACGAGCCAAGCCCGTTCACCGCGAGGACGAGGACTAGCAGGACGACGCCGAGAACGAGACCGACCTCGTACCGGCCCTGCCGCGCCTCGACGGTGATGGCCGTCGTCAGCGTCCGCGTGTACGACTGGCCGTCGCTGAAGACGATGTTTCCCCCGACGATGAGGATGGAGCCGACCTCGCTGATGGCGCGGCCGAACCCCGCGAGCACGGCGGTGACGATGCCGTACCGCGCTTCCTTGACGACGACGAGCCCCACGTCGACGCTCGTCCCACCCATCGCGAAGGCGGCGTCGCGGACGGGTTGGCTGATCTCCTCGACCGAGGAGAGCGCGATGGAGGTGATGACCGGCGTCGCGAGGATGACCTGCGAGATGACCATCGCCTGCGGGGTAAAGGCGAGCTGGAGGTCGCCGAGCGGCCCGCTGTTCGAGATGAGGATGAGGACGACGAGCCCCACGACCACGCTGGGAAATCCCATCCCCGTGTTGATGACCGCGGTGACGGCCCGCTTGCCGGGGAACTCGGTGAAGCCCACGGCGAGGGCGACGGGGACGCTGATGAGAGTGCTCACGGCGACGGCCGTCAGGCTCACCTGCAGCGAGACGACGATAACGCTGAACACGTAGATCCACCCGCGCTCGGGAAGCTGGAACTGGAATTGGAACGAGAACGGAAACGGGGGAGTGAGTCCAGGGAGCAGGAGCGATTCAGGTAACATTCGTCGGAGGGAGGTCGAGCGCGGGGAGTTTCAGTAGTTCGATGGGACGCCGGTCTCGACCCAGTGGAGGAACCGCTTGTCGTCGGTCGACAGGGAGTTCGCCTCCTGTGCCGAGTACCCCTGCGGGACGTACTGACCGAACTGCGGATCCTCCGCGAGCGCGTTCGGGAAGAACAGCTGTGAGCCGTTCGCCGTGTACTCCTCGATCATCGTCTGTCCCTGCGGGCTGGTGAGGAAGCCGATGTACGCCATCGCGGCCTGGTAGTTGACGTTGTCGTACACGGCGGGGTTGACCGCCATGACGCCGTAGGGGTTCTTCAGGATGACCGGCCCGCCCTCGAGCGGTCCCTGAACGTGGATGACGAGGTCGATCTCGTTCTGCATCGAGAGGAACGTTCCTCTGTCCGCGAGAGTGTACGCCCCGCTCTGGCTCGCCTGCACCAGGGTGTCGCCCATTCCTTTGCCGATCTCGCGGTACCACTGTCCGCCGGGGTTCGCGCCGGCCTGCTCCCAGATGACGAGCTCCTTCTTGTTCGTCCCGGAGTCGTCACCGCGAGAGACGAACGTCGCTCCGGACTCGGCGATGGTGGTGAACGCCTCCGTCGCGCTCGACGTGCCGCTGATGCCCGCCGGGTCCGACTCCGGTCCGACGATGACGAAGTCGTTGAACATGACGTCGCGGCGGTTGACGCCGTAGCCGTCCTGCATAAACTCGTCTTCTGCACCCCGTGCGTGGACGAGGATCGCGTCGGCGTCGCCGTCGCGTGCCGTTCGGATGGCCGCGCCGGTTCCCTGCGGGAGGGTCTTGATGGTGAGGCCCGTCGCCTGCTCGAACGTCGGGTGGATGGCGTCCAGGAGACCGGTGTCGTAGGTACTCGTCGTGGTCGCGAGGACCAGTTCGCCGTCGCCGATGTCGCCGCCCGACTGCGACTGTGACTGAGACTGGCCTCCTCCGCCTCCCGACTGCTGTGTCTCGCTCGCCGCCGTCGACTCCTGGTTCTCGTCGGAGTTGCCGGTGCAGCCGGCGAGTCCCACGACCGCTCCCGCACATGCCACCCGGAGGAATCGACGTCGTTGTATCGTCATGAGCATATCGAGCGTCCCGGGGGAGATAACAGTTCCGGCAGCAGGGGGAAGGCGACAGCCGTCGTGACACGCGATTAACGAGAGCCATCCGGGGAGCGGCGGCGTAATTATCGGCAGAAAAACTATATTGGACGAGAATAAATACTGAGAACCATGCCCTCCGAACCACGTCGGACGGCCCACTTCGGTCAGATGTCCGAGACGCTGCGGACGCTCCGTGTCGGCGTCGGCGACGACGTGACGCCGCGACCCGCCTGAATCAAGTACGGACAACACGTCGGGGGAGACGTGCGACCGAAGAACAGGGGAGAGAGATGCGCGTGAGTGTCATCGGCGGGAGCGACGTCGATACCGCGACCGAGGAGGTCGCCCGGACGCTCGGCCGCCGACTGGCCGAGCGCGGTCACACCGTCGTCTGTGGCGGGCTCGGCGGCGTCATGCGGGGTGTGTGTGAGGGTGCGGTCGGCGCAGACGGGCACACCATCGGCGTCCTGCCCGGCGAGCGGGTCGAAGACGCGAACGAGTTCGTTGAGACGGCGGTCGCGACGGGGATGGGTCACGCGCGCAACGCGCTCGTCGTGATGAACGGCGATGCGGTCGTGGCCGTCGCCGGCAGCGGCGGCACGCTCTCGGAGATCGGGTTCGCGTTCGTCTTCGACAGGCCCGTCGCGGGGCTCGGGACGCACGCGGTCGACGGCGTCCACGCCTGCGAGACGCCCGCCGAGGCGGTCGACTACATCGAGCAGGCGGCCAGTGACCGCGAGGGCGGCGAGGACCGGGAACCGTAGCCGCTCGCGGCAGCGCGCGCGAGTCTGACAAGACCGCGCGCGAGCCGCGCCCCCCTGCGAACCGACCCCTCCGAACGGTCGCAGGCGGCTCTCTGACCCCCCACCGTCCGCCACGTGTCTGACCGACGTCCGACACATTTGTTCACGGATTCGAGACATATCCGTGAGGCTCAGAACATGTTTTGGTCTCGAAGCGATACCGAGAGAGCACACGGCCGTCGCGGCTACGTCTACGGTGTCGCGACGGCACGATACGCTAATGAACCGAACCCGTCACGCCCTCTCCGTCGTCGGACTCGTGTTGGCCCTCCTGTTCGCTCCCGTCGCGCTCGGACCCGTCGGGGGGGCGACGACAGCGACACCCACGAACGCGACGGCGACGACAGCGACACCCACGAACGCGACGGAGACGACCGGTTCGCCGCGGCAGGCATCGGGCAACTCGACCGTCTCGCTCGTCGAGACGAACGTGACGAGTGGGTCGACCTTCGAGTACGAGATCGGCGAGTACGACCGGATCGAGAACTTCAGCGTCGAGTTGACCGGCTCCGTGACGCGCGAGAACGACGTCGAGAGCGGGACCGTCGGGGACAGCGGCGAAGCAATCCCCGTCTCTATCGCGGGGACGATGGAACCTACGGGACCGGCGGGCGGGGAGCCCGAACTCACCCTGACGGGGGAGACCCAGACGGTGTCGAGCGAGTTCCGCCGAGGGAACAGGATCGTCGGCCTCTACGGTCAGCGGAACTCCGAGATACGGATCACTCGGCCGCCGCCGACTATCGGCTCGATCCGTACGCGCCACGTGACGACTGGTGGGTCCGGAGCGGTCGTGGACGTCTACATCGTCGAGGGGGGCCCCGATGCGACGTACGGCGAGGGGACGCTCGTCAAGGAAGGGTGGGAGGTCCCGAACGACGAGGGGTGGCAAACCATCGACATCGACGAGTACACCACGAACGGTTCGACGATCACCGTCGAGTTCGTCACGGTCGAGCGCGTCGACTCGTCGTTCGGGACGCTCGCTGACGACCGACAGCGGGACGGCACGACGCGGGCGTCGTGGAATGGGAACCTGCTGTCCGCCCCCCTCCCGTTAGAGGTGGTCTCCACCGCACCGAGTGACGTCTCCGTGACGGCCGACGACGGAGCGAACGTGTCGTTCGGGCGCTTTGAGACCGGTGGGACGTCGAAGTCCCGTCCCATCGACCTCTCGACGAACGCGACGGAGCTGACCGTGAACTACACGGGAGGGGGCACGCTCGAGTGGTCACTGGCGTACACGGAACGGACCGGGTCGGTGAGCCCGTCCGTCTCGGTGAACGGGAACCGGCTGAACACCTCCCGGACGCTCGCCGACGGGGAGACGGTCTCGTTCACACCCGACCCGTCGTGGGTCCGAGAAGGCACAAACACGGTCGCTGTGGATCTCGACGAGTCGGCCCTGTCGGACGACGCGCCGGCTCCGACGGTCGACCTGCGCTACACGCACGACGTCGTGATTATACCGACGCCCACTCCGACACCTACCCCGACGCCCACTCCGACACCCACCCCGACGCCCACACCGTCCCCCACGCCGGAACCGGACGATTCTGACGACACCGGCGGTGGTGGTGGTGGTGGCGCACCAGCACCCATCGACGACGATGACGACGACGGCGACGACAGCGACGACGGCGACGACGGCGACGACGGCAACGACAGCGACGAGGTGGACGACAGCGACGAGGAGGACGACGAGCGGAGCAGCGGAGGCGGTGGCGGCGGCGGGGGTGCAGGGAGCAGCGGAGGTGGCGGGAGCCTCGCCGAGAGCGACGCCGCGATCACGGAGACGTCCACGCCGACGGTGACGGCGACCGCCACGCCGACGCCCGACCCGACCGCTGCGACGCCGTCTCGGACGCCGAACCGCACCCCGGCAGAGACAGTCGTGACCGACGTCTCCTTCGAGCCGAGTCGAATCTCGACGAACGTGCGGGCCCTCGTCGTCGTGACGGTGCGGAATCCGCAGACGGCCTCGGACACACACCCGGTCGAACTCGAACTGGAAGGACAGGTCGTCGAGTCCCGAGAGGTCACCGTGCCCGCGGGGAGTAGCGTCAGCACCCAGTTCGCCTTCGAGTTCGCGAACCCCGGGACGTACACCGCACGGGTCGGCAACGAGACGGCCACTATCACTGTCGTCGACCCCGAGGAGGGGACGCCGGCGACGTCGACGTCGGCGTCGACGTCGAC
>JBEPYA010000101.1:0-12798 GCA_041641615.1 Salinigranum sp. | reverse complement strand
CTCAACGACGCGGGCGCGCCGGTCGGCGACACGCCCGAGGAAGTGGCCGACCACATCGAGCACTTCCTCTCGTAGACTCGCCGGCGCGCGTCGGATTCGAGCGAGACGACGACCGCGTGAGGCGGTTCCCGGGCGGTCGACCGCACCGAGCGAGCCCTCTCGGAGCGCGGTCGAAGCCCGCTCGTGGCATCGCGGACGGTAGGGTGGCCGGCGGGAAGCCTAGCCGTCGAGTTTCGCGAGGCAGTTACCGCAGTAGCCGGCGAAGCCGTGGTTCGGGAGCCCACAGGACGAACACGTGACGAACTCCGACTTCGACGGGCCGGAGACGGCGCCGCCAGTCAGGACGGCCGCCGGGCCGGGCGCGCCGGAGGGCTGCTCGTCGACCCGCTCCATGATCCGGTCCACCAGGGCGTCGTCGCGCATGCGGTCGAGGACGCGGACGAACCCGATGAACAGCAAGGAGGGGGCGACGATGCAGAACGCCGCCACGAGTAGTCTGAAGGCGATACCCAGGTCCATACGCCCGCGAAGGAATCCACACGTATGGTCTTGTCGGGGCTTCTCACACCTGATAGCGGGAGGTTGAGGATTAAGTAGCATCGTTCAGGAGTTCCTACCAATGCAGGTTCGAGACGTGATGACGACGGGTTGCGTGACGGTCCCGTCCTCGGCGACACTGGCCGACTGTGTGACCCGGATGCTCATGGCCGGGACGGGAAGCGTCATCGTCGACGACGATGGTCCCCTCGGCATCGTGACCGAAAGCGACGCTCTCCGCGCGGCGTGCGACATCGACGAACCGCTCCGTGACATCCCCGCCCACGTGGCGATGTCGCACCCGATCGAACGCATCGAGCCGACGGCGACGGTCAGAAAGGCCGCCCAGCGGATGCAAGACCTCGACATCAAGAAACTCCTCGTCGCCCGCGGGCTCGACCCGGTGGGCGTGGTGACCGTGACGGACCTCGTGTGGCACTTCTCCGACTTCCAGCGCGAGGCCGGACGACTGGCCCTCGAAGGCCGCGCGTGGGAACACAGCGAAGACAGGGGGCGCTGAGGTCTCTCACTCTCACCAGCCCTCCGCGAGGCGGGAGGCCTACACCTTTTAGCAGTGGTTTGTCAACCTCGGATATGGACCAGCTCCGCCGGTCGTTCGACGACGCACCCATCATCGAGAAAGAGGGCGGCTACCAATACGTCGTCCACCCGATCAGCAACGGCGTCCCGATGCTCCGTCCCGAACTCCTCCGCGAGGTCGTCATCGGCGTCGTGCGCGTCGCCGATCTCGACCGCGTCGACAAGATCGTCACGCCCGAAGCGATGGGTATCCACATCTCCGCGGCGGTCTCGCTCACGACCGACGTTCCACTGGTCGTCATCCGCAAGCGCGAGTACGGCCTCGACGGCGAGGTGTCGCTCCACCAGCAGACCGGCTACTCGGAGTCGGAGATGTACATCAACGACGTCGAACCGGGCGACCGCGTGCTCGTTCTCGACGACCTCCTTTCGACGGGCGGCACGCTCGCCGCCGTGACCGAGGCGCTCGCGGACATCGGTGCCGATATCGTCGACACCGTCGTCGTCGTCCGGAAGGCCGACGCCGACAGCGCGATGGACGAGAAGGAACACGACGTGACTTCGCTCGTCGACATCGAACTCGTCGATGGCGAGGTGGTCGTCCGCGAGGAGTACCGTCGTCGGGACTGAGCGCGTCTTTCCTTCTGCGACGGCAGGCGGGGTGAGGCGTGGTGCGGGATGCGACGGCGTCGGTGTCGACATCGACACCGAGTCCGTGTTCCGGATCAGCCGGAGCGACCGAACGCTCCCGTCACCGCGCGGAGGTTTCCGCGGAGCCCCCACGAGAACTGTCGGTCGAGGCCGAGGAGGAAGACGAGATACGAGACCACGCCCACGGCGACCAGGAGGACGAGTTCGACGAGTGCGGGGACGCCGACGACGGATTCGCGGACGAACAGGGTCGTCACCGCCATGCCGACGCTCGCGGTGAACGGGACGGCCAGTTCCCGCGCGACCTGCCAGGGGCCGACGCCGATGAGCCGACGCATCAAGAACAGGTCGACGGGGAGCGCCACGAACACGTAGACGCCGGCCACCGCCCCGGCGGTTCCCGTGATGCCGAACGCCGCCGTGGCCGGGAGGACGACGAGCGCGAGTGCGACGAGGCGGACGACCCCGACGCGGGTGATGTAGTCCGGGCGGCCGAGCGCCTTCCATATCTGGTGGAACGCCGCCGTCAGCGACACGAGGAGGCCGTAGACGGCGAGGAGCTGCATCGCGCCCGTCGCGGGGAGCCACTGCGAGCCGAGGACCCCCTCGACGAACATGGGCGCGACGACGACGATACCGACCGCCATCGGGAACGAGATGGTGCTCACCAGCTGCATGGTGCGGACGAACGTCCGGCGGAGCGCCTCGTCGTCGCCCTGGAGCTTCGCGTACGTCGAGAAGATTACGTTCGAGACGGTCTTCGTCACCTCGGTGGCGGGCGCGCTCGCGGTCCGAAAGGCGACCTGGTAGAGGCCGAGCGCCGTCGCCGAGAGGTACCAGCCGACGAAGACGTCGTCGCCCTTGCCGAGGAGGAACGCGAGCCCGTTGTTCGCGGTGATCCACTTGCCGTATCCGAGCATCTCGCTTGCGAGAGAACGGTTCATCCGCGGGCGCGGACGGTACGGATGCAGGAGGTACGACACGAGCGCGCGGGTCGTCTCGCCCGCGAGGTAGCCGAAGACGAGCGCCCAGACGCTCCCGAACGCCACGGCGAACGCGAGCGCGACCACGAAGTCGGCGAACGACCCCGAGAAGCGGTAGACGAACTGCCGGTGGAACTGCAGGTCCTTCACGAAGTACATCGCGCCGGGGTTTCTGAGACCGGTGACGACAGGCACGAACGCGATACCGCGGACGACGTCTGTCGCGCGTGGCTCGCCGAACAGGCCGGCGACGACCGGTGCGGCGAGGAAGATGAGCGCGCCCAGCGCGAACCCCCGGAGGACGCTGAGCGTCCAGGCGGTGTCGAGGTAGCGGTCGACGTCCGCCTCGGCGTTGTAGATGAGCGCCTCGTCGAGACCGAGGCGGGTGAGCCGGTTGACGCCGCCGAGGGTGAGCAGCGCGATGCCGATGAGGCCGAAGTCCGCGGGCGTGAGGAGACGTGCGAGGACGACGAGGACGACGACGTCGAGCCCCCGAGTAGCGAGATTGAGCCCCAGTTCCCACGCCCCGGAGCGGATGCTGCGGGTCGCGAGGTCCCCTTTCGGGACCAGCACGGATCGGAGGGCGGCGAGTGAGCGACGCATAGAGAGACCACTCGAGAGCTACGTTGGTACGGGCATTGTTATGGGGGTCGTACCTCCTCCCGACAGAAGCCGGGTGATATACAGATTCGTGTGTGTCTGTGACCGAGAGACGCCGCACCCTCCCGGTTCTGCACCACCTAACGATATACGTCCGCGCATAGGCTCGGGACCAGACACTCCTGACCGACGCCTGTTAACGTGTTACGAGCGAACGAGGAACAACTGTTCTTTCAGATGGGAACATCCGGAAGACGTTCCCTGCTGCGGTGGGTAAACGAGCTCCCCTCGGTGGTAACCTCGCCCCATCATCGTGGGGACGTACCCCCCTCTGGTGACTGTTTCCGTCGTGACGAGCCGCGGCGCTGCTGCAATCGCACAGGCGCGACAGCACAGAGGTGGGTGCGGAGGCCGCGGGCCCCTCGTCACGCGTCGACAGTCGGCTTCGCACGCGGGCAGAGTCGACCGTCCTCAACCCGGAATCGGCGAGTCAGCCCTCGACGTCAGGCGGCATCGACGGGTACCGACCGACTGATGTACCCTTTGGCGAGTTGTGCTTCGGCCTGTCGGAGCCGATACGAGACGGTCGACTGGGGGATGTCGAGTTCGTCGGCGAGTTCGCTCACGGTGATCTCCCGTGGCGTCTCGTAGTAGCCGCGATCGATGGCCGCGCGGAGTGTCGCACGCTCTTTCTGTGAGAGCGAGACCGTCGCGAGCGAGTCGAAGTTCCACTCGTGTACCTCGCCAAGGCGACCGATGTCGAGCGTGATGCCGTCGCGGAGGTGCTCGCCGACCGCGTCGTAGAACACGTCGATATTGGCCTCAGACCGCATGAGGAGGCGCCACTCGTGGCGGTTGCCTCGACGCTGTGTCTGAAACATGTGTCCGAGGTCGAGATGTCGCGCCGCGAGAGCCATCACCGAGTCACAGGTGTGTAACCGCGCGATGAACGTGTAGATGACCCGCGAGTGTGCCGACCGCTCTAACAGGTCGTGGCTGCGGTCGGCGCCACAGCCGGTCTTCGTCATCTCCTCGCGCGGCGTCGACTCGTTCAACCGGCACTGCTCGATCCGGTCGAGGGCGTCCGTCGGGCCGGTGAACCGTTCGACGCTCCAGAAGCGGTCCCTGCGGACGCAACTGGCGATCGAATCAGCGCGAAGTTGTGGGTACTCGGCGAACACGTCCATCACTGGATCGACTCCCTCCTCGAACTTTAAGGTGAACGTTAGTTCGCGCATCGTCAGTCACTTCTGGAACGCCATCGGCACGTTTCGGTCGCCAATCCCCAGCGTTCGAACGTCGGAGGCCCACTCGTACTATCGGCCCTGAGACCCTTCATCTATTCGGGTGTTGACAATATACCAGTATATATCTTACTTTATATTGTGAATACTATACAATATTTTTCGGCATCTCGTGGCGAGACCCGAGCCACGTGGATCGGTCGGTGAAATATGAGTCCTCGCGCGTGTGCGGGCGACGGAGTTGGTGCTCGCCAATCGAGGTTATTTCCGAATCGATACCGGCACGTGTGGTGTACGATGGTACGAAGACGGACATTCCTCCGAACGATCGGTGGGCTGACGGTGGGAACAGTACTCGCGGGGTGTACGGGTGGTAGTGGCGGTGGGGAATCGACGCCCACGGCAACATCGGAGCCGACAGCCACCGCAACAGCGGAACCGACGTCGACACCGTCTCCCGAACCGACAGCCACCCCAAGCAGTACGACCGAGGTAGCGGTCGGACCGGAGAAACGGCTTCGGTACGAACCCGAGGAGGTCGAGATCGGCGTCGGAGACACCGTGTTATGGACGTTCGAGAGCGTGGGACACAACGTCACGAGCAAGCCGGGGGCCTCCGAGAAGTGCAAGAACCCCGAGGGAGCCGAACCGTTCGCCTCGTACGAGGGGACGAACCACCACGCGGTCCTCGACGTCGGCGAAACCTACGAACACGAGTTCACGGTGCCCGGCGAGTACGTCTACGTCTGTGCGCCCCACGCGGGCCAGGGGATGGTCGGAACCGTCACCGTCACCGAGTAACTCTCCGTTGCATTGGTCCGCGCCAACGCACTATTGATGTTACTCAATCTAAATATGTGACTTCATGGCACGACAGGAGCCGAGCGACGAATCGGACGACGAAAGCTCACGACGTGACCGCTTCGTCGCGCGGCGTCGATTTCTGATGGCGAGCGGGGCGCTGGCTGGTGTCGGTGTCCTCGCAGGGTGTGGAAGTCAGAGCGACGCGGAGTCGCCGACTGCCGCGCCGACCGACACCGCAACGGCGGAATCGACCGACACCGCAACGGCGGAACCGACCGACACCGCAACGGCGGAATCGACAGACACGGAGACGCCCGAAGAGTCGGCGGACGAAGGGCCGTCGCTGAGCGAGAAGTATCCGGGGCTCGAAATACTCTCGCCAGAGCCGGAGAACGCACAGGCGGGTGCGCGGTCGACGTACACGAGCTACATCACGCCCAACGAGGAGTTCTACATCAGGAACCACTACGTCTCGCCCGACATCGACGAGAGCGAGTGGACCATCTCGCTCACCGGCCTGGTCGACCAGGAGATCGAGATCTCGATGGAGGAGCTGAAAAATCAGTACGGAACCGACTCCGTCGCCCACACGATGCAGTGTTCGGGGAACGGTCGGTCGTACTTCGAGCCGCAGGTCGGCGGGAACCAGTGGGCGTTCGGTGCGGTCGGCAACACCGTCTGGACGGGCACGCCCGTCAGCGAGATTCTCCAACGGTACGGTGCCGACACCAGTTCCGGGAACTATCTGACGGTGATGGGCGGTGACGCGCCGGACGGTGAAGACATCTTCACTCGCTCCATCCCGATGGAGAAGGTACTGGACGACACCCTCCTCGCCTACGAGATGAACGGGTCCGCGCTCCCGAAAGAGCACGGGTTCCCCGTCAGACTGGTCGTTCCGGGCTGGTACGGTAACAACAACGTGAAGTGGGTCGACCGGATGAACGTCATGTCTCGGATGGTGAACGGGGAGGAGTGGGAAGACGGCGACCAGCGGCTCTACACCCACTGGCAGCAGTACTCGTACCGCATCGCCCCGCGTGGACTCGACCACGCACAGTTCAACGACACCATCGGCGAGTTCGACACGCGAGCGCAGATGGAGTCGGACTCCATCACCCATCCGTACCTGTACGACCAGCTGGTGAAGTCACTCATCGGCTATCCGGGTGACGGGCAGACGGTCACGACCCGTGTCGATGGGACCATCGAGGTCGTCGGGGTCGCGTGGGCGGGTGACGATGCCGTCGAGACGGTTGAGGTTTCAACCGACGGCGGCGAGAGCTGGAACGAAGCCGAGTTCTACGGACCCATCACCGGCCAGCCGGGCTGGCGGCAGTTCCGCTACGTCTGGGACGCGAGCCCCGGCGAACACACGCTCGTCTCGCGGGCGACCGACGAGAACGGACGGCGCCAGCCCGCGACGATCTCGGGACCCGACGATCGGGCGTCACAGGAGGCGCGGATCGTCGACGACCAGTTCCCGTGGAACGAAGGCGGCTACGGCAACAACGCCTACATGCCCCACGCCGTCGACTGCACGGTTCGGGAGTGAGCATGGTCGAGCCAGGACAGATCGCGGTCGTCCACCTCACCGGACGCCTCGTCGACGGCCCGGACGCGGGCGAGGTGTTCGAGACGACGGACGTGGACGTTGCGCTCGACACAGGTGTGTACCACGACCATCGACACTTCAAACCGCTCGAGTTCCGCGTGGGCGAGGGACACGTCATTCCCGGCGTCGATGACGCCGTCCAGGGGATGAAGGAAGGAGAGACGCGCACGGTCGTCGTCGAACCCGAGGACGCGTACGGACTGCACGGCGAGGAGGCGGTGGTGACCGTGCCGCGCGCAGAACTCGAGGCACGGAGCGACGCGACAGCCGAGGTCGACAGCCTCGTCCACAGCGAGAACGGCGACGTGGGCTGGATCACTGACGTCTCCGACGAGGAGGTTACGGTCGACTTCAACCACGAACTCGCGGGAGAACGCGTCGAGTTCGAGATCCGGGTGCTCGAGGTTCATGCCGCCGAGACCGGACACACGCCGGACCCCGAACACGGCGAAGCGACCTGAGCGGCGGCCGCTCCACCGTAGTTTCGTCCCGGTTCGGCGGTCTCGGTTCGCGCGAGGTCCGGCCCCGTGTCAGACCTGCTTCACTTTCGCCGCGAACTTCTCTCGGACCTTCTCGACCTTCGGCTTCGCGTGGAAGTTGCAGTACGCGTCGTTCGGGTTCTTCTCGAAGTAATCTTGATGATACTCCTCGGCCTCGTAGAACGTTTCGAGGGGCGCGAGTTCCGTCACCACCTCGTCCTCGTACTCCTCGTCGAGGGCCTCGACGTACGCCTCCGCGAGCCGACGCTGTTCGTCGTCGTGGTAGAGGACGATAGAGCGGTACTGCGAGCCGACGTCGGGGCCCTGTCGGTTCAGCTGGGTGGGGTCGTGGACCGCGAAGAACACCTCCAGCAGTTCCTCGTAGGAGATGACGCTCGGGTCGTACGCGACCTGGACGACCTCGGCATGTCCCGTCTTCCCCGAGCAGACCGCCTTGTACGTGGGGTTCTCTGTGTCGCCGCCGGCGTAACCCGACGTCACGGCCGAGACGCCGTCGAGTTCCTTCAGCGCCGCTTCGACGCACCAGAAACAGCCGCCGCCGAACGTTGCGTGGTTGGTTTCAGCCATGGGAGGGGTAGGAACTCAGCGCGTAAAGCCTCCGTGGCGCGGTGAGAGGGGAATTCGGTGAGGAGCAGAACGAAGCGGTTCGCACGGAGACAGAGTGGCCGCCCGGTTCCCGGTGTGCGGTGACCGCAGCCTCGTGCCTCTCCAAGCGTCGGGCCCTTCGTTCGCGAGTTGGAACGGGACCTCGCGCCGTCGTCGAAGCTGTGCTGCCTCCTGCTGACTGCGGTCAGCGCGCGATGAGCGAGCGTGAGCGAGCAAACGCGCGAGGGCCGCGGCCGGGCTCCATCCCGGCCGAACCGGCTGGGGAGGGCCGAGGCTTCACCGCGCCCGTGCCCCGTATCCGTTGCGTGTCTCCCACCGCCTTCGCCCCGTTGCCTGGTCCATCGGGAGTCGCGTCCGTGCTGCTGCCAGTGGACGACTATCGACGAACGACAGCCCATCAGCGACGAGAGACCTATGTACGCCGTGGCCCTACACACACGCAGATGACCGCGGCACGCGACGCTTCGACTCTCACTCCCGACACCGACCGCATCCTCGTCGACGTCGACGGCACGCTCGCGTGGCAACTGCCCCGGGCGTGTCAGTACCTCGGCGAGGAGTACGGCGTCTCCCTCCGGCCCGAAGAGGTGACGGCGTGGGACTACGTTATTCCGGACCACGACGACCACGACCACATCGGGGACCTCATCTTCGAGGCGTTCCGCCGCGACCCGGCGTGGTACTTCGGCGGGATGGAGCCGCTCCCCGGCGCGGCCGACGCACTCGCGCGCCTCGGCGAGAACCACCACGTCGCCATCGCCACGCACCGCCCGCCCGAGACGCACGACCACACCCGCGCGTGGCTCCGCGAGCACGGCATCCCCTTCGACGAGTTCGTCGAAGAGGTCCCCGAGAACAAGGCCGACCTCGATGGAAGAGCACTGGTCGACGACTACCACGGCAACGTCGCCGACGCCCTCGACGCGGGGATGGACGGCCTGCTGTTCAGCCAGCCCTACAGTGACCACACGGCCTGTGACGGCGCGACCGTCGTCGACTCGTGGGAGGACGTCCTCGCGGCCTTCGACCTCGCCTGAGGCGCGTCGCGACTCGCGACTCAGCCCGACCCGTCCGTCGACAGCTCGACGCGGTCGTGGATGGCCCCCTCCCGCGTCCGGAGGTGTCTCGGCTCTCGGCCGTTCTTCACCGCGAGCACCTCCGAGACGATGGAGAGGGCGATCTGGTACGGCGACCCGCCGCCCAGGTCGAGGCCGACGGGGGTGTACAGCCGGTCGAGCTGGGCGTCGGTGAACGTCGTTCCCTCCTCTTCGAAGTCGTCGAGCATCTCCTCGAACCGCTCGTGGGGACCCATCAGGCCGACGTACGGGACGGGTGTATCGAGGAGCGCTTCGATCGCGAGGCGGTCGTCGACGAAGTTGTGCGTCGCCACTACCACGTAAGAGTTCGCGTCGAAGTCGAACTCGTCGGTCATCCGCGCGGGCGAGGTCGAGACCACCTCGCTGGCGGCGGGGAACCGATCGGCCTTCGCGGCGGCACCGCGGAACCCGACGACGGACACCCGAAAGTCCGCCTGCGCGCCGAGTTCTGCGATGGGGCCGACGTCGTGGCCGGTGCCGACGACGACCAGCTTCGAGGGCGCGGCGAGACCGTCGACGAACACCGTGGTCTCCTCGCCACCGTGTTCGACGGTCACGGAGTCGGCCTTGCCCCGCGCAGTGAGCTCCGCGGCGACCCCGCGCACCCGCTCGGCGAGGTCCGCGTCGAATCCGTCGCCGAGGTCGAACGTCTCTCCATTCGGGTCGTAGTACGCGCGAGCGCCCGCGTGGGACCCGTCGGTGACCGTCAGGACGCCGACGTCGTACCCCTCCTCGAACGCGTCGATGGCGGGTCGGTACGTCTCGTCGAGCGGTTCGAGCAGAATGTCGATGCGGCCGTTACAGCCGACGCCGAGCCCCCAGACGTCGTCGCCTTCCTCTTCGGCCTCGGGCATGAGGTCGTAGTGCTCGACGCGCGGCTCGCCCCCTTCGAGCACCTCGCTCGCGAGCCCCTGTACCTCGTCTTCGAGACAGCCCGCGGTGATGTGTCCGACGCCCGCGCCGTCCTCCGGGATGATCATCTTCGCGCCGGGGCGGCGGTACGCACTGCCCTCGACGCGGATGACCGTCGCGAGGACGCCGCGGCGGTCGCCCGCTAACAGTCGGCGTGCCTGTGCCAGTACCTCCGTCTCGGGGACGCTCCAGTTGGCGTCCGTCGGGTCGTCCGTGCCGTGTGTGTCGCTCATGGTTCTGTGTTGGGTCGCTCCGTTGGTAACTGTAGCCCCGGGAGGGGCGAGTCGGCCGCGCAGTACACCTTCTGTAACCCCGCGTCGTGGAGATCCGTCCCGCAGTCGCCCGCGGCGATGTGTTCGCGGACGCTCGCGACGTCGCCGACCCGCGCGCCGGCGACGAGGTCGACACCGCGGTCGAACAGCGGGTCGGGAAGCATCGAGGCGGTCGCCCCGACGACGACCACTAGCGGAATCGACGCCTCCCTGGCCGCCGCGAGATACGCGTCGATGCCGCCGTAGACGAGCGTCGACCCGGTGATGAAACAGACGTCCGCCCCGGCGAACGCCGTGTCGACTTCGTCGGGGGAGAAGAGCGCCGTCGGGACGCGCTCGGGGAGCGACTCGGGGGCGACGCTCCCCGGGTCGCGCTCGACGACGCGGACGGAGACGTCGCCGAACTTCCTGAACGCGGGGCGGAACAGGCCCACGGTGGCGACCGTCTCCACCGACGCGTCGAGCGCCGCCATCGGGTCGCCGACGAGCCACTCCACCATCCCGACCGACAGCGCGTTGAGCGTCGCGAGGCCGACAGCCCGGACGACGCTGCCGGCGGGCGCGTCGGTCGCCTCCCGCGCCAGCTGCTCGACGATCGCGTCCGGCGCGACCGGGTCCGTGACGGGTTCCGATGGCCGGTGGGCGACGCCCGCCAGCGTCCCCTCGTCGGGGTGATAACACGACATCAAGAGGGCACGGTCGCCGACGGTGACCTGTGGGTCCGCCGCCGCTGCGGCCCGCACCGAGAGCGTCTCGCGCACCTCGCGGACGACGGCCTCGGCGTCGGTGGGGGGGGACAGCTCAGGTCACCCCCGTCTCTCCCGCTCGCTCCCTGAAGTCGTGTTCGTAGCCGATGGAGCCGTGCGGCCCGTGCCGTCGGATCTGGCGTGCCACCTCCGAGAGGTCCTCGGGGCCCGCGAGCGCGAAGAGGCCGTCGACGTACGGGAGCGACGCCGCCATCCCCCGGCAGGTCGGTTCGTACTTCGCCGAGGCCGCGAGCGGGTTCAACCAGAGGACGGCCCGGGACCGCCCCGCGAGCCACGTCATCCCGCGTTCGAGGTCGGCGACGTCACCGACGTCGAGGCCGTCGCTCACGACGAGCGTGACCGTCCGGCGGTCGACGGCGTCGGGCCAGTGGGTTCGGAGCTTCGAGAGCGCGTGACCGATCTTCGTCCCGCCGCCCCACGCCACCTGGGCGCGTTCGAGCGCGACCGCGGGGTTCCCGCGCGACGCCGTGAACACGTCCGTCACCTCGCGGATGTCGGTGTCGAAGAAGAAGACGCGGACGCCGCGGCCGTCCGCGACGAGCGTGTCGAGAAACTGCAGGAGGAAGCCGCGGTCGACCGTATCGAGGACCGACTGGCTCACGTCGACGAGGAGACAGGTGCGGAACGCCGTGGGTTTGCGCCCCCGGGTCGGCAGCGAGACGATCGCGCCGCCGGTGCTGACGCTCGACCGGAGGGCGCGCCGCGCGTCGACCTGTCGGCCGCCACCCGCGGTCCACCGCCGACCCGAGAGCGTCGAGAGCGCCCGCTCGAACTCGCGGACCGCGTTCCGGTCGATGGCGCGGCTCCGCCCCTCCTCGTCGACCTCGCTCCCTGCGCCCCCGGCACTGTAGGTCGAGGCGCGACTCCGCTCGCCCGCCGTCTCGTCGAGGTCGCCCGCGTCGGTGTCGTGGTCGACGAGTCGCCGTTCTCGGACCGCGTCGTCGTCTGCGTCGCTGCCGCCCCCGTTCCCGGCCGGATCGCCGCCGCTCGCGGCGACTGACTCCTCTGTCTCGTCGTCGGCTCCGAAGAACGCGCCGCTGGCCGACCGGTCGCCGACGTCGTCGCTCGTGGCGGTCGCCTCTAACCCGGTGCGGAGGCGGTACCAGAACTCGGGGAAGTGTGACTCGAACGTCTCCGTGTCGCGGGCGTCGGTGACGAGGGTCGCGTGCGTCGCCGCGTAGACACGGTCGCGGTCGCGGAGCCCCACGGCACACAGCGCCTCCGTCGCCGAGAGCGCGGCGTTCGCCGGCACCGACAGGCCGTTCCGACGGAGGGTCCGGGCGAACGACACCACCTCCCCGAGGACGTGGTCGCGGGCGGCGACGAAGTCGGGCGTCTCGTCGAAGGAGTCCATATGTGTTCGGGTTCAGGAGTCGCCCGTGCCGTCGCTCGTCGCCTGTTCGACCTGGCCGTCGACGCTGTTCTCGTTTTGTTCGCCGTGCTCGCCTCGTTCGCTGGCCTCGGCCTCGCGCGCCTCGCGCGCCGCCCGTTCGAGGCGTTCCAGCAGCGTCGAATCCACCCGCTGGACGTCCTCGACTTCCTTGAGGAGGGTGCCGATGGTGCGCTCGATCTCCTCGGCGTCGATGTCGGAGTCGTCGTCGGGCGGGCGGAGTTCGGCCACGGCCCGCGCCCAGTCGAGCGTCTCGGCGACGCCCGGTCGTTTGAGGAAG
>JBEPYA010000100.1:11918-12850 GCA_041641615.1 Salinigranum sp. | reverse complement strand
GGCGACGGGGAGGAAGACGACGGCGAGGAGCGCCAGGGAGCCGAAGCCGACGACGATTCCCTTCTCGACTTCGATTCGGTCCGAGAGCTTCCCGCCGGCGTACTGGCCGAAGACGCCGACGACGAGGAGGCCGGCGTAGAAGTACCGCTCGGGGCGGACGAGCTGTGACCCCCCGCCGATGGCCCGGGCGACGTCGACCGGGAGCACCGCCGACAGCGGGAACGGCTCGAAGCCGGGAACAGACTCCAGGACACCGGGGAGGAACGTCAGGAAGCCACGGTAGTAGAGTCCGGAACAGAGCGCGACGACGAACACGAGGACGAACCCGCCGGCGAAGAGCCGAAGCGACTCCGAGCGGAACTCCGCGAAGGAGTCGACGCCGGACGAGGCCTTCGACCCACCGTCGGCGGCCGTGCCCTCGCCGGCATCGTCGTCCGAGCGCTCACCGCCGTCAGAAGGCTCTGACGAGGCTCGCGCTCCATCCGAGCGCTCACCGCCGTCCGTCGCGGCGACCGCCGCGGTCTCGTCGAACTCCGCGCGCGAGGCGTACAGTCCCGCGACGAGCGCGGGAACGGCCAGAAGCGCCGCGACGACCGTCCAGTCGAAGAAGAGGAGCAGGAGCGTCGTCGCGAGCGGGCCACCGCCCTGTCCGATATTTCCGGCGATGCCGTGATACGCGAAGCCGGTCCCGCGCTCCTCGACGCCCTTCGACAGGAGAGCGAGCCCCGCGGGGTGGTAGACCGACGCCGCGAGCCCCCAGACGAGGAGGGCGACCGTCACGGCGACGAGCCCGGGCGAGACTGCCAAGAGGAGGAACGACGCGGCCATGCCGAACAGGCAGGCGCGGATGAGCCGGCGCGACCCTACCCGGTCGACGAGTACGCCGCTGGGGAGCGCTCCCGCGCCGAACAGTCCGTATCCGGCCGTGTCGA
>JBEPYA010000100.1:0-11908 GCA_041641615.1 Salinigranum sp. | reverse complement strand
CTGCGTGAAGCCGAGGTCGACCGCCGAGAACTCGACGAGCCAGATGGAGACGAAGATCGGAATCGACAGCTCGTAGGTGTGGACCATCCCGTGGGCGAGGCTCACCAGTGCGACGATAGAGCGGTCGTTCCGATTCACACGTGAGTGCAGAGCGCCGGGTGATTTACCCCTTCGGGTCCGCGTAGATGGTGTCAGCGCACGCACCTGTCGACGGGAGGGCAACACGCTGGACTTCCGCCGTTCGGAGTTCTGCCGTCCGCTGAGGCGGTTATATCTCTATAACTTATAGAAAACACACACGCAAAGTATAGAATTCTTACCGGTGAGACATGCCAAAGAATTATATGGGGTGCAAGCATAGTATGGATTGTATTATGGCTGGATATTACGACTACGTGCTCGGTATCATTCCGCTGACCCTCCTCGGACTCACGGCCGTCCTGGTCGTCGTGGGTCTGGAGCTGACGACGGCCGTCCCGCTCGGTGCCGGTGTGTCGGGCCTCGTCGTCGGCCACGCGCTGTTCGTCAATGGACCGGTCGACCCGACGGGGACGATCCCCCAGCCGACGCCGACGGAACCCGCCGAGACCAACGCCCCGCTCCCCGAGCAGGCCTGAGACCGTATCCAGCACGCCCTCTCTCCTCTTCTCGCTCGCTTCGCTGTCACGCGCTGACCACACCGGCGAGCAGTCGCCTCATCCCCCACGGTTTTGCCGCTCGACACCCTCTCGGCGGATATGACCGAGACGCTGTTCCTCTCGAGCGACGATCTGGCCGGACTCGCGACGCCCGACGAGTACGTCGACGCGGTCCGTGAGGGGTATCGCCAGCGCGGTGAGGGAGCACCGGCGGAGCCGCGGACGAAGTTCCTCCCCGACGACCCGCCGGGGATGCTCACGACGTACGGGGCGGTGCTGCCCGAGACGGGCGCGATGGGCGGCTACATGTACAGCGCCGGCTTCAGCGCGCGCGACGCCTGGTTCGTCACCCCACTGTTCGATTCGGCGTCGGGCGAACTGCTCGCCGTCATCGACGGGGCTCACATGAACCCATACAAGACGGGTGCCGCCGGAGCGGTCGGCGCAGACGCGCTGGCTCGCGAGGACGCCACCTCCGTCGCGCTCATCGGTAGCGGCGCACAGGCACGGGGGCAGCTCCGCGCGCTCGCGACGGTCCGCGATCTCGACACCGTGTGGGTCTACTCGCCCACGAAGGAGCACCGAGAGAAGTTCGCGGGTGAGATGGGTCGCGAACTCGACGCGAGCGTCGCGGCCGTCGCCTCCCCCTCCGCCGCCGTCGAGGACGCCGACATCGTCGTGACGGCGACCACCGCGAGCGAACCGGTGTTCGACGGCGACGAGCTCGACCCCGGCACCCACATCACCGCGATGGGTCAGTACCACGCCGAGAAGCGCGAACTCGACGCGAAGACCATCGAACGGGCGACGTACGTCCCGGACCTCCGCAAGCGGGCCACCACGGACGCGGGGTCGTTCCTCCTCGCGATGGAGGAGGGCGTCGTCGACGAGTCGCACATCCACGCCGAACTGGGCGAGGTCGTCGCCGGCGTCGAAGAGGGACGCACCACCGAGGAGGAGATAACCGTCTTCGACTCCGGCGGGACGGGCATCGAGACCGTCGCCGCCGCCTTCTTGCTGTACGAACGCGCTCGCGAGCGAGGACTCGGAACGACCGTCGACTTCTCGCCCGCGAGCGAGGCGTTCTGAGCTACTGCACGACGTTGGTCGCGCGCCGAGTCCAGAAGAGAGAGTCAGGCCCACGCGGGCCGGATCTTCGCCAGGCGCTCGAACCGCGAGAGGAACCACGGGAAGGGGAGGAGAACCAGAACGGAGACGACGACCGGAACACCGACACCGAGCCACGGTGAGCCCGTCGCTAGCTGGGCCTGCACGCCGACGTAGGTCGCCATCCCGACGACGACGCCGTAGTACGCCGCTCGAACCGGGAGCGTCCCGAGGTGTCCCGGTCTCGGCCACCACCCCACGTCGACGTAGCCGCCGCGCAGGGTCCCGACGACGACCGAGGCGGCCGCGAGCGCTGTCATCGCCGAGAGTGAGACCTCGATGGGGTGTGCCGCGACCAGGAGAAGCCACAGCACGGGAATGACCAGCACGTTCACCTCCATCGCGGCGAAGAACGTGTAGTCGAGGTAGCGGTCGACCCGCTCGATCAGCGTCCGTTTCGATCCCTCAGCCACGGTCGTACTCGGGCTTCGAGGGAGTAAACGGTTACTGCCGGGGTCGCTGGCCCTCTCGGAGGCCGTTCGACGAGTCCGTGCTCACCCGGGAGTGTGTCCGTGGTGGGCACCTCGGAGCTGTTTGCCATTACAAGCAGCCGACAGTTACGGCGCGAGTCGTGATTCGCACTCGATGCCCGACAACCCCGAGAAGCAGCCGAGTGACGAGGTCGACGAGAACCAGCTTCAGCAGTCTCGAACCGAGGGAGCGGCCTATCTGACATCGGTCATGTACATGGCCACGACCGTCGCTAACGACGGAGGGACGACGACCGCGGGGGACTACGTCGTCGGCTACGCACAGGAGGAAGCCGAACCGATGTACCGGCTCGTCGACGAAGGTGAGTTCGAACTCGACGAACCCGACGAGGAGAACTGCCACCTCGAAGTCGTCGTCGCCGACCGCGAGGACCACCGGTTCGTTCCGCACTGCGGCGTCACGGCCACGCTCGAACGGGACGGCGAGGAGTTCGGTCCCTTCGACCTCTCGTTCCTGTGGCACCCCGGCGTCTACCACTACGGATCGAACGTCGAAGTGCCGGAGTCGGGAACCTACGACATGCACGTGACGGTCGAACCGCCCGAGTTCCACCGCCACGACGAGCAGAACGGCGACCGATACGGCGAGACCGTGGCAGTCACCTTCGAGGAGATCGACGTCGAGGCCGGACAGGACTGAGTGATCGACCGAGTCCGCGCACGGCACGCCGGTGTCGGTGACCTCCGCGACCCCGGCCCCGTCGTCGGACCCAGTCTCCGCGGCTCACCGGTCGGCGCGGAGCACGCGTGTGAATCGGTTCACCCCAGCCGATACCGCAACAGCGCCGCGATGCCGCCGAGGTTCTTCAGCTGCTGTCCGGGGGCGAACTCGGCGGAGAACACCGTCACGTCACCACCTTTCTGTTCGACCGTCTCGATGACGTCGTTCACGTCGACGTCCCACTCCCCCCCGCCCTGGCGCTCGTCCCTGAGTCGAGCGTCGAGGACGAGCAGATGTTCGACCGCGCCGAACTCGGCGGCCTCGGCGGTCTCCTCGATGCCGTAGGCGACTTTGGCTCCCTCGGCGATGCCGTCCATCAGGTCGTCGATGAGCCGCGACTCCTCGGCGATGCGCGTCTCCTCCTGCACGTCGTCGACGGCACCGCGTTTGAGCACCTCGTGGACGCCGCGGTCGCCGACGCCCGAGGTGTCGACCGTCGTGACGATCTTCTCGGTCGCGTCGGGGTACTCCTCGGCGATGTAGTCGCGGGCGTCGCTCTTCGTGAAGCCAGGGCCGGCGAGGATGACCGCGTCGACGTCCAGGTGCGACAGCGCCTTCCCCACCTCGTCGAACAGTTCGGTTCGCGGACGGGCGTAGTCGCCCTTCCCGGTCGGCCGGGTGAACGAGGCGTACTCCTCGGTGCCGTACTGAGCGACGGTGTGGATGTACGCTTCCCCCTCTTCGACGGTGACGATAGCGACGTCGGGGTTCTCGGTCGCCTGCTCCGCCTCTTCGATTCTGTCCACCTGGTCGGGTTTGAAGCGTTTCTCGACGGTGATCTCGGAGCGCTCCTCGACGTTCAGCGTGTGGTGGTGCCCGAGCTGGTCCTCGCGGGAGCAGCCGACGATCTCGCCTCCCACGCGCAGGCGGTTGGCGAAGCGCGCGAACTCGACGTCCTCCACGGAGAGCGTGACGTGGAGGTGTTCGCGCTCGCCGCCCGTGTCCCGCATCTGTTCGTCGTTGCGCTGGATGCGCCGGGTGGTGTCGCCCGAGACGAGGTCGCCCGGTTCGAGCACGTACGAGAGGTGCCAGAGGTCGTCGACGTTCTCGGGGACGAGCGTCATCCGCTCGCGCCCCTCCTCGCCGCGACCCCGGCTCACGATGCGCATATCCGTGTTCGGAGGTGGGGCGTTACGTGTCTTGTCATTGGTCGCTCCCGCCGCGCGGGGACGGGCGTGGGCGACGCAGTCGACGCCGACTCGGTCACGGGCTCGCCGTTCGACGACGCTCTCAGGATCACCACTCGATGACGACGCCGTCACAGACCGCACACTGGAAGAACCCGGTGGCGCTCGTCTGCCCGAGGTAGGTCAGTCGCTCGCGCGGGTGGGCACAGCTGTCGTCGCCGCCCACCCGGGCGCGTCGCCGCTCGCTCGTGAGCAAACCCACTGATTCCCGCCAGCCGTGCGGTCTCGTCATCGTCGTAGAGAGGCGTCCACGCAGCATCAACTGACGGCTCGTGGGGGGCGAGCGTGCTCAACCCACCGTCGCAGTAGAACCGGGTGGCGGCGCGCTCACGGCTCGGTCCACTCCTTCTTCGAGAGGCCGGCGGCGAACCCTCGGCCCACGAGGTAGTAGAGGACCACCTGGACGTAGAAGAGGAGGAAGAACCCGACGACGACTGCCGAGAGCGCGGAGCCGACGAGACCCCCCACGACGCCGACGACGACCGCGAGCAGCCACGCGACGGCGTAGTCACCGGTGAACGCCCCCGACGCGATGGTCCGCAGGGCGAACGCCGCGCCGATGTTTCCCTCGATGGCGAAGTTCGCCAGCGCCGCCGGGAGGAAGTACGCAATCAGGAGGCCGAAGACGACCACGAGTGCGAACAGCAAGACGACGACGAGGAGCCCGCCGCCCGACCCGGTCGGTGGCGGGGGCGTCATCCCCGACTCCGCCGACATCGGCTCGCCGGGGACGACGATGAACACCCCGCCGAGGAGCAGTGCGAGCGGAATCAGGACGACGAGCCCGTAGACGAGGTTCACGACGAACACTTTCAGCCCGTCGACGAAGAGCGCCCCCCACTGAGTGAACGACGGCGGGGTGCGCTCACGGCGGGCGGCGGCGTCGAGCACCCGAACCAGGTAGCCCTGGAGGACGAACGCGGGGAGGATCAGGAACGAGAGGATGGTCAGGATACCACCGACGAGAAGGGTCGACAGCCAGTCGTCGCCTCCACGGGGAAACGACAGTGCATCGGAGAGCATCACCCGCCCGGTGACCGGGCGCGGAGTTAGTTCTTGTGTGTAACACGCTCCGCTCGCCGGAACGAAAACAGGAGATAGGAAGCGCCGAATCGGGCCGAGCTAGCCGCGTCGCGGCTCAGATGGCAGGCTGCTCGCCGGGTATCCCCTCCTCCTCGTGGAGGTCGACGGGGTGGACGTCAGCCCAGGTGTGGCCGATGACGTAGAACGCCGCGACCGCCGCGTAGAACGTCACGAAGACGCCGATGACGGTCCCGATGATGGGCACGATGCTCAGGACGGAGGTGAGGATACCCGCACCCAGGAGCAGCGCGAACGCCGTCAGCCAGCCCATCGCGTACGCCTTGGTCGTGATGACTTCGCGGATCTCGCCGAACGCGAACCCGGCCATCACGTCGTCCTTCTCGACGAAGTTCGCGAGTGCGGCGGGCACGATGTACGCCGCCGCGAGCCCGAGGACGAGCGCGACGAGGAAGCCCACGAGGGCGACCAGTCCGCCGACGACGCCCGCGGCACCCGAGTTACCGGCGACTGCACCACCGACGCCGATGAACGCGATGATCGCGCCGATGATGCCGGGGATGAGCCCGTAGACGAGGTAGATGGCGAAGCCTTTCAGCCCCTCCATGAGCATCTCGCCCCAGTCGTCGAAAATCGGGGGCTCGCTCTCGTCGTGCATCGTGCCGCGGAGGACGCGGACGTAGTAGCCCACCACGATGAACAGGGGGATGAGGAGGAAACCGAAGAGGGTCAGTACGCCCCCGAGGAGGACGGTTTTGATCCACTCTTCGCTGCTGCGCAGGTATCTGAGTGATTCTTCGATCATGAGTTGTCACCGAGCCTGCCGCCACGGGCACACCGGCCGCTGTAGCCTGCAGTTGCTCTGCAACACCCACGCTATCTGAGGTATTATGTATGCCGACCCTTCCATCAGATAAACAGAACGTTACGGATGTCAAAACGAGTCGACGCAGACGACTCGTGACGGTTCGAGCGCGAGTCGTGCTCACACGTCCCGCAGTTCGCTCCCACCGGGGGGTAGGAACTCCTGAATCCGGTCCGGACTGGCGACCTTCCGGAGGAAGGACTGGTCCGCGAACCGTTCTTTGAACTCCCGATAACACATCTTCGCCGCGTCGTTCTGGGCGTAGCGGCCGGGTTCGAGGGTGATGGTCGTCACCGCCTGCGGTTCGATGGTCGACGGCGGCCCGCCGATGACACGCGTTTCGCCCTCACAGCGGATGCCGACCGCGATTCGTGCCTCGCAGTCGCGGAAGTAGGTGCGGTCGCCGCGGATGACGAACCCCCCCTTCTCCAGGTACTCGCCGCTCTCGGGCGTCTTCGACACCTGGTCCGGCGTCACCATGTACGCGTCGCCCGCGTGGCGGCCGTCCTTCCACACCGAGGAGTACGAGACGGCGAACTGCGCGGCCTCTTCGAGCGTCAACTCCGGGAACTCCACCGGGTTCGACGGCTCCGACGGTCGCGAGGCCTTCAACACGGTGACGGGGCCGCCGTGCGCCTGCGCGTGGAAGAACCGGTCGTGCTTCGAGAGGTACTTCTTCACGAGGTCCTCGTTCTGGTCGGCGTTCCGTCCCCCCACCACGAGGAAGCCGTCCGACGTCTCGAACCACCGGAATCGCTCGTACCAGTGCTCCGGCTGCCGGATGGGGATGGACTTCCGCGAGAGCCAGTCGATCTCCTCGGCCTCCTCCTCGTCGTCCTCGTCGTCCTCATCGTCGGCCTCCCAGGCGTCGCGGCGTTCTTTCACCGCCTCCAGTTCCTCGCGGGTGTCCTCGATGGCGGCCAGCGCGCCCTCCTTCTTCTCCTCGATACGTTTGGCCTCGGTGTAGAGGCGGTCGGCGTTCTTTTCGACGCCCATCGAGACGTCGAGGGTCACGCGCGTCCCGTCGAGGTCGATCGTCACGGTCCCCTCCGCAGAGTCGACGCCGACGACCGCCTCGGCCGCGGGAATACCCCGCTCGGCCCCGGCGCCGAGTTTCTCCTCGATGTCGTCCCACGGGACGCCCTGCTCGCGGGCACCGCGTACGGTCGAGAGTACCTCGTCGACGAGGTCGTACCGCGCGTAGAGTTTCTCGGCCTTCTCGCGTTCGGCCTGAGCCTGTTCTTCGAAGCCCTCGATGGCACCCTCCTGCTGTTCGATGATGCGCTCCTGCTTGGCGATCTCCTCTTCGAAGTCCGGACGCTCGTCGCCTTTCTCCCCCTCCTGTTCCTCCTCGAACTGCACCCGGTAGAAGTACGCGTCGAGCGCCTCGTTGAACGTATCGTACGCCTCTTCGTCCAGTCCCTCGCGCTCTCGCTCACGCAGGGGGAACGGCGTCGCGTCCACGACGCGGTCGTCGTCGAGATACACCCGGGGGTCGAAGTCGCCGGATCTCAACTGCGCGGCGAGGTCGGCGATGGCGTCGTGTATCGCCCGGTACTCCTCATCCGAGGCGTCTTCGATGGCGAGCGTCTTCTCGACGCCCGCGCGCGTGCAGAGTTCCTCGGCGTAGAGCCCGCCCAGGTTCAACTGGGTCGCGAGCGTCCGCACGACGTCGGTGTCCGACTCGGCCATCTGCCGGCGGAACGTGTCGAACCCGACGGTGAGGGGGTTCAGCCGTGAGGAGGGGAACTCGTACTGCGCGCCGGGCGCGACGGTGCGTGACTTCAGGCGCACCGTCTCCAGGCTGCGGATCACCTCGTCCGTCTCGTCGAGGACGGCGATGTTCCCCTGGCCGAACAGCTCGGCGACGATCTTGGTTCGCTCGTCGCCGCGTTCGAACTCGAAGACGAGGATGCGGTCGAACTCGTACTGCTCGGCGCCGACGAAGTCCGCGTTGGCGATTCTGTTCCGAAGCATCATCGCGAAGTTCGGCGGCCGCCCGGGAGCGTCGGGGACGTGTTCGGCGGCGGCGACGTGCGCCCGTTTCACCTCGCCGACCTCGACGAGGAGTTCGACGCGGCCGCGGTCGAAGTCGCGCATGCGGAGGCGCAGGAGGTCCTCTCCGTATAAGTAGGCCTTGTCGACCTTCGCGCCCTCGTATCGATTGAGTTCGGTGACGAGGGCTGCGAGGTCGACGCTCGAAAGCTCCTGCTTCGGGTCCATGTCCTCTCGGTATCAGCGGACGCCGAAAAGGGGTGTCGCTTCTGACCGGTCGGGGCGGAGTGTGGCTAGACCGAGACGTCGGCGGCGAACGTGAGACTCATACCTGCGCTCGTCGTACCGGGCGAGGTGACACGACAGGTCGAACGTGTCGAGAGTAACGAGGGACTCGCGGCCGCCCTCGCAGTCCGCCGAGCAGTCTTCGTCGAGGAGCAGGACGTGCCGCCCGAACTGGAGGTCGACGAGTTCGACGACCTCGGCGCGGCGACGCACTTCGTCGCGTACGACGAGGGCGAGGCGGTCGGCGCGGCCCGACTCCGCCCGTACGACGAGGGACGCGCGAAAGTCGAGCGCGTCGCCGTCCACGCTCGGTGCCGCGGCGAAGGACTCGGGGCCCGACTGATGGACGCCGTCGAGGCCACCGCAGAGCGGGAGGGGTTCGAGACGCTCGTCCTCCACGCACAGACACCCGTCGAGGGCTTCTACGAGAACCGGGGCTACCGACGGGTCGGCGAGGAGTTCGAGGAGGCGGGCATCCCACACGTGGAGATGGTCCGCGACCTCTGAGGACCCGCGGCGTCGTATCCGAACTCCGATACTTTCGACCCGTTCGACGGCGTCTCCGGAGGACTCACCGGCGCACCGGCGACGACGGATGAACGGGTCGTTCCCGCCGGGAACCCCTTCCGACCGCGGTCGCAGCGACGAGGGTGCCGAGAGCACCGATCGAAACGAGCGCCGCGACCGGAGACCAGAGTCCGACGACGAGGAGGGCAGCGAGCGTCAGCGAGGCGGCGACGGAGGGTGGGGAACGGGAACCGTCGCCGGCGTGGGTGGGCGGCTGATATTGCATGATGCGTGGGCGGAGGGCCCGATCGGTTGTGCGGTCGGGGACCACATAAGTGATTTCTGAAGGATGTTTCTGTAACCGAACGGACTGAAACGTTCTTCACTCGCCTCTCGGTGGGAAACTCGACACGGGAGCCGGGGCAGGTTCTTTGTCGCACTCCCCGTAACTCGGCCCATGACGGGCGAGGAACTGGCACCCGCGGATGCCTTCGGGAGACTCGCGGACGCGACTCGACTGGACGTCCTGCGTGCGCTCGACGCCGCCCGGGACCGTTCCGTCTCGTTCTCGGACCTCAGAGGACGGGTCGGCGTCGGCGACAGCGGCCAGTTCAACTACCACCTCTCGCGGCTCCGACCGCACTTCGTCGAGAAGAGCGACGACGGCTACCGGCTCACGGCGACGTCCCCTTCGACGACGGCGAGGGGACCCAGGCCGGTGCCGTCTACGTCTACGACCTCGCCGACCTCGACGCGCCCCCGACGAAGGTGGTTCCCGACGGGCTCTCGCCGGGTGACCTGTTCGGGTTCGCCGTGTCGATGGACGACGACACGCTCGCCGCCAGCGCACTCTTCGACGACGACGGGGGGACCACGGCGGGAGCGGTGTACGTCTTCGAGCGGTGACGTCGCCGTTCGTTCCACTCGTTCGCGCAAAACCTGGACCAAAAATCCACTACAACCGCTTACAACTGCTTCGACACGCCCGACCCCAGCTTTTCCGCTCACTCGTTCCACTCGTTCGCGCAAAACCTGGACCAAAACCTCACTACAACCGCTTACAACCGCTTCGACACGTACGGCCCGTCCTGCCGATACCCGAGCTTCTCGCGGTAGTACTGGCGGACGCCGATGCCGGAGATGACCGCGAGCTTCGAGAAGCCGTCCTCGCCGGCCCGGCGTTCAGCCTCTCCGATGAGCCGCTTGCCGTAGCCGCGGTGTTGCCAGTCGCCCTCGCCACCGAGGCCGACCTCGCTCCCGTAGACGTGGAGCTCGCGGACGATGGCAGCGTCCTGCAGCTCCGCGCGGACCGGGTCGGCGTCGGGACGGTCCCCGTACGGCGAGTACGAGGGGTACCGGAGCCGACAGAAGCCGATGAGGAGGTCCGCTTCGGGGTCCTCGAACGCGAGGAACTGCTCGCGCCCGCCGGCCGCGTCGTATCCTTTCACACGCAGTTCGACCCGCTCGGGGTCGGGGTCGGCGTCGTTCATTCCGACCTCGCGGGCCCGGATGTCTCGGGGTTCGATGCCCTTCTCGGCTGCGCGCTGCTCGGCCAGCTGTCGAAGGTTCGACTTCCAGACGCCGGCGTCGATGAAGTCCGCGGGGATGTCGCGCTGGACACGCTGGAGCCGGGTGTACTCGGGGACGAGCCCCATCGCTTCCGCGACGACGTCGGCCGCCTCTTCGTTCGTGAGCGGCTGGAACTCCTCGCGCCGCCACTGGTCGTACACCCTCGTCCCTCTCACCACCAGCGTCGGGTAGATCTTGAGGTAGTCGGGCCGCCACTTCGGGTTGTCTCGCAGCTGCCTGAAGTCCTCGACGCACATCTCGCGGGTCATCCCCGGCTGGCCGGGCATCATGTGAAAGCCCACCTTGAACCCCGCGTCCCGTAGCCGTCGATTGGCGTCGACCGACGCCAGAGTGCCGTGGCCGCGGTGCATCTCGCGGTTGATCCGTTCGTAGGTCGTCTGGACGCCCACCTCGACCTTCGTCCCGCCCAGGCGGAGCATTCTGCCGATCTGCTCGGGGTCACACCAGTCGGGCTTCGTCTCGAACGTCATCCCCACACAGCGGACGTCGGCCGTCTCGTTCTCCGCGATGACGTCCTCGACGTAGCGGAACTCGTACTCCTCGGGGTCCTCTGCGAACGACCGCCCCTCCGCGGGGTTCGGCTCCGAGTCGAGGTCGTACTCGTTCATCGCCTGTAGCGCGCGCTTGACGAACCACTCCTGGTAGTCGTGGCTCCGTGCGGTCATCGTCCCGCCCATCAGGATGAGTTCGGCCTTGTCGACCGGATGGCCGATGTGGCGGAGCTGTTCCAGACGGAGCGTCACCTGTCCGTAGGGGTCGTAGTCGTTCTGCTCGCCCCGCGCGGCGGCGGGTTCGTGGCCCGTATACGACTGCGACGAGTCGAACTCCGAGGCCGGCCCGCCGGGACAGTACAGACACTTCCCGTGCGGACACATGTGCGGCGAGGTCATGATGGCGACCGGCGAGACGCCCGACGCCGTCCGGACGGGTTTGCGGCGGACGACCTCTACGACGTCGTCTCTCCGCTCTTCGGGCGCGTGCTGGAGGACGTCCGTGTTCTTCGGCACCTTCGGCGAGGAGTGTTCCGAGCACGCCTCCAGTTTCGCCCCCTCGAGCGAGTCAGCGTCGACGTCGCCGTCGAGAATGCGCTCGACGAGCGTCTCGCACGTCCGTCGGAACGCCTCGGTCTCCTCGGGTGCGGCGTCGACGGTACCTTCGGCAGTGCCGGTCATCGTCAATGAGTGGTCGATTCGGCCGAATAAGCGTGTCGCTCCCACTGCTCGGCGTGCGGTCCTCCGCCACCCCCTCGCTCAGTGCGCACTCGCTGCAAGCAACAGACATATGCGGTCGAACCCGTAACGGACAGGATATGTCAGACGAAAGTGAGCAGGCCGACGAAGCGGCCGATACCGAAGCGGACGTCACCGACAGAGAGCCCGACGTCGTCGACAGCGAGGGCCACGGCGTCGACGTCGAGGGCG